>CASFQX010000062.1 GCA_949296375.1 uncultured Olsenella sp.
CAAGGTGACCAAGAAGAAGAGCCTCGCCGAGATCGCCATGTCCTACGGCTACGTCTACGTGGCCCAGGTCGCCATGGGCGCCAACATGAACCAGACGCTCAAGGCCATCCACGAGGCCGTGAACTACGACGGCCCGTCGCTTATCATCGGCTACAGCCCGTGCGAGATGCACTCCATCAAGGGCGGCGGCATGCAGAACTGCCAGATGGAGATGAAGAAGGCCGTGGAGTGCGGTTACTGGAACCTCTTCCGCTTCAACCCGGCTGCCCCCACGGGCAAGAAGTTCACGCTCGACTCCAAGGAGCCGGCTGGCGGATACCAGGACTTCCTCATGAACGAGGCTCGCTACACCTCGCTTACCCGCTCCTTCCCCGAGCGCGCCAAGGAGCTCTTCGCCCAGAACGAGGAGGCCGCCATGGCTCGCTACGCGCACCTGCTCAAGCTCAAGGACCTCTACGCCGAGGCGTAAGTTGCTGACGCCATAGTCCGAGCTGCGGCCCCCGGCATCGCGCCGGGGGCCGTTTTGTATGCCGCGCTCGCGGGACGGTCGCCCGTCGTCCGTGCCAACGGGCTCCCTCACCTGCGGGCTAACACTCGCGTTAAACTCCCTTACCGCCTTCTTGCGTGCTCGTTTCTGAAACCCGCCCACAGCCCCTCTATAACGTTCACGTCTGACTCTGCGGCGTCCCTGCCGCCGGGTTCCTACGTAGAGAGGGGTAGCATGAAAGTAAGGAAGAGGTGGCTCGCCGCGCTGTGCGCCCTGGTGCTCATGCTGGGCGTTGTGACGGTTGCCACCGGCAGAACGGCGGGTGCCGCCGAGGCTCAGCCCGCCGCCGAGATCGAGGTTCAGAACGAGAGCGGCGTGCAGTTTGACCGCATCTCCCTGGAGATCGGCGCCACGTCGTCCCAGCGCAACTTCAACTGGATGAGCACGTCTGACCTTGACGGCTATGTCCAGGTTGCCCTCATGCCCGAGGGTTGGACCAGCGGCTCCGCGTTCCCCGCGGACGCGGACTTTGTTGCCAACGTCCAGGCCGAGAGGGGTGGCAGCGAGCGTGAGGGCTGGAGCTCCTACAAGGCCACCGTCGGCGGCCTCGAGGGCAATACCTCCTACATCTACCGCGTGGGCAACGGCACTAACTGGTCTGCCGCCTACGGCTTTGAGACTGGCAACATCGGCAACGGCGAATCCTTCAGCTTCATGTTTGCCGGCGACCCGCAGATCGGCGCCTCCGGCAACGCCGCGAGCGACACCGAGGGTTGGACCAACACGCTCGATACCATGATGTCCGCCTTCCCCGAGACCGACTTCATGATCTCCCTGGGCGACCAGATCAACGCCTCTAATCCCGAGACCGTTGAGGGCGAGTACGAGGGTTACTTCGCACCCGAGGTGCTCCATGGCATCACCATGGCCACCAACGTGGGCAACCACGAGACTGGTGCCAACAACCAGCACTACAGCTACAACTACAACATGCCCAACCGCTCCGCTTGGGGTGCCGTCGACTCCACTGGCGCCGCCTCAGGCGACTACTGGTTCAACTACAACGGCGTGCTGTTCATGTCCATTAACTCCAACGAGCAGAACACGGCTGTTCACAAGGCGTTCCTCGAGGAGGCAATTGCGGCCAACCCAGACGCCAACTGGAAGATCGTGACCTTCCACCACTCCGTGTACTCCACGGCAAGCCACACCACCGACGGAGACATCCTCGCCCGTCGCTCCACGCTGCCCGTGGTCTTCTCCGACCTGGACATCGACGCCGTCCTCATGGGCCACGACCACGTCTACACCCGCACCTACCTCATGGACGGCACCACGCCCGTCAACGAGGGCGGCGTGCAGGACGTCCTCACCGATCCGGCCGACGGCCAGGTGCTCTACATCACGGCAAACTCCGCGTCTGGCTCCAAGTTCTACAACATCAAGGACAACGTGGAGAAGAGCTTCTCTGCGGTCGAGGACCAGTCCAAGCGCGAGAACATGTCTCTCGCAACGGTGACCGAGGACTCCATCACCTTCACCACCTACTACACCGACGACGCCCAGGTGACCGACGCCGACATCCTCGACCAGGTGACCATCCAGCGCACCGGCGCGCCCGTCGAGCCGGAGCAGCCGCAGGTCGACCGCGTCTCCCTGGAGATCGGCGCCACCGAGACCTCCCGCAACTTCAACTGGCTCGGCACCACCACCAGGGACGCCATGGTCCAGGTTGCCGAGAAGCCCGAGGGCTGGACGGCCGGCTCCGCGTTCCCGACCGAGGGCGCCGTGTCCGTGACCGCCGACGTTGACGGCTCTGAGCTCGAGGGCTGGAACTCCTTCAAGGCCACCGTCGACGACCTCGCCGCCAACACCGACTACCTCTACCGCGTTGGCAACGACGGCGCCTGGTCCGAGACCTACGAGTTCTCCACCGGTAACCTCGGCGACGGCGAGTCCTTCTCGTTCATGTTTGCCGGCGACCCGCAGATCGGTGCCAGTGGTGACGTTGCCTCCGACGTGGAGGGTTGGACCAACACGCTCGACACCATGACGGCGGCCTTCCCCGAGACCGACTTCATGATCTCCCTGGGCGACCAGGTCAACACGCGCGACGTGAACACCATCGAGGAGGAGTACGAGGGCTTCTTCGCGCCCGAGGCGCTCCACGGCATCACGCTTGCCACCAACGTGGGCAACCACGACACGTACAACAACAACCAGCACTACACCTACAACTTCAACATGCCCAACGTCTCCGAGCTTGGTGCCACGGACAACGCGGGCGACGGCTCCGGTGACTTCTGGTTCACCTACAACGGCGTGCTCTTCATGTCGCTCAACTCCAACAACATGAGCACCTCCGAGCACAAGGCCTTCATGGAGGACGCAATCGCCCAGAACCCGGACGCCAGCTGGAAGATCGTCACCTTCCACCACTCCGTGTACTCTGTGGCCAGCCACACGGCCGACAGCGACATCCTCCAGCGTCGCTCCGAGCTTCCCGTGGTCTTCTCCGACCTGGGCGTCGATGCCGTCCTCATGGGCCACGACCACGTCTACACCCGTACGTACCTGATGGAGGGTACCAAGCCCGTCATCACCGACGAGGTCCAGGACACCCTGACCAACCCCGAGAGCGGCCAGGTGCTCTACATCACGGCCAACTCGGCCTCCGGCTCCAAGTACTACGAGATCCAGAACCTCGCGCAGAACACGTTCTCCGCGGTTCAGGACCAGTCGCAGCGCCAGAACATGTCCCTCGCCACGGTGACCGAGGACTCCATCACCTTCACCACCTACTACACCGACGACGCCCAGGTGACCGAGGACGACATCCTCGACCAGGTGACCATCGAGCGCGTTGATGACCAGCAGGGCGGCCAGCAGCCCGGCGACAACCAGAAGCCCGGCGACAACCAGAAGCCCGGCGACAACCAGCAGCCCGGCGACAACAGCAACCAGCAGGGCGGCTCCGGGAACGGTGGCCAGACCACCAACGACCCGCAGCAGGGCTCCCAGACCCAGACCGGCTTCCAGGGCTCCGCTGGCAACGGCCCGCTGGCCCAGACCGGTGACGCCTCCGTCACCCCGGCCGCCATCGCGGCCCTCGCTGCGGCCGGCATGACCGTCGTGGCCCTCCGCTCCGCCATCATCACCAGAAGAGGAAGCAACTAGCCCCTATGAAGAAGCGCCTGCTTGAATCGTCGGACCTCATCGTTCTTGCCGCGATCGCCGTGGTCGTTGCCCTCGTGCTCGCATGGGGCCA
>CASFQX010000063.1 GCA_949296375.1 uncultured Olsenella sp.
CAGGGCGAGAAGGTCGGAGAGCCGCTGGCCAACCACGTCAAACGTGAGCCAGAAAACGAGCGCCATGATGCCGATGAACACCGGGATGGCGGTGTACTTGCCCGTGAGGATGCGGTCCGCAGCCACCGAGCGCGCATGCTCGCGGCTCTCGCGCGGCTTGACCACGCACTCGGCGCAGACGCGCTCGATGAACGAGAAGCGCATGTCCGCGAGGGCGGCCATGCGGTCGCGGCCGGACTCGTCCTCCATCTGCGTGATGATGTGCTCCACGGCGTCGAGCTCGTTCTGGTCGAGGCCGAGGGCGCCCATCACGAGACGGTCGCCCTCGATGAGCTTGGTGGCCGCAAAGCGCACGGGAAGGTTGGCCGCGGCGGCGTGGTCCTCGATGATGTGGCAGATGCCGTGGATGCAGCGGTGAAGGGCTCCGTGGTCCGGACCATCCGCCGCACAGAAGTCCACACGCCCCGGATGCTCGCGGAAGCGCGCAACGTGAAGCACGTGCTCCACGAGCTCAGAGATGCCCTCCTCGCGAGCGGCGGAGATAGGGACCACGGGGATTCCGAGCGCAGCCTCAAGGCGGTTCACGCTCACGGTGCCGCCGTTGGCCGTGAGCTCGTCCATCATGTTGAGCGCGAGAACCATCGGCCGGTCAAGCTCCATGAGCTGGAGCGTGAGATAGAGGTTGCGCTCAATGTTGGTGGCGTCCACGATGTCGATGATCGCGTCCGGGTTGTCCTCGAGAATGAAGCGGCGGCTCACCACCTCCTCGCTCGTATAGGGGCTGAGCGAGTAGATGCCCGGCAGATCCGTCACCGTGACCTCGGGATGCCCCTTGATCTGCCCGTCCTTGCGGTCCACGGTGACGCCCGGGAAGTTACCCACGTGCTGATTAGAACCCGTAAGCGCGTTGAAGAGCGTGGTCTTTCCGCAGTTCTGGTTGCCGGCGAGGGCGAGCTTCAGTGGACGCCCCTCCGGGATTGCCTTGCCGGCCGCGCGCGGCGCGTATTTCTCGCCGATGGCGGGGTGCTCGGCGGCCTCCAGGCGCTCCCTGCCCTGAGGAAGATCGTGCATGTCGTGCACCTGGGTGAGCGCGATGTGGGCGGCGTCGCTCGCACGCAGCGTGAGCTCGTAGCCGCGCAGGCGAATCTCAAGCGGGTCGCCCATGGGGGCGCGCTTCATGAGCGTGACCTCCACGCCAGGCGTGAGGCCCATGTCCAAGATGTGCTGGCGCAGCGACGGCTCGTCACAGTCAACCGACGCCACGATCGCGTCCTTGCCAATCTCCAGCTCATCCAGGTTCATGCGCACCCTCCCTCGTTCTTTTCGCCCGTCATTTTAGCGTGCGGCAACCTCCCGTGAGGCGACGGTCCAAAGATCTTGCAAGCCTGGCCTAGGAGCCCTCCTCTTCGAGCAGGCGGACGAGGTCCTCCTTTCTGGGAAGCACCGTCTGGTACTTGCTCGCAAAGATATGTTGCTCGCCCTCCGGAAGGGTCTTCTCCACCACGGAGTCCTTCTTGTCCTTGCAGAGCACAATTCCAATAGTGGGCCCCTCGTCCGGTAGCTTTACCTTGCGATCGTAGTAGTTCACATACATCTGCATCTGCCCCAGATCTTGGTGTCTGAGTCGTCCCATCTTCAGGTCAACTAACACGAAGCATCTGAGAATACGATTGAAGAAGACCAGGTCGACGTAATAGTGGTCCTCGTCAAACGTCAGCCTCGCCTGTCTCTCGACGAAGGTGAGCCCCGTTCCCATCTCGAGAAGAAACGTCTCGAGCTGATCGACAATTCGAGACTCTAGCCCCGACTCAGAGAGACACGGAAGCTCGGGAAGGCCGAGGAACTCAAGAACGTAGGGGCCTTGACCAGATCACCGGGGCCCTCCACGACCTGACCCTCCCGCGAGAGACGCCTGACGCCCTCCTTGTCGCGGCTGAGGGCGAGACGCTCGTAGAGCGCACTGTCTCGCTGCCGGCCAAGCTCAGAGAGACTCCAGCCGTTGCGTGCCGCCTCTATCTCGTAGAAGTGGCGCTCCTCAACGTTGTCGATGCGCATGAACAGCAGATAGTGAGACCAGCTGAGATAGAACGAGCGGCCTGTGCTCGTCACAGGCATGGCACCGAATTTCCGAAACGGTGTTTCGGAAATTCGGTCCTGCCCATACACGAGGAAGAAGCGCCGCATGTTCGTGAGGTTGTCCTCCGAATACCTCCGCCCAAAGCGCTCAGTCAAACGCTCCGAGTGCCCCTTGAGCACCGCCTTCCCGCACTCTGCCCTCTGGCTTCCGCCCTGCTCGACCTCAACAATCATCCGCCCAATCTCAAAGTAGGTGTACACCATCGAAATATTGATCGCTGCGCGCGCCCGCCCGAGAGAACGCTCGATAAGTGAAGAGACCCGCTCGTACAGCTCGTCAACACGCGCCAGCCCATCCATGACAACCCCTCCAGTTAAGAACAGTTGTTCGGGAACGTTTGTTCTATTCTAGAGGGGTACACATGTTCTGTCAACAAGAACTCAAGGTCGTTTTCACCGTGGCACAGCAACTCTTGCCGGTCGCCTTTTCCGCATATGTGACACAACTTCCGTCCGATAATATGAGATGCTAGAGGGCCATACCGGACATCGAGGGAGAGAGGGTGCCATGTATCTCGAGCACATCAGCTCGCCTGACGACGTGCGTTCCCTCCCCGCCTCCGTGCTCCCCTCCCTTGCAGAGGAGATTCGCGCCGCGATTGTCTCTTCCACCGCGAAGACCGGTGGCCACACCGCCTCCAACCTCGCGATCGTCGAGCTCGCGATTGCCCTGCACCGCGTCTTCGAGACGCCGCGGGACAAGATCGTCTTCGACGTCTCCCACCAGACCTACGCGCACAAGATGCTCACCGGCCGTGCACCCGCGTACTTTGACCCGTCGCGCTACGGAGAGGTCTCCGGCTTTGCCAACCCCAGCGAGTCCCCGCACGACCTTTTCTCCATGGGGCACACCTCCACGTCCGTGAGCCTTGCCTGCGGCCTCGCCCACGCGCGCGACGTAGCTGGCGAGAAGTACGATGTGGTTGCCATCATCGGCGACGGAGCCCTTTCCGGCGGTCTTGCCTTCGAGGGCCTCGACAACGCCGCCGAGCTTGACACCGGCCTCATCGTCATCGTGAACGACAACGAGTGGTCGATCGCCCCCAACCGCGGCGGCATCTACCGCAACCTCGCCGAGCTGCGCGCCACGCGTGGCGCCTCGGAGCACAACGTCTTTCGCGCCCTCGGGCTGGACTACCGCTACCTCGAGGCCGGCCACAACATCGCCGCGCTCGAGGACGCCCTGCGCGAGCTACGCGGAACGGACCACCCAGTGGTCCTCCACATCCACACCGAGAAGGGCCACGGCTACGAGCCCGCACGGAGCAACCCGGAGGGGTGGCATCACGCCGTCCCCTTCGACGTCTCAACCGGCGTTGTCCGCCCCGGCGCGACGGCCCATCCCGCGGACGAGAACTACGCCAACGTGACCGGCGCCCTCCTGCTGGACTGGATCAAGACGGACCCGCGCGTCGTTGCCGTGAACGCCGCCACTCCCTACATCATGGGCTTCACGCCCGAGCTCCGCGAGCAGGCAGGCGACCGCTTCGTTGACGTGGGCATCGCCGAGGAGCACGCCGTGAGCTTTGTTACCGGCCTCGCGCGCGGCGGAGCCCGCCCGGTCCTTGGCATCTACGCGACCTTCCTGCAGCGGGCCTACGACCAGCTCTGGCACGACCTCTGCCTCAACGGAGCAAACGCGACGATCCTCGTCTTTGGCGCCTCGGCCTTTGGCACGACCGATGCAACCCACCTCGGCTTCTTCGACATCCCGATGCTCGGCGCCATGCCCGGGCTCACCTACCTCGCCCCCACCTGCATCGAGGAGTACCTCGACATGCTCTCTTGGTCGATCGAGCACGAGGGTGGTCCGGTGGCCATTCGCGTTCCCGTGGCAGACATCGCCTCGCGGCCGGACTTTGCCCAGGCGGAGGACTACACCCATGGCTGGGAGACCCTTCGCGAGGGCTCCGATGTGGCGATTCTCGCCCTCGGTGACTTCCTCTCCCTCGGGGAGCGCGTGGCGGACGAGCTGGCGACGCGCGGCGTGGACGCCACGCTCGTGAACCCCCGACTGGCGACCACTCCGGACGAGGCGCTTCTTGCCGAGCTTGCCGAGAAGCACCGCGTGGTGGTGACACTCGAGGACGGCGTTCTGGACGGCGGCTTTGGCGAGCGCTGCGCCCGCGTGCTCGCCGCTCGCGACGACGTCCGGACGCTCTGCTACGGCCTCCCCCTCGCCTTCGTGGACCGCTACAATCCCAGCGATCTTCTCGCCAACTGCGGCATCACCGTCGAGGGCATCACCGAGGACGTCCTGGCCGCCCTGCGTGCGTAGCGCGCGCAGAACCCCTGTCGCCAGAAACCCAGCTTCCGCAGTTGGGACAGAGCGTGGGACCCACTTGCCATCGGGCGGGCTTACTCGGTTACGACGGGATCGTAGGAGCCTGCCGGAGCGGTGTAGCTGAAGAGCACGTCGCCCTTGTTGTTGACGATGGTGTACTCGACGGAGCGGTCCGTGCAGGCGGTGAGGAAGTCGGCCGTGCGCTCGTATACCCTCTCCGACCCGTTTGTGCTGAGCTTGGTGGGCCAGGCCGACCCATCGAAGCCGCCGCGCTCGGTGATGCGCACGCTCGTGTCGTCCAACTCGTAGCTGACGTCACCTCGCCAGAGCCGGAGGCGCCAAGGCTCGAGAGCGAATTCTGAAGCAAGACCGTATCCGACTCCGCTATGACGGAGCAGAGCTGCGAGAGTAGATCGTCGGCGGAGTCGCGGGCACTCTGCTTGGCATCGTCCAGAATCTGCTGGGAACGGTCGCGCGCACGATTGGTCTCCTCCTCGCCTGCCTCGTCTCGAACACTCGTGTAGAGACAGACGAGGGTGCCGTCCATCGAGTAGACGGAGCTCACCACCGACGTGCCGAGCCGGTTGGCCAGGTCCTGGTAGTAGACGACATTCGAATCTTCCGTACCGTCGTCATAGCACCACTCCCAAGAGCGCGCATCCATCATCATGGTGAACGTGAACTCGACATAGCAGCCCTCGTCGGAGCAGCCCTCGCCCGTCACGTTATCGAAGGGCCCACGATTGATTTCCTCTTGAATCAGCTGCTCGCGCTCGAGCTGGCGCCGCGTTTTGGCAAGCGTCACGACCACGTCCTGGCTCTCGTCGGCAGCGTTCAGGACCGATCCAGGTTCGGGGCTTATGGAGTCCACCTCATAGAACTGGTACGAGAACTCATCCGTCACCTCGACGGCGCGTCCACCCTCGTCTCGGAGCGTGATCTGCCACGCGCCCGACGCGGACTTGAGGTCCTGCAGCGCATCATAGGGCTTCTCGCCAACGACGTCTGGCACGCTTACGCGCCCGAGAATCCCGTCGAGGGCCCACTGAAGTAGAGCCCCGCGCCCGCCACGGCGGCGAGCGCGACCACGGCAACCGCCGCGACAGCGATAACCGCGACCAGCCGGCGCTTGCGCCCGGCGGGCGCTGTCTGCAGCTGGGGGACTGGCTGCATGGCCGGGGGCACAGAAACCGGCCCCATACCCCCGTCAGCAACTTGCTGACCGCAGTTCCCGCAGAACTCCGCCCCATCAGGAAGCTGGGCGCCACAACGCGAGCAAAACATCGCTCCCCCTCTCCGCCTCAGAGCAGCAAGAATCCATCCTCCCCGTTATAACCGAGAACGGCAAAGGCTCTTTTAAGCTAGTGGGCGAACGACGCGACCTGAGGCGGAACCGGCGCCCTTGACAAGCGGATACGCTGGCCCAAGACGCCGCTACTCCACCGCGTCGGGCTCGACGGCGTCGGCGGCGTTCCCCGTATCCCCGCGGACGGCGCGAGCCTCCTTGAACTTCTCGCTCATCGTGGGGTTCTTCCACGTGAGCTTGCGAATGGTGAGCTCATCCGCCTTCTTGTTTGCCAGGCGCAGCTGGTTCTCCGAGGAGGTGAGGTTCTCCTTGACCTTCTGGAGGTGCAGGATGGTCTTGTCTATCTCGTCTATTGCCGTCTGGAACTTGCGGCTCGCCGTCTCGTAGTTCTTCCCGAACTTCTCCTTGAAGTCCTCGAGAGCGTCCTCGAAATGCGTGATGTCGATGTTCTGCTGGCGAATCTCCGAGAGCTCGCGGCGGTACGACTGCGCGTTCTCTGCGGCGTTTCTCAGCAGCGTGATCATGGGGATGAAGAACTGCGGTCGTATGACGTACATCTTCTCGTACTCGTAGGAGACGTCGACGATGCCCGCATTGTAGAGCTCGTTCTCGGGCTCGAGCATCGAGACGAGCACCGCGTACTCGCAGCCCTTGTTGCGCCGGTCCTGATCGAGCTTCTTGAAGAAGTCCGCATTTCTCTTGCGGCTCGTCGCGGCGGAGGCGTCGTCCTCGTTCTTCATCTCAAACATGATGGAGACGATCTCCACGCCCGACTCGTCCTTCTCGCGATAGACGTAGTCTCCCTTGGAGCCGTCCACGACGTCGTTGTCCTTATGGAACTCGGCGTTTCTGAATGCCGTGGGCCGCCAGCGGTTGAACTCCATCTCGCAGTGCTGCTCAAGGGTCTCGCCGATCAGCTTGGTGGAGAGACGGGCGCGCTGGTTGCGAAGGCGCTCGATCTCGTCCTCCCGGTCGCGGATGGTCTGGTCCTTGAACGCGGCCTGCTCGACCATCTGCTGCCTGAGCGAGGCCTCCACCTGCTCGCGCTCGAGGTGCGCCGTACGCAGGTCACCCTCGAGCTCGGCGATACGGCGCCCCTGCTCGCCAGTTGCCTCCGTGACGGCGAGCGCCTTCTCGGTGGCAAACGAGCTCTCTCGTGCGCTCATCTGGGCTTCGAGCTCGGCGATACGACGGTCGCGAGCAGCGAGTTCCTCGGCGCTCCTCGTCGCCGCATCTGCGAGGGCGCGTTGCCGTTCGGCGTCGGCAGCGGCGAGTGCGCGGTCCCTCTCGGCCGCCGCGCCCGCGAGCGCCTGCTCCTTCTCGGCAAGCTGACGCTCTCGCTCGGAGAGCTGCTGGGCGAGCTTGCGCTCCACGTCCGCCGCGGCGATCTTTGCGGCGTCAGACCCGCGCTCCACCTCAGCGCGCAGGCGTGCGAGCTCGCCGTCCTTCTCGGCAGCGATGCGCTGCGCCCTCTCCCGCGCCTCCGCGAGCTGCGCCTGGAGCTCCTCCCGCTCGCGAGCGGCGCCGTCCTGTGCCTCCTGACGCGCCTTGGCAACGGCGGCCTCCACGGCACTTCTGCGCTCGCGCTCGGCGAGCTGCTCGCGCGCGGAGAGCTCACGTTGGAACTCGGCATCGCGCACCTGACGCACGATCTCCGCGTACTCCGTCTCGTCCACTTGGAACACCTCGCCGCAGTGCGGGCACCTGATCTCTGCCATGGGACCTCCGTTTCTCGTTTGCACAAGCTTACCCGTCCTGCCGGACAACAATTGGCGAGAAGAGCTGAGCGGGCTGGAGTCGGAGGTTTCGAATCGTGCGCTTAAGAACGAGGGTCGTTAGAGGGCGATTGCCGAGTGAAGCTTAGTTCTTCTCGCCATTGGAGGGCCAACGCCGTTTGCCGCTTAGGGTATGGCGCCGTTGGAGGGCAGGAGCCTGGGGGTGCATAAACAATCGCCCCCTTGGAGGGCAAACCACGTGAAAGCGCTTACTATTTCCCTGCAAAAGAGGGACCAGACGAGATGCGCCCTCCAACGGCGCCGCATCCTAAGCGCCGCCGCGCACGCGCCCTCCAACGGCGAGAAGAACTAACTGCCCCCAACATAATCGCCCTGCCGCATCACAAAGAACGAGGGGTCCCGCGCAGGCGGGGCCCCTCGAATGACGCGTCTGTGGAGCGCGTACGACTAGCGCATGGGCATGCCCATGTTCTGGTACTGCTCGTAGAGCTCAATCAGGTCGTCGATGGAGATGTCCTGGCCGTTGATGTCCACGGTCTCCTGGCGCTGCTGCTCCTGGCGATCCTGCTCCTCCTGGAGTGCCTCGTCGGAGCTCAGCGTCACCTCAAAGCTCTTCTCCTCGTCGCCGCGCATGACGGTAACCTCAACGGTGTCGCCGATCTCGTGGGAGCGCACGGCGAGAATCGCCGCGTCCGCGGAGTCGATCTGCTCGCCGCCGATGCCGATGATCACGTCACCGGCCTGGATTCCCGCCGCCTCGGCGGGGCCGCCCTCGGCGACCTCGATCACGTAGGCGCCGTAGTCAACGGAGAGGTTGTTGCGAACGGCGTTCTGCGCGTTGACGGTCTGCATGGTGAGTCCGATGTAGGCGTGAGTGACGGTCTCCCCCGCGATGATCTTGTCGGCCACCTGGGTCGCGTAGTTGCCGGGAATGGCGTAGCCGATGCCCGCGAAGCTCTCGGTGTCAGACGAGAACAGCGTGCAGATGCCCACGAGCCTGCCCTCGTCATCCACGAGCGCGCCGCCGGAGTTGCCTGGGTTGATCGTGGCGTCGGTCTGGATGAGGTTGGTGTAGAGCGTGTTGCCGGTAGAGTTCTCGAGCAGGGTGCTGCGCGAGAGCGCGGAGACGATGCCCTGGGACACTGAGTTCTCAAGGCCGAAGGGGCTGCCCACGCTCATGACCCAATCGCCCACCTGCAGGTCAGCGGAGTCACCGATCTCCATGGGCGTGACGGAGTCCCCGCCAAAGTCCGCGTGGATGACGGCGACGTCGCTCGAGGGGTCGGTGCCCACGAGAGTCGCCTCGTAGCTCTTGCCGTTATAGGTGACGGAGATGCTCTCGGCGTCCTCGATGACGTGGTTGTTGGTGATGATGTTGCCGTCTGTGTCATAGATGACGCCCGATCCCATGCCGGAACCCCCTGGGAAGGTGCAATAGACCGTGCAGACGGAGGGCAGCGCCTTGGCAGCAACGGCGTTGGCAACGGTAACGTCCTCGTCGTTGGGATCAATCGTGATTTCCTGCACCCCGTCGGTGCTCACGAGCTGCGTCGTGGTGGCGGGGCCGATAACGCCCGCAAGGACGAGCGAGCCCACGAGCGCTCCCGTGCCCACAAGACCGCCGAGAAGCCCGATGAGCAGCGTCTTGAGCGTGGAGTGACCACCCTTGCTCTTCTTCGTGGGGTTGGCGTTAAAGTCCGGAGGAACCGGAGCCCCGGAGGAAGCGTTGGAGGAGAAGCCCTGAGACGTCGAGCCAGTGGCATTGTTGCCAGCGGACTGGCCGTAGCCCGCCGAGCCGTACTGACCGGGAACGGGAGGCCTGCGCGTCGTCTGCCCGTAGTCGCCACCCTGCGTTCCGTTCGAGGCTCCTGCCTCATGCGCCCAGGAGTAGCCGGGGGCAGCCGCCTGGCCCTGAGAGCCGGATGCCTGGTAGCCCGGCGCCTGAGACTGCTGAGTCGCCTGCTTCTCCCAAGGTTGCTGTGATTGGTCGCCGGACCCCTGCGGCTGAGACGAGCCAAAGACGTTATCGCCCATACATCCTCTTTTCTCGAAGCGTCGCCACGTGCGACGATTCCTGCTTCGTGGACGAATGTACCCATCGCAAAACCCATGACTCAGGTGATTTTACGACCACCACCTCAGTGACACGTTGCTTTCCGCTATCTGAAAAAATGAGTTCACATCAGGCTGCGGGTGTCGGGGGCCGGGACAGCTCGGGATGTCTCGCGTGCTTTGAAATTCTCTGTTCTCGGCAAAACGTGAAAATCGCGTCCGATAATTCGCTGTTCTCGGCATCTCAGCGAGGCGAGCCTCCAGTCGCACCCACGTTGGAATCGTGTTTTCCCAGTTGGCGCTTTCGGGCACACCGTTTTTCTCGCCCGAAAACGCTAAAAAACGGGGCATCCGGCCCGCCAACCCGCCGAGAAGTGGCGATTTCAAGACGAGAAAACCCGGCATTGCCGAGAAGGGCGTTTTCTCGGACAAACGTCGGCGGAGACGAAGAGTACGGGACGGCGCGTCTCGCAAGCCCTTTAGATACGGAAGAGGTAGCCCACGCCACGGATGGTGACGATGTGGCTCGCGACCTGCGGACCCACCTTGGAGCGCACGCGACGGATGTGGACGTCGACGGTGCGCGTGCCGCCGCAGTACTCGAAGCCCCAGACGCGGTGGAGCAGCGTCTCGCGCGAGTAGGCGCGCGAGGGGTGCGTTGCCAGGAACGACAGCAGCGAGTACTCCATGAGCGTGAGGTCCACGGGACGCTCGTCGATCGTCACCTGATAGGTGGCGAGGTTGATCGTCATGTTGTCGATCGTGACGATGTCCGCCGGCGCGCTCTCCTCCCCCGGCCACAAAAGCAGGGTGCAGCGGAGCTCAAACTCGGCGGTGCTTGCCGTGGAGAGAATGAAGTCGTTGGTGCCCTGCGTGGGCATGTGGAGCGTAGCCAGCTTGTCGGGGTCCTGAACCATCAGCCGGGGCGTGAAGCCGTTCTCCGCCACAAAGGAGTCCACGGAGTTGAGAAGGTCCTGGCTCATACCCTCGCCGTCGAGAATAACGAGGTCAAACTCGTGACCAGAGGAGACGGCCTGGGGAAAGGTGTCCTCGTTCGCAAGCGCGATGGAGACGTCGATGGCATGCGAGAGCTCGCGCATGCGATCGTGCAGACGAGTCGTCGCGGACACGAGCAGGATGTTCTTGTGGTGCATCCAAGCCTCCCGGAAAAGTGCACATGTTTTTGAAAGATTAGCACAACGCTCCCGTATGATGCGGGAGCGTTGTCAGAACCTCGTAAACAAGCCGCAGCTAGCAACGTTCTCAAAACGCTGGTTTACGCATTGGCAATGATGTGTTCGGAGGCCTTGTCGCTAGTCTATGCTGCCGAGAAACTCCGCGGTACGGGGGCTCTTGGGGCTGGTGAAGAGCTGCTCAGGGGCACCCTCCTCCACCACGTAGCCGCCCTCCATGAAGACCACACGGTCGGCGACGTCGCGGGCGAACCCCATCTCGTGCGTGACCACGACCATCGTCATGCCCTGCTCGGCGAGCTCGCGCATGACGTCCAGGACACCGCGCACGAGCTCCGGGTCCAGTGCGCTCGTGGCCTCGTCGAAGAGCATGACGTGCGGCTCCATGGCAAGGGCGCGCGCGATGGCCACGCGCTGCTGCTGGCCGCCGGAGAGCTCGTCGGGATAGTAGTCCGCGCGCTCGGCAAGGCCCACGCGGGCAAGCTGCTCGCGGGCGACCTTCTCGGCCTCCGCGGCGGAGCGCCCCAACACCTTCTGCTGGGCGAGCATGACGTTGTGCAGCGCGTCCAGGTGCGGGAACAGGTTGAACTGCTGGAACACCATGCCCATGCGCTTGCGGACGTCGTTGACGTCGGTCTTGGGGTCGGTGATGTCCTGGCC
>CASFQX010000064.1 GCA_949296375.1 uncultured Olsenella sp.
GCAGCAGCCGCACATGCCGGTGCCGTCAACCATGATCGGGTTGAGCGACGCGGTGATCGGCGTGTTGTACTTCTCGGCCGTGAGGGCGGAGAACTTCATCATGGGCACGGGGCCGACGCAGAAGACCTGGGAGACGGCCTTGGCCTCGAGCAGGCGCTCGAGCGGTGCGGTGACCACGCCCTTCTCGCCGTAGGAGCCGTCGTCGGTGGTGATGTGAATGTGGTCGTCCGGGAGGATCTCGCGGAACTGGTCCTCAAGGAGCAGGAGGTCCTTGGTGCGTGCGCCCATGATGGCGTGGACCTCGTGGCCGGTCTCCACCAGGTGGCGTGCAACCGGGAAGGCGATGGCCAGGCCAACGCCGCCGCCGATGACCGCGCAGGGGCCGTCTGCCATCTCGGTGGGGACGCCCAGCGGGCCGGTGACGTCCTTGATGGAGTCGCCCTCGTTGTAGGCGGACAGCATCTCAGTGGTCTTGCCGATCACCATGAAGATGAACTCGACCCAGCCCTCGTCGGCGTTCCAGCCAGCGAGCGTGAACGGGACGCGCTCGCCCGTCTCGTTGGCGCGCACCATCAGGAACTGGCCGGCGTGTGCGTGCTTGGCCATCCGGGGCGCCTCGATGCGGAACTTGAACACCTTCTCCGAGAACTGCGTCTTTTCGAGGATCTTGTACATTAACCGCACTCCTCTCCTGCATTCCCTCGTTGTTGGGCCGTGTGGCCTTCCAACTCTTGATTGTACCCCAGCGCTTGCGCGTTCCAACATAGGCGGGCAAGAAGACCGGTAGGCGGCATCCTGTCAAAAGGGGACGGGGTTGTTTGACCAGATAAAACCTGCCAAAAGTTTGCTGTTGGCGACGGCGCTCAACTTTTGGCAGGTTTCAACTGCGAATCTGTACCTGTCCCCTTTGGCAGGCATCGACGAGGTCAGCGGCGCGCTCGACGGTGAGCTCGAAGTCCTCGAGGAACGTGCCCTTGAGCTCGCGAAGCACGTAGTCGGCCACTGGCATGCGTCCGGGCGGGCGGCCGATGCCAAACTGGACACGAGCGAAGTCGCGGCTCCCCAGCTTGTCCGCGATGGAGCGCAGGCCGTTGTGCGCGTTGAGACCGCCGCCCAGCTTGAGACGCACCTCGCCGGCGGCAAGGTCCACCTCGTCGTGCACCACGAGAATCTCCTCGGGTCGCACGTGGTGGGCGCGCGCCAGCTTGGAGAGTGGCCCGCCCGAGGTGTTCATGTAGCTCATCGGCTTGGCGAGAAGAACCTCGCGCTTCTCGCCGTTCTTGTCGGCAACTGTGATCGACGCCACCTGGGCGCCCGCCTCGGACTTCCAGTAGCGCACGCCGTGTCTCGCTGCCACGGCGTCAATCGTGGCAAAACCGGCGTTGTGGCGAGTGCGGGCGTACTCGGCGTCTGGGTTGCCGAGCCCGCAGACGATTTTGATGGTGGCCGGGTCGTGCTTGGCGGTTTGGGACATGGATCTCCCGTCTCTTTGCGGTGCGTTTGAGCGTAGGAAACGTTTCTAGGTGTTTTTTCGCGTACCTCAAGAGTATCGGAAAAACCACAGCACGTTTACCTGCGATTCTGTTGTGGAGAGACGGACGATACTCGGCGGGTGTCCAAAAAAACACCTAGAAACGGAAAACGGGGCCGCCCGAAGACGGCCCCGTGACTTTTGACAGGTTTTATCTGGGGAAGTGTACCTGTCCCCAATTGACAGGTTAGATCTCGGCGCCCTGGCCGCCAAAGATCTCGGAGACGGAGCGGCGCATGTACACGCTGTTGATGGCCTCCGCCAGCTCGTTGGCAACCGAGACGCTCTTGATCTTGGAGCCGGGCTTGTCGGTGGCGTCGCACGGGATGATGTCGGTGACGACGCACTCCTCGAGCGGGGCCTCCTGCAGGCGCTCGATGGCGGGGCCGGAGAAGATGCCGTGGGTGGCGGAGACGTAGATGTCGCCGGCGCCCATCTCCTTGAGCTTCTTGACGGAGTTGCAGAGGGTGCCCGCGGTGTCGATCATGTCGTCGTTGACGATGCAGGTCTTGCCCTCGATGTTGCCGATGATGCCCATGACCTCGGACGCGTTGTGCTTGGGACGGCTCTTGTGCGCGATGGCAAACTCGCAGCCCAGGTAGTCCGCGAGGCGCTTGGCAACCTTCGCGCGGCCCATGTCGGGGGAGACCACGACGGTGTTCTCCCAGTCAAAGTCCTTCTGCTTGAAGTAGTCGCCGATGAGATAGAGCGCCGTGAGGTGCGTCACGGGGATGTCAAAGAAGCCCTGGATCTGACCCTGGTGCAGGTCAACGGTGATGACCTGATCAACGCCGGCGGCCTCGAGGAGGTTTGCCACGAGGCGGGCGGTGATGGGCTCGCGCGCAGAGGCCTTGCGGTCCTGACGGGCGTAGCAGTAGTGGGGGAGAACGGCGGTGAACTTGGAGACCGAGGCGCGCTTGGCGGCATCGGCAACGACGAGCGTCTCCATGAGGAGGTCGTTGACGTTCATGCCGGAGAGCGACTGGATGAAGAACACGTCGTCGCCGCGGACGGACTCGTCAAAGCGGGCGTAGATCTCTCCGTTGGCGAACTTCTCGATCTTGAGACCCTGCAGCTCGAGATGCAGGATGTCGGCGATCTTCTGGGAAAGCTCGGGGTTGCCGGTGCCGGTGTAGAGCTTGATCTCCTTCTGCAGGGGCATGGGCTCGCTCAGGTTCTCGTACATCTAGGCCTCTCTCTTCAGTCGCTCGAGTCTCTTTGACGCATATCCCTCAACGATGCGCTGCTCGGCGCGCTCGAGGTAGAGCGCGTCGGCGGGGACGTCCTTGGTGACGCAGGAGCTGGCGCCCACGAGCGCGCCGTCGCCGATCGTCACGGGGGCAACCATCATGGTGTCGGAGCCCACGAAGACGTTGTCGCCGATGACGGTGCGGCTCTTGTGCACGCCGTCGTAGTTGCAGGTGATGGATCCGCCGCCGATGTTGACGCCGGCACCCATCGTGCAGTCGCCGATGTAGGAGAGGTGCGGCACCTTGGAGCCCTTGCCGATGACGGAGTTCTTGATCTCCACGTGCGTGCCCACGTGGGC
>CASFQX010000065.1 GCA_949296375.1 uncultured Olsenella sp.
ATTGAGATTTATTACAGCTTTGTCGGCAAGATAGACTTGCCGGAAGCCTAACGCCTGACCTATCCGACACAGCCCTAAGTGCCGGATAGGAACGGCAAAATTTTTTACACTTCTATTACTTCTTTATCGCACATTAGCAAAGAGCGCAGGGAGATAAGGCAGACCACGTGCGACCAGGCGAACCGGTCTATGTTCAAAAGCTGGCAGTTCTGGCTCTGCGCTGTCGCGATTCTCACGACGGGGGTCGCTGTAGGAAAAAGGTCGTAGGCAAGAAAACGCCCCGCCCCTCGCGCCGCCCGCATGGCGGGTTCGTCCCGAGCCCCCTGCGGCGGCGCGTCCACCCCTCCGGCACATGCGGCGCAAGAGCCGCACGCGCCGGAGAGGTGCTTGTTAAGAGCCCTTCGCCGTGAGGTACCCCGCTCCGCCCACGCCGTCGATGCGCATGTACGTCGCCGAGATCCGCGAGCTCGAGTACGTCGTCCCCGCGCCGCCCACGAGCGACGTGCAGTTGTAGAACGCGCCCGACCCCGTGCACCCGGCGGGAAGCGCCCAGTCGGCGTCCGCCCAGATCGTCGTGAGCGAGCCGCATCCGGAGAAGCAGTAGAACACGTCCTCCAGCTCGCCGGTCGGGAAGCCCGACAGGTCGATCTCCACGAGCGAGTCGCAGCTGCAGAACGCGTAGCGCATCTCGCGAACCGCCGGCAGGTTCGAGAGCCCGACGACCTCCGAGAGCTCGCCGTCCCCGTAGAACCAGTAGCTCAGGTTCACGAAGTCGAGCGAGGAGAGGTCGGCGGAGAACGTCGCCTTGAGCACGTCCACCTCGGCGCCCTCCCAGGCGCGCGCGTCGATCGCCTGGTAGCGCGCCGTGGCGCACATCCTCCCGCTCATGCAGAGGCTGCGTCCCGCCTCGGGCTCGTCGTCCAGGGTGAACACGATCTCGCCGTCCGCGTACAGGTGGCAGGAGAGCCACTCGCGGGCGTCGGAGGCGGGGTCTGTGAGGACGCCCTCCTCGCCGTAGGCGAGATGGTCGGCGCCGTCGGAGTAGCCGGGCACGAAGCCCTCTCCGCCCACGAGGCGGCTGCACCCGTAGAAGCAGAGGCTCCCCGTCATCCCCTCGGCGGCGACGAAGCCGCTCGCGTAGATCGTCTCAAGGGCATCGCAGCTCGAGAAAGCCTGGTTGAACGATGCCACGCCCGAGAGCTCCTCGAATCCCGAGATCTCGACGAGGTTACTGAACCCGTTGAAGAAGTAGCTCGCGTTGGCGAGCCCGCCCTCGGAGAAGTCGCCGTCGAACACGACGCGCGTCACGGAGAGTTTGACGTCGTCCCACGGCCGCGCGCTCGCCGAGCTGTAGCCCGCGGGGTCCACCTCCCACACGTCCAGGATCACCGCGCCGGGCACGTCGGAGGAGCGCCCGTCGCGGTAGTTGAACTCGAGCGTGCCGTCCGCGAGCAGGATCGCGCGCATCTTCACGCCCACGTCCCAAACGAGCGCGAGTATCGCCGGCGCCATCTCGGAGGGCTTGTAGGTCTCCGAGAGCCCGTTCTGCGCGCGGATGGCGTCCGCGATGCCGTCGAAGACGGCATCCGAGATCACGCCCGTGCCGGACCCCGCAACTGCCTGGAATGGCGTCCCCGCCTTCGTGCCGTCGAGCGCGAGCACCGCCGCCGCCATCTCGGAGGGAAGGTAGGTGCCCGCGCCGCCGTTCTGCGCGCGGATGGCGTTCGCGATGTCGGTGAGAACCGACCTCTGTATCGTCCCCACGGCCATCAGAACTCCACCTCGCTCAGGTCGTCCAGGGCTGCAATCGCCTGGTCGACGTACTGCTTCGTCGCGTAGGCCGAGAGGTCGGGCGTCGCGCCCGGCGCCCCGTCCTCGCCGTCCTGGCCGGGCGCGCCCTGCGGCCCCTGCTCGCCGGCCTCGCCCTTGAGGCCGGAGAAGGCGAACGCGAACGTGCGAGCCCCCGGCGTGCCGCCGAGCGTCACGGTCACGGACGGCGTTCCCGTGGAGGCGTCCACCGTCGCGGTCGCGCCCGTGATCTCGGCGTCCGCGCCGTCCTGCCCGTCCGCGCCCGGTGCCCCGTCCTGCCCATCGATGCCGTCCTCGCCGTCGGCGCCGGGCGGCCCCTGGATGCCCTGGGGGCCGCGCAGCGCCTCCAGCTGCTCAGCGGAGAAGTCGGCGTAGGTGAACGGGTCGCCCTTCTCGCCCTGCTCTCCCTTGAGGTCGGCGGAGCTCGTGCCGCTCGCGCTCGTCACCGTGAGCACCGTGCCCGCCCACGAATGCGTGCAGCTCACGCCGTCCTGACCATCCTGCCCGTCGGCACCGGGAGCCCCGTCCTGGCCGTCGACCCCGTCGGAGCCGTCTTCGCCGGGGTCGCCCTTCTGGCCCTTGAGAGCCGCAAGCTGCTCGGCGGTGAAGTCGGCGTAGGTGAACGGGTCGCCCTTGTCGCCCTTCTCGCCGTCGTCTCCCTTGTCACCCTTGGGACCGTGCGTGAGGGTTGCCGTGGTGGTGCCCGTGGCGTCGGTCACGGTGACGAGCGCACCCGCCTCGGTCTGTTCCACCTTGGCGGTCGGGCTCACACCGTCGGCGCCGTCCGTTCCATCCTTTCCAGGCGCGCCCGGGGCACCCGGCGCTCCGTCGAAGTCCCCGCGCGCGGCGGCTGCCAGGAGATCTTCCTTTGCCTGGGTCGCCGCTGTCGCGGCTGCGTTTGCTGCGGTGATCGCCCCGGAGGCTCCCTGCGCGTCCTCCAGCGCCTCGGCGGCAACGCTCGCCGCCTGCTGCGCCTTCGCCACCGCGTCGGAGATGAGGGCGTCCGCGCCCTCGAACTTCTCGATCGCCTCCAGGAACAGCGAGTACCCGTCGCCGCCCCCTTCGCCCGCGCCCGTGAGCACCTGCGTCACGCGCACAACGAAGGGAAGCGTCGATATCGCCTCTCCGTCGCTCGCCACCATCACCTGTGCGTCCACCGCGCCCTCGGCGCATGCCATCGCGGCGGGCCAGAACACCCGAAACGCGCCCGCCGAGGCGTTCACCGCCTCGAAGGGCTCGCATCCGCGCACGCGCCGCTCCCGGTGCCGCCACAGCAGGTACACCGTGGCGTCGCTCAGGTCCACCGCCTCGCCGCCGCGCGTGACCGTGAGCGCGAGCCCGCGCCCCTCCGCGTCGGCCGGCGAGGCCGTGAAGCATCCGCCCAGCGGCGCATCGCACTCGTCCCACGTCACCGCGCGCAGGCCGTCGCCCGCGAGCGCGAACGTGCTCGTCTCAGACATGTCAGAACTCCTCGCTGCCAAGATCCTCATAAGAGGCCACCGTGTCGGAGGCGGCCGCAGCCGTCTCCTCGACCGCCGTCACGCGCGCGGCCACGTCTGCCGAGGCCGCCCACGTCGTTCGCTCGACCGTGCCAAGCGTGAGCCGCACCGAGGGCGCACCCTCGCCGAGCTCGCGCACGCGCCGCACGCAGCGGGCGCGAAGGTGCCACTCGGGCGAGCGCGACGAGTCGATCACCGCCACGTCGTCGCCCAGCCGCACGCCCGCGCCGCCGTCCACGGCCGCGACGCCCACCTCGTAGGAGACGCGCGGCTCGCACGCCGCCGCGAGCGCCGCCTCGGTCAGCGCCTTCAGCTCCGCCGCGTCCTCGCAGTCCGGGAACACAACGTGCCCGAAGCGGTGCGACTTCCCGCCCGCGCCGTCGGGGCGGCCCCACACCAGGCGCGCGGCGTCGTCGCCCACCCAGTTCGCGCCGCCGTTCACGGAACCGAACGTGAGCCTTCGCGTGAAGCCGCCCGTGGGCGCGCCCGTCTCGTCGTATATGGGCAGGCCCTTGCCGTAGCCGTAGAGCGCCGTGAAGACCTCGTCCTCGAGGACCGTCCGCGTGCACGCCGCGAGCGACTTGCCGTGGCTGAAGCGCGCCCCGCGCCACTCGCCGCGCCGCGCGGGCAGGTTGACCGTCCGCGAGCTCACGCGCCCGCCGGAAACCGCGATCACGGCCTCGGCCTCGCCGCCCCAGACCTCCTCGACGCGGCGCAGCGCCGCGAGCGCGTTCACGTGGTAGAGGAGGCACCCGCGCGTCACGTCTCCGACGCCCACCTCGCCCGCGGACCAGCGCGTCACCCCCAGCACGGAGGAGAGCGCCTGCGCGGCCGTCTTGGCCACCAGCTGCTCCTCCTCGACGAAGTCGCCCAGAAGCTCGCAGAGCGAGGACTCCGCGTAGACGTGCGCGGGCCCGCCCAGCGGCTCGTCGGTGCGCACCACCACGTGCTCGCGCCACACGCCGTCCGTCGGGTCGCGCCACAGCAGCCGCTCGCCCTTCTCGGGGGCGGCCAGGCAGTCGAACTCGATCGTGTCCTCGCCGCCGACCTCCTCGACGTGCGTGATCCCGCCCACCGTAGGCAGGATCCCCAGCCGCGCGTCGAAGCGGTCGAAGAGGTAGAGCGTCGGCACCATCTAGAGCCACCTCTCCGTCCACGCCACCGTGTGCGCCGAGCACCCAGAGAAGGTCAGGGAATGAGATCCCGGGGCAAGCGAGAAGAACGTGCTCTCCACGGCCACGTCGGCGGAGACGTCGACCCCGTCCACCGTCACGGCCTCGGCGGCGAAGTCCATCACGACCTCGTCCCCGGCGGCGAACTCGCGCTCCACCAGCACATAGCGCCCCAGCCCGTCCGCCACCTTCACCGAGGAACCCGCGAGCGCCGTCAGCGTCACCACGGGCCACGTCTCCCACGTGCCGCCGACCGCGAGCGCCGTCCCCGCGCTCGACTTCCCGTCGCCGTACGCCACCGGGTCGAAGCACGTGAACTCGACCTCGCAGGAACCGTCCTCGAAAAGCGAGTCCCAGTCGGACGCCCCCGTCACCACCGCGTCGCGCCACGAGAGCCCCGGCTCCCCGGGCAGCTCGAGCTCGGCGCCCGAGGGTGCCGCGAGCCACCCGTACATCTCGTGCCGGATCGCGCTGCGCTCCTCCGCCGTGAGCGTCACGCCCGCGTCCAGGAAGAGCCGCACCCGCAGCACCCTCGGCGGCAGGTCGCAGCCCAGGAGCGCCGCGCCCGGCCGCCCCGGCACCGCGAGCGCCCTCGGCTCCAAGGCGTGCCCCGCCGGCTCCACCAGCTCGGCCGTCACGTACTCCGAGAAGTCGTGCCCGTTGTAGGTGAGCGCGCTCACAGCCGTCCCCGCGCCCGCCCGTAGGCGGTGGCGCGCCGCTGCTGCTCGCGCCCCATGCGGTCGGTCTCCGCCGAGCCCGTGCGTGCCGG
>CASFQX010000066.1 GCA_949296375.1 uncultured Olsenella sp.
CCTCACGGGCTACGGCGTCGAGAAGGGCAACGGAGACGTGGCGTCCACGTGCTGCGGGGTCAACGGCGAGCAGGTGAAGACCGCGGACCTCGTTCGCGGGAAGCTCCTCCCAGCCCGGGCCGCCAGTGCCGGAGCCGTGGCCGGGTGCCGTTCCGTTGCCCATGTCCGCGTCGAGGTCCATCGCCACGGCGCCGAGAAGAACGGCGTTCCTGCGAGGCCTGCCGTTACGTACGGCGCCGGCGTTGAAGGCGCCCCAGTAGGAGCCCGCTGCGAGAAGCTCTCGCGCCATGCCGGACGGTGGCCAGACGTCGGGAACCCAGCCGCAGGTGCCACCGGCTGCGCTCACGTGGTCGTACAGCGCGTCCAGCTTCTCGGCCCAGAGGCCGGAGACGGGCAGGCGCACGACGGCTATCTCGGCCGGTACGCTCGCGCAGCCCTCGTGGCGGACGTCGTTACGGGAGATCGTTGAGAGGAGCTCGCGAGCCACGGCGCCGGGAGCCATCTTTGGGAGATTGTGGTCGATGCCGGGTTCCACGACCTTGGTTGACCAGGGAATGGCGGAGACGATGCGGTCCGTCTCCTCGGGGAGGATCTCGTCGAACTCACCGACCATGACGGTCACGGGGCAGGTGATGCCTCCGAGTGAGGCGGCGTCGATCTGCGGCTGCTCGACCATGAGCTGCAGGAGCTCGGCGATTCTCGCCGACTCGGCGGGTGAGGGGACCGGAGTGCCATCCTCAAGCGTGACGCCCTCCTCGCCCTCCTCTGCCCAACGGCGATTCTCCGCTGCGGCGAACGCCATCCAGTCGGTGTCCTCCTTGGGCAGGCCGGCGGGCGTGAGGTTGGCGCCGAGCGCGGTCACGGAAAGGACGTGCTCGCCCCAGTCGCGGGCGAGGAGCAGTCCCAGGATTCCGCCGTCGGAGAAGCCGAGCACGTGGACCTGCGGCACGCCGAGGCGCGAGCAGACCTCGCGGGCGTCGGCGGCCATGAGCTCATAGGAGAGCGGTGCGGTGCCGCGGGTGCTCTGGCCCTGCGCGCGGGAGTCCACGGCGATGACGGCGCGCCCGCTCGCACAGACGGCGTCGATGACCGGACCAAAGATGCCGTGCTCCTCGCCGTTGCCGTGCAGCATGAGGACAGGCGGCACGGCAAGCCCGAGGCCGAAGGGCGTCCCCGGTTCGTCGGTCACGCCGTCGGGTGCGTATGTCCACGCCACGATTGTGGCGCCGTCTGCCGTCGGCACCTCCACGCGTGCCGCGAGCGCGGTCTGCGGAAACGCATACGGGCGCGGAACGTGCACGGGCGGCGGCGCGACGGTCATGAGAGGTCCTTTCGAAGAGCTGTCAGACCCATCATACCCGGGCCTCGGACACCTCGAGGCAGTATTTTCGCTGTCGAGTGTCACTTTGAGCCTCATTTGTGTGGCTATTTTGACGCTAATGAGGGATTGGAAGAAATGGAGAAATACCGACCTGCGGTTTTGTTCGGCAAAACCATCTCCAAAAGAAGCAATCCACACAAATGAGGCCAAAAGTGACAGTGGACAGCCGATTTACTGCCTCGGCAAAGCTTGTCACTCGTAACGGCCGGGCGCGGACGCGGAACCCGCGGCGGATCCTCTCGCCGGACCTGCGGCACTGCAGGCGCAGGCATGGGGCAGGGAGGTCCGCCGCGGGTTCTTGCCGAGTAATCTTCTCTGCAAGCTGTCTGAGCGTCGGAGCCTCCCTGCCCCGTGTCGGTCGGAAACGCTACTTGCCCTTCACCTGAGACGGGTGCTTCTCGAAGAAGTCGTAGCGCGGGGGGAGCGGGACGATCTTGTGCTCCGCGGGTGTCTCGCCGCAGATGGCGGCCAGCTCGGCGGGTCCGTCGAAGGCGTGATCCCATGAGAAGAACAGCTCGGGCGAGAAGCCCATGTGCTCGCAGATCTTCTCGCAGCCAAAGGGCACGGCCGGATGCATGAGCAGGGCCGCCGTGCGCAGCGCGACGAAGGCGTCGGCAAGGGCGGCCTCGTAAGCGGCGTCGTCGCCTTTGGCGGCCTTGGAGGCGTCGTCCCAGCGCTTGTTTGCGGCGCGGGCAAACTCCTCGGCCACGCCGAGCGCGCCGTGGGCGTCGAACTCGTAGGCGCGACGCTCGAATGCCAACGTGGCCTCATGCGCGGCGGCGATGGCCTCCTCGCTCGGCGTCGCCGCCGGCAGGTGCGCGTCGCACACGTTGGCGGCTCCGTAGAAGCAGCTGCGAGCCAGGCGGTTGAAGATGTTGGTGAGGAAGGCGCTCTCCTTGAGGGCGGGGTCCACGACACGCGGGTCGTCGCGGACGAGGACGTCCTCGCCGGTCGCCTTGTCCTTGTGGGAGACCGAGGTGTCAAAGGCCTTGGGGTTGAAGGAGACGGCCTTCTGGTCCAGGCCAAGGGACAGCCAGTGAGCGCGCAGCTGCTCGGGCGTGTAGGCGTCCAGCAGCTCCGCGGCCATCGGAGGCACAATCTTGCCGGAGCTCGATGCCTTCTTGTTCATGAACAGGATGTGGTAGTTGGCCACGGGGATGTCCTGTGTGAGGCCCCAGTCGAGCGCCTCCCACATGGCCGGCTGCGCCACGCAGTAGAAGTAGATGTTGTCCTGGCCAATGAACTGGTAGACGCGGGCATCGTCGGCGCACCACCAGTCATGCCAGTCGCGGCTGGAGTAGCGGCCCTCCTCGGCGAGCTCCAGCGTCGTCTGCGTGAACGAGATCGGTGCCCACAGGCTCTCGGGCCAGCACCAGACCGTGAGGCCGCTCGTGCCCTCAAGATCGGGAGCGGCAACGCCCCAGTCGATGTTGCCGGTGATGCGGAACGGCAGTAGGCACTTGCCGGTACGGAAGCGCACGCCCGCGGCGTCGAGCTTCTCGCGCGCCTCGTCACGCTCCTCCCAGCCGGCAAAGGTGAGAGAGAAGGACTGCTGGCCCTTTTCGGCCTCCGCAAGCGTGTGGGCGGGGAGCTCCGCGGCGACGGCGTCGTAGGCCTCCCGGAACTTGGTCTGGATGTAGATCACCGGGTCGACGAGGCTCTCGCGCACGGTCTTGGTGACGACGGCGCGGACCTGCGGATCGGCGTCCCACTCGTCCATGAGGCTCTCGAGCTCGTTGCGGAAGGCGGGCAAGTCGAAGTACCAGTTGTCAACCGGGCGCAGCTCAGGGGTGGTACCGCTGACCTGAGAGACGGGGGCGATAAGCTCCTCCGGGTCAAACTGGTGGCCGAGGTCGCACTCGTCGGCATAGGCCTTCTCGGACTTGCAGCCGCGCACGGGACAGCGGCCCTGGACCTGGCGACCATTGAGGAAGGTGCCGGCCTCGACGTCGTAGAACTGGCGCGTGGAGCGCTTCTTGAGGTAGCCGCGCTCGTGGAGGCGGCGGATGAGCTCGTCAGTCAGTCGGGCGTGGACGTCGCGCGCAGGGGCGAGGCCCGAGCCGGCGAAGAGGTCGAGCGAGATGCCGTAGGCGTCGAGGGCGGCCTTCTGGCTCTCGTGGTTCACGCGGACGTAGTCCTCGATCGTGCCCGTATAGCCGTCGTTCTCGACCTTCTTGCGGTAGCCCTCGGCGATGGGCGATCCGTAGCAGTCCGTGCCGGAGACAAAGACCACGTTCTCGGCACCGATGCGGTCGCGCAGGAAGCGCGCGAAGAAGTCGGCCGGGACAAAGACGCCGCCGATGTGGCCAAAGTGCAGGTTCTTGTTGCCGTAGGGCATGCCGCCGGTGATGACCGCGCGGTGGGGGAAGCTCGGGCGAGAGGAGGTCTCGGGCATGGGTTCTCCTTCGTGATTGGGTGCAGCCCTCCCATTCTCGCACTTCTCGGCTCTTTGCGGGGTCGACGCGCTAAGATGGGGCCATGCGAACGATCGCCGACATAGACATCCTTGATAACGAGCCGCTTCAGAATCGCGTGATGCGGCTGTCCCTTGTGATCATTGTCGCGACTGTTCTCGCTGTCGTGCTTCTTGCCTTTGCGCTTGGTGGCGAGAAACTCGACGTGTGGTGGTGGGTCGCGCTGGCGGTGGGGAGCTTTGTTGCGCTGCCCGTTCACGAGTTGGTGCACGCCGCGGCGTTCAAGCTGCTCTGCCCCGGCAGCCGCGTGTCCTTTGGCTTCAAGGACGCCTTCCTATACACGAAGACGGACGGAGCCGTGCTGCTTCGCGGTCGCATGGTGGCCGTGCTGCTGGCGCCCGCGTTGCTGGTGACGGCCGTGCTCGCTGCCCTGACGCTCGCCGCGGGGTTCCCTGTGCTCGCCGCTCTTCTCGCCGGCATACACCTCTCCGGATGCTCCGGTGATATCCTCATGGCCGCCGCCGCCCTGCGCGAGCGCCTCTGCACCCACGTTCGCGACACCGAGACCGGAATAACCCTGCTCTCAGAACACGAGGGAACCGTATGAACGAGACAATCGCCCAGCTCCACGCGCGTCGCTCCGTGCGCGCCTACACTGACGAGCCCGTGAGCGCGGCAGACGAGCGCGCCATCCTCGAGGCCGCATGTCAGGCTCCCACGGCGGGCAACCAGCAGCTCTACTCGATCGTCGTGGTGCGCGATCAGGCCGAGAAGGATGAGCTTGCCGTTACCTGCGACAACCAGCCCTTCATCGCGTCCGCGCCGCTCGTGCTCGTGTTCTGCGTCGACGTCCGACGTTGGCACCAGGCCTTTGCTGCCGCCGGTGCGGAGCCGCGCGATCCCGGCGTGGGCGACTTTCTCCTGGCTCTCGAGGATGCGGCCATCGCGGCGCAGAACGCCGTGGTTGCCGCCCACAGCCTGGGGCTCGGCTCGTGCTACATCGGAGACATCCTCGAGCACCGCGAGGAGCAGGCTCGCATCCTGGGCTGCCCGCGCCATGTGGTGCCCGCGGTGATGCTCGTGATCGGTCACCCAACTCCGGGACAGCTCAAGCGCGTGAAGCCGACGCGTCTGCCGCTCGAGGACATCGTCTTTGAGAACCGCTATCGCGAGCAGAGCGACGAGGAGTTCCTCGCCGCCCTCGAGCCCAAGCGGACCGGGCGCGCAACGCTCGAAGAGTGGGCGTGTGCGTTCTGCGAGCGCAAGTGGAACTCGGGCTTCTCGCGCGAGATGACGCGCTCGGTGGCCGCGATTCTCGCCGACTTTGAGGCTGACGTCTCGTGACCTTGCGCCGGTTTACGTTTCTAGGTGTTTTCTCTCGAGCTCCTGAAGTATCACTGGTTTGATAGCATTTTCTGAGCAGGGCATTTGCAAGAAATGCGTAGGCCTATACTCTACAGAGCTTCAAATAAACGCCTAAAACCGTTTTGCCGTCCAAGGGAGGTGTCATGACGCCGCTTCTGCTCCACGCCTGCTGCGGCCCGTGCTCGCTCGAGCCGGTAAAGCTGCTGCGCGCGGAGGGATTTGAGCCCACGATCTGCTGGACCAACCCCAACATCCAGCCCGCCTCCGAGTGGCGGCGTCGTCTCGACACACTTCTCACGTGGGCAGACGAGATGGCGCACGTTGAGGTGATCGTTGCCGGTGACGACAGAGACGCCTGGGAGCGTTCGGCCACCCCGGCGGGCTTTGACCGCGAGCGTCGCTGCCGGGCATGCTATGCGCTTCGCCTTGCCGAGACCTGCCGCGTTGCGAGCGAGCGGGGCTTTGAGTACGTGTCAACGACGCTCGTGGTCTCACCGTACCAGCTCTTTGACGTCTGCGGCGAGATTCTCTCCACGCTCGCGCCCCGCTATGGGCTCACGCCCGTCTGGCGCGACTTTCGCCCGTACTACCCCGAGGCCACCCGCGAGTCTCGCGAGCTCGGCATGTATCGTCAGAACTACTGCGGGTGCCGCTTCTCCGCAGCAGAGGCAGCCATCGAGCGCCACGAGGCGCGCGATGCGCGCAAGGCCGCTAAGGCGGCAGCCCGTCTCGACGAGAGCACTCGTGCAAAAGTGACCCCTTAGTTTGAGTTTTCCCAGATGGCCTCTGCGGAACACCCGACTTTTGCATGAGCATGGTCAAGCCGCAGCTTGCCGCGTGCTATCGTAGTGCGCTGGAAAACCGCGAAAGGAACCCCATGCGCACCGACGACTTTGACTACCCGCTTCCCGACGAGCTCATCGCCCAGGCCCCGGCCGAGCCGCGCGACTCCTGCCGCCTGCTCGTGCTGCACCGAGAGGACGGCTCTGTGGAGCATCGCCGCTTCACGGACATCCTCGAGTACCTCGAGCCCGGTGACCTGCTCGTGGCCAACCAGACTCGCGTCATGCCCGCGCGCCTCGTCGGTCGCAAGCGCGGCACGGGCGGCGTGTGCGAGACGCTGCTGCTCAAGCGCCGCGAGGACGTTGACCCGCTCGGCGGCGTCTGGGAGTGCCTGGTCAACCCCGGCAAGCGCCTCCGCCAGCCGGGCATCGTGATCGAGTATCGCGCAGGCGGCCTGCACGCCCCGGAGTCCGCGCCGGTGGTGCTCACCGGTGAGATCGTTGACTTCGTCGAGGGCAGCAAGGGTGGTCGCCTGGTGCGCTTCTCGCCGGTGGGCGAGAAGGACGACGGCTCGCCGCGCACCCTGGACGAGGCGATTCACGCTGCCGGTCACGTGCCGCTTCCGCCCTACATCACCCAGTACGAGGGAGATCCCGAGAAGTACCAGACCGTCTACGCCATGAGCGAGGAGCACTCTGCCGCGGCGCCCACGGCTGGGCTCCACTTCACGCCCGAGCTCATCGAGCGGATTCGCGAGAAGGGCGTGGGCTGGGCGACCGTAGAGCTCGAGGTGGGCATCGACACCTTTCGCCTGGTCACCGAGGACGACCCCACGCAGCACGTCATGCACACCGAGCGCTACCACGTGTCCCAGGAGGTCGTCGACGCCGTGCACGCCACCAAGGCGGCGGGTCATCGCGTGATCGCCGTGGGCACGACCTCGGTGCGCTCGCTCGAGAGCGCGTGGGAGGCCTCTGCGGAGCCGAGCGAGCCGCCCGTGGCCGCGCGCCGCTTCGAGGCGGCAGCCGGAGCCGGTGACATCGTGGCTCGCGAGAACGCAACCACCAACCTCTATCTCATGCCGGGCTCCGCGTTCCATGTGGTGGACGCAATGATCACCAACTTCCACGTGCCGCGCTCAACGCTCATGATGCTCGTCTCGGCCTTTGCCACGCGTGATCAGATCATGGCCGCCTACGCCGCGGCCATCGAGGAGCGCTACCGCCTCCTCTCCTTCGGGGACGCTATGCTCATCGAGTAGGGGGCTACAGCCGCCTCCCGCCAAATATCTCCGGGTGTTTAAAAAACTCGAGGAACATGAGGTCTCCAACCGCCCATTACAGTTTGAGCCGCCCTCGGGACGGCTCAAACTGTAATGGGGGTACCGCACTGCCAACGATACTATATGCCGTTAGATTGAGCGCCGCCCCCTACGGGGCGGCGCTCGCTGAAGAGGCCCTAGGCCTACTGGGGCTACAACAGCACGATGAGCAGGATGATTGCCACGATAACGATGACGCCGGCGGCGATGGCCGCATACAGGGAGAGGCGGACCCCGCGCGTGTGCTCGCGGAGGCTGCGCTCGCCCTCGGCGAGGTCGTCGACGAGTGAGCTCTGGGAGGCCACGTCCTGACGCTGGTCGGCGATGCTCTGACGCAGCCTGACGGTCTCCTCGGGCGTCTCGTGGATCGAGTTTGCCTCGTTGAGGAGGGTCGACGCCTCGTCGAAGCGGTCCGCGGCCTCGTCATGGGCGGCCTTCGACTCCTCGGCATCGTCATTCAGGCGCTTAATCTCGTCCTCGAGCTTCTTCTCCTCGGCCTCAGCCTTCTCGACGAGCTCGTCGTACTCCGCCTTGCGCTCGTCGTACTCGCTCTTGGCCTCGTCTGCCTCGCGCTGTGCCTCCTCGAGGGACTGCTTCTGGGTCCAGAGATGGGTCTGGGCGGCGTCGACCGTGGACTGGGCGCTTCGAGTGACGGTTGAGACGTCGGAGCGTGCGGCCTCGACGCGCGCGAGCTCGGTTGTCACCTCGTCCTGGAGCTGCCTCGTCGCGGGGGAGCCGCCGCGCTCGCCCTGAGCCCTTCTCAGCTCCTCCTGCACCTTGCGAAGGCGGGACTGGGACGCGTCCACGGCACGGTTGGCTGAGGCGATCGACTGCTCCCTGCGCTCGGTGGCATCCTTCACCTGCGCCTCCGCGCTCTTCACGGCTCGCTTTGCGTCTCCGACCGCTCGGCTGGCCTCCTCGGACCTCCCGCGGGCGGCCTCCATGATCTTCTTGTGGGGGCGGAGCTCCTGCTCGTGCTTGTCGCGCATCTGGGAGAGCGTCTTGTCGAGCTCGGAGATGCGGTCCTCGAGCTTCTTCACCTCGCCTGACCTGCGCTCCATCTCACGCTTCGCCTTCTCGATGATCTCGCTCTGGGTTGAGACGATCTCTTCGAAGTTCCTCTCGACGTCCTCACGGTGGGCGAGCGTCTCCTCGTCGGCGTCGAGGGCCTCCTCGAGCTCCCTGAGGCGCGTCTTTGCGGAGGAGTGGCGTTTGACTGCGGCGCGCAGGTCACGGACTGCGGAGACGCCGTTCCTGAGCGTCTCGGCTGCGCCGGACGCTGCGTCTCGGGCGGCGTCAAGGGCGTCGTTGCCGCGCCCCGGGGTCCCCGCGTCGTCCTTTCCTCGGTTCCAGCTATCTGGCATGTTCGCTCCCTTCGGATTCATCACTGGCCCTATTGTGCAGCAAGCGGCGCTCCGTCTCGCCGAATATTCCGCTCAGCCCCGATGTTTGTTACCTCAGCGGGAAGAGTCATGCCAAAACTTGAATCGTTTGCTAGGATATGCGTTGTTCCCAGAGGGGCACTGCCTCTCGTTTTCTGGAAATCTGGAAAGGAAGTCCACGAATGGTTTCTAAGCAGACGAGCATCATCAATGCCACCGGTCTTCACGCCCGTCCCGCGTCCGTCTTTGTGACCGAGGCCAAGAAGTACCAGTGCAACGTCACCATCAAGAACGTCGACAAGGACTCCGCTCCCGTCAACGCCAAGTCGATCATGATGATCCTTGCCGCTGGCCTCGGCACTGGCACCAAGGTCGAGATTGCGTGCGACGGCGAGGACGAGCAGGCTGCCCTCGACGCCCTCATCGCCCTCATCGACTCTGGTTTCGGCGAGTAGTCGCAACCCAAAACCAAATCGGTTCGGCCCGGCGCCCAGCGGCGCCGGGCCGTTTTGTGTAGGATAGGTCTTTGTTTCGACTGCGAGAGGCTGGCGAGAAGGACGTCGAGGTCCGCCGCGAGTTCTTGCCGCGCCCTATGCGGCAAGCTGTCTGAGCGCCGGATCTCGACGTCCTTCTCGCCAGCCTCTCACATGAGGGAGGACACCCATGGACCAGAGCCTCTTCACCTACGACATCGTTGCCGAGGACCCCGGCACCCACGCGCGCGCGGGCGTCCTGCACACACCGCATGGCGACGTTCCCACGCCGATCTTCATGCCCGTGGGCACCAAGGCGACGGTCAAGGGGCTCATGCCCTCCACCCTGCGCGAGCTTGGCACCAAGATTCTGCTTGCCAATACCTATCACCTCTCCATGCGCCCCGGCGCCGACCTCGTTGCCGAGATGGGCGGCCTTCACGGTTTCATGCGCTGGGATGGCCCCATCCTCACCGACTCGGGTGGCTTCCAGGTCTTCTCGCACGAGGAGTTCTGCAAGCTCTCCGACGACGGCGTGCGCTTCCGCGCGGTGGACTATGACGGCAAGTGGGTCTCCTGGACGCCCGAGGAGAACATGGCGATCGCCCAGAAGCTGGGAGCGGACATCGTGATGCAGCTCGACCAGTGCGTGGGCTACCCGGCCCCCCGTAGAAAGGTCGAGCGCTCCGTGGAGCTCTCGAGCAGCTGGGCGGAGCGCTGCTACGCTGCACACACGCGTCCCGACCAGGCGCTCTTTGGCATCGTCCAGGGAGGCATGCATCTTGACCTGCGTCTCAGGAGTCTGCGCCACCTCGAGGAGATCGGCGACTTCCCCGGCTACGGCATCGGCGGCTACTCGGTGGGGGAGGACCACGAGACGATGTTCGAGACGCTCGCCCCGCTCGCAAGCGAGCACATGCCGCGATCCAAGCCGCGCTACCTCATGGGAGTCGGGAACCCCACGACGCTCGTTCGCGCCGTCGCATGCGGTGTGGACATGTTCGACTGCGTGCTCCCCACGCGCACGGCACGCACCGGCTCGGCGTTCTCGAGCGAGGGGCGTCTCAACTTCCGGCACGCCCGGTTCACCCACGACCCTCGTCCCATCGACGAGATCTGCACCTGCCCCGTGTGTGCCCAGGGCTTCTCGCGATCCTACCTGCACCATCTCGTGCGGCAGCACGAGATGCTCGCGGGAATCTTGATCTCGCAGCACAACATCCACTACTTGCTCGATCTCATGCGCCGAGCGCGCGAGGCAGTGATCGCCGGGACCTACGCCTCCTTCCTCGAGGATTGGATGAGCTCCCCGGCAGCGAGCGACTGGTAGGTCGTCTCCCGGGCCGGAGGGTTGCCGTCTGGTTGCTGCCACGCACCGTCGGGCCTGCTCATCAACAGGGTGTCCGGTCTCTCTGGTACAATCTATGGCGATCAACAGCCGGGCGCGAGAAGCGCCACCCACATGAGAGACGCGACATGAAAACTTGGATTTCGGGAGCCTCGGCCTTGCTTGCCGAGTGCTCGAGCGTAGACGTTTACGTCGAAGAGGTCGAATAAGATGGGCGGCCTTGCCCAGAGCCGCCGATGGACGGTGCTCGACTCCAACGAGTCGGTCGAGCGCGAGCTCTCGAGGGCCCTCGGGATCCCTCCGCTCGTCGCTCGCGTCCTCGCGGCGCGTGGTCACGTCGACCCCTCGGAGACGCGGGAGTTTCTCGATGTCTCGCTCGAGACGTCCTGGAACGACCCGCTGGTCATTCCCGGCATGCGAGAGGTTGCCGACCGCCTCTGTCGGGCTCTCGACGCACATGAGACGATCGCCGTCTTCGGCGACTTTGACGTGGACGGAATGACCTCGACCTGTCTGCTCACGCTTGCGCTCCGTCGCTTGGGCGGGGACGCCCATCCCTTCATCCCGCATCGCTTTGGCGAGGGGTACGGCCTTTCTCGCGAGGCGCTCGACCGCGTTGCCCGCTCGTGCGACCCCAGCCTTGTGGTGACCGTCGACAACGGAATCGCTGCCGCGAACGAGGTCGACTGGCTTCTCGAGCGGGGAATCGACGTCGTCGTTACCGATCACCATGAGCCCGCGGACCTCGTGCCCACAGGGATTCCCGTGACCGACCCCAAGCTTTCGGCTGACTGCCCGTCTCGCGAGCTCGCCGGCGCCGGCGTCGCACTCAAGCTCGTCTGCGAGCTCGGCTGCCGTCGGGGCATGCCAGAGCTCTGGCGCTCGTACACAGACGTCGCGGCACTTGGCACCCTCTCTGACATGATGCTGCTCACGAGCGAGAACCGCGCGCTCGTTGCGGACGGCGTCGAGCGGATGCGCCGCTCCACGCGCCCCGGCCTCGTTGCCCTTGCCGCGACGGCAGGCTGCGACCTCACCTCCGTCAAGCCTGACGACCTGCCGTTCTCGTTGATTCCGCGCCTCAACGCAGCCGGCAGGATGGGCTCGACCGACGTCGCGCTCGAGCTTCTCCTCACTGACGACCCGCTCGAGGCCGCGACGCTTGCGGGCAGGCTCGAGGCTGTCAACACCGAGCGACGCGAGGTGGAGTCCGCGCTCGCGGAGGAGGCTCTTCGCGAGGCTGCGAGGACCTACGACGGGGGTCGCGTCATCGTGGTTGGCGGCGAGGGCTGGCACGAGGGCGTCAAGGGAATCGTTGCCTCCCGCCTGGTGAACCGCTACCACGTTCCCGCTATCGTCTTCTCCATCAAGGACGGGGTGGCCCGGGGCTCCGGGCGCTCCGTTGGCTCCGTCGACCTCTTCCACGCCGTCGAGCAATGTTCCGACCTCCTCGTCCGCTTTGGCGGGCATGCGGGTGCGGTGGGTGTCACCTGCGAGGCGTCGCGCCTCGACGAGTTCAGGCGGAGGCTCTCCGCCATTCTCGGCGCGCTGCCGGATGCCCAGTTCGAGGACGTTGGCGAGGTGGCGGCGATCGTCTCCCTCGGGGAGCTCAGCGTTGAGACGATCGACGCGCTCGAGCGCCTTCAGCCCTTTGGCCAGGGCAACAAGCGGCCACTTCTCGCAGTGTGCGGAGTCACCATGCGCAACCGCGCCTGCGTGGGCGCTGACCTCTCTCACCTGCGCTTCGTTGCGACGGACGGCGCGTCCTCCGTTCCCGCGATCTTCTTCAGGGCGCCGAACGCCGAGCGCGCCTGCGCCTGGGACGGCGTCGTGGACGTCGTGTTCGAGGCGGTCAACGAGACGTGGCAGGGTCGGACCAAGCCCAAGCTCATGGTCAAAGACCTTCTCCTGCGAGACGGCGCCGCGGATGACGGTGCCGAGAAGCTCGAATGGGCCGAGGCGGAGGCCTCGGGCGGCGAGGGGGCGGAGACCGGCTCCGCCGACTCGCGCGGGGTCGTCGTGGACCCCGACGAGCGCACCCGTCTCAGCAAGCTTTCGTACGAGGCGCTCACCGATGAACTCAGGCACCGCCTCATCGGCGAGCGCCCCCTGCTCCCGGCTCAGCGGCGCGCCCTCGGGGTGCTCTCCGAGGGTCGTTCCTGCCTTGCCGTGATGGCGACCGGGAGAGGCAAGTCCCTCGTCTTCCATCTTCACGCTGCCCGTGAGGCCATCGCGCACGGCAGGGCGAGCGTCTTCGTGTTCCCGCTCAGGGCTCTTGTCGCGGACCAGGCCTTTCATCTCCGGGAGCAGCTCGCTTCGGCGGGGGTTCGCGTCGACGTCGTCACCGGCGAGTCCGGCCCCCTCGAGCGCGCCCGCGTGCTCGAGGCCCTCGCCGACGGCTCCGCGGACATAATCCTCACCACGCCCGAGTTTCTCGCCCTGCACCGAGCGGACTTTGCGCGCTCCGGGCGCATCGGGTTTCTCGTCATCGACGAGGCCCATCATGCGGGCCTCGCCGCGCCCGGCAGCCGCGAGGCATATCTTGAGCTTCCCGCTATTCGAGCGGACCTCGGCAATCCGGTCACCCTTGCCGTTACCGCGACGGCTGCCGACGACGTTGCGCGACGCATCTGCTCGCTTGGGGGGATCGACCGCTCGGACGTGGTTCTCGACGTCTCCACGCGCGAGAACCTGCGTGTCGACGACGGTCGTGCGCTGCGCGACCGCGACGCCGCCCTCGTGAGCATCGTGGCGCGGGGCGAGAAGAGCGTGGTCTACGCGCCCACTCGCGATGCCGCCGTCTCCCTCGTGAGGACGCTCCGTCACGCCATACCCGAGCTCGCGGCTCGCATCGCCTTCTATCACGCCGGCCTCTCGCGGGAGACCCGCGCGCGCGTCGAGGGCGCCTTCCGTGGCGACGGCCTGTCCTGCATCGTCTCCACGAGCGCCTTCGGCGAGGGCGTCAACCTTCCCGGGATCCGTCACGTCGTGCTCTTTGGACTGCCCCTCGGTCGCGTGGAGTTCAACCAGATGAGCGGGCGCGCGGGCAGGGACGGCTCTCCTGCCACGATTCACCTCCTCTTTGGGTCCCGCGACGTCTCCCTTGGAAGACGGATCCTCTCCTCGGCGGCTCCGAGTCGAGACGACTTGGTGCTCGTCTACCGAACGCTGACGCGTCTCTTCCGCGCACAGGGTCCGATTCCCCTCGATGACGAGGCGATCGCCACAGAGGCGACGGAACGGGCGTCCCTCTCCGCCATCGACGAGCACGAGGTTTCGTCTGCTCTCACGATCTTCTCGGAGCTCGGGTTCTGTTCGGTGAGCGGCTGGGGCGACGAGCGACGCATCGTCATGGCACCCTCGCCCTCGCGCATGGAACTCTCGCAGTCTGCCTGCTACCTCGAGGGGATGCGGTCTCGCGACGCCTTCGAGGATTTCTGCTCGTGGGCGCTCGGTGCCTCCGCTGACGAGTTGATCGCCTGCGTCAGGCGCCCCATCTCCCCGGACTTCGGTATCATCGTCTGAGGGGAAGGGGGAGCGAGATGAGCATGAGCGAGACGGACGCGGCGGCAGCGGCTGCCGAGAGGGCGAAGGCCCCCGTTCCTAGTGGCGTGGCTGTGCCCGCCGCCTCTCAGGATTCTGATTCACAGGTCTCACAGCCGGTGTCCGCCGACGAGGTCAAGGCCCAGTCTGCCGCGCACAAGGGTGCCGTTGAGCCGAGAAAGCCAAAGAAGGGCGCCCCGGAGGCGGCAAACTACCGGCTTCTCCAGGCGGCGTGCGACTCCTATCTCGACGAGGAGGGGCGCGAGAAGGTCGACCGCGCGTATCGCTTTGCGGCCGAGTACCACCGCGACCAGCGCCGCCGCTCCGGCGAGCCGTACATCAACCACCCCGTTGAGGTTGCGCTCATCCTGGCGCACGACCTGCGCATGGACGAGGACACCATCTGCGCCGCCCTGCTGCACGACACGGTTGAGGACACGCCGGCGACCAAGGACCAGGTTGCCGAGATGTTTGGGCCCACCGTTGCCGACCTCGTGGACGGCGTGACCAAGCTCACCTCGATTCAGGTCTCCTCGATGGACGCCAAGCAGGCGTGGAACCTCCGCAAGATGTTCCTCGCCATGAGCCGCGACATCCGCGTCGTCATCATCAAGCTTGCGGACCGCCTGCACAACATGCGCACGCTCGCGGCGCTCCCGCCCGACCGCCGCCTCTTCAAGGCGCGCGAGACGATGGACGTCTACGCCCCGCTCGCCGACCGTCTGGGCATCTCGTCGGTCAAGTGGGAGCTCGAGGACCTCGCGTTCTTCTGGCTCGAGCCCGAGGAGTACCAGCGCGTCGCTCGCATGGTCCAGGACTCCCGCGCCCAGCGCGAGGAGGACACCGACTCCGCCATCAAGACGCTTGACGACGAGCTCAAGGCCGCGGGCCTCACTGGTTATCAGATCACCGGGCGCCCCAAGCACCTCTGGAGCATCTATCAGAAGATGACGCGGAAGGGTCGCGAGTTCGCGGACATCTACGACCTTATCGCCCTGCGCGTGATCACTCAGACGGTGGGGGACTGCTACTCTGCCCTCGGCGCCGTCCACTCCCTCTGGAACCCGCTGCCCGGCCGCTTCAAGGACTATATCGCCACGCCCAAGGCGAACCTCTACCAGAGCCTGCATACTACCGTGGTGGGACCCGACGGCAAGCCCATCGAGATTCAGATTCGCACCGCCGAGATGCACGAGGCGTCCGAGTACGGTATCGCCGCGCACTGGCTCTACAAGAAGGAGGGCAACTCTCGCGGGCGCATGAGCGCCGAGGACCGCGCTATAGACTCCACGATCAACTGGATCAGGAAGACCCTCGACTGGGCCGGCGAGGATGACATCGACGACCCGCACGAGTTTCTCGACAACCTGCGCGTTGACCTCTTTGAGCACGAGATCTTTGTCTTCACGCCCAAGGGCGAGGTCATGAGCCTGAGGCGCGACGCCACGCCGCTCGACTTTGCCTATGCCGTCCACACCGAGGTGGGAAACCACTGCGTGGGCGCCAAGGTCAACGGCGCCGTGGTGCCGCTCTCCTACAAGCTCCAGATGGGCGACCGCGTTGAGATCCTGACCAACAAGAACGCCAAGCCCAGCCGCGACTGGATGGCGCTCGTTGCCATGCCCTCCAGCCGCGCCAAGATCCGCAAGTACTTCTCCACGCAGACGAAGAACGATGACGCCGAGCAGGGCAGAAACGAGCTCGCACACGAGCTGCGCAAGCGCGGCTACGGCATATCAACGCGCCGTACGGTCAAGGCGATAGAGCGCGTCTGCGAGCACTTTGAGCTTCGCAGCGCCGAGGACCTCTTCGCGAGCGTGCACACGGGCAAGGTGTCGCTCAAGCAGGCGGCAAACCGCATCGAGGAGATCCTCGAGGAGGGCTCGCCCGAGCAGCTCGCCGCGCAGGC
>CASFQX010000067.1 GCA_949296375.1 uncultured Olsenella sp.
CGCTGCGGCGAACGAGGTGAGGACGAACTTCCTTCTGTTCAGCATGGGAATTCCTTCCAGTGGTTCTTCTCGGCAGGGCCGGTACTTTACTCTACTAAAGCACGGACGAATATACGCTTTAGTCTGGTGGAGTGCAAGACGACCGCGTGCCGGTTTTCAGGCTGGAAACAGAGGAGCTGTGGCGCCCCGCAGGCCTGCAGGTGTGCATTCTCTGCACAGGGGTGGCTATATCTGAGGTTGTGCGCACGTCACTCTAGGGTATGTACGCAGTTGAAATAATCATACGGTACCTCGTAATCGAGAAGCAGCAGGTAAACGCGTTAACGAGCAAAATATCAAAACTGCAAACGCTTACATACCCTATCTCCGCCCTTCAACGCGGAGGCGCCTGTCCTCCTCGTCCTCCTGTGGTAAGATTTGGCCTCACGAGGGAGTAGTGGCACGCCACAGAAGGCGTGTGGCGCGTCAACACGCTGGCGAGATGCCTGGCGCGCCTTAATCAACGAGACTCGCGACGAGGGGGAGACCCCTTGTCGTGGGTCTTTTTCTTTGAATGGTGCGAGTGCGGATTCGGCTTCGCCGGGGGAGGATACGTCATGGGAATCGTGGAGCTGCTGCTCATTGCCGTGGGGCTTTCGATGGATGCGTTTGCGGTGTCTATCTGTCGAGGTCTGGGAATGAAGCGGCTCAACCTGCGCACGGCAGCGGTGCTCGCGCTCTTCTTCGGTGGCTTCCAGGCCCTCATGCCACTTCTTGGCTGGGCGCTGGGCACGCAGTTCATGTGGCTGATCGAGCCGGTCGATCACTGGGTTGCCTTCGTGCTGCTCGCCTTTATCGGCGGAAAGATGCTGTGGGAGGCCTTTCACGAGGACGACGAGGCATGTGACTGCGAGGACACGAGTGGCATCGACCTGCGCGAGTTCCTCGTGCTGGCAATTGCGACCTCGATCGATGCTCTGGCGGCTGGCATCTCCTTCGCGGCACTCTCCGTGGACATTGCGCCCACCGTGGTACTCATCGGCGTCATCACCTTCGTGCTCTCGTTCGTTGGCGTGGCGGTGGGCCACTTCTTTGGGGCGCGCTATGAGAAGCCGGCAAGCGTTGTGGGCGGCGTGGTTCTTATTTTGATTGGCCTTAAGGTGCTCCTGGAGCACCTGGGGGTGCTCGTTCTGTAGTTCGGGGCAGCCAACGGGGCTTCCGGTGGCAGAAATCGCCTCGTTTGTGTGGCTAAATCGGGCACGAAGGGAAGACGTCCGGATTTCCGCTTGTGTTTCCCCAGTTCGTATACACATAAAAAACCAAATTGTATACCTAGGGGTGGAGCGAGCCACACAAACCAGCCAAAAAGTGACACCAGAAGGGCGAAATACTGCCTCGGGGTCGCAGCGGGCCCTATAGGCACGCCTCGGCGATGCGGCGGCGCAGCTCGTCGATGCCCTGTCCGGTCTCCGATGACGTGACGATCAGCTGCTCGCGTGAGATCCCGAGCTGGCGTGCGATGGTGGCCGCCTGCTGGGCCTGCTTGGAGCGACCGAGCTTGTCGGCCTTGGTGAGTGCCACCACAAAGGGCAGCTCGCTCTCCTGGAGAAAGCCGACCATCTCGTGGTCCAGGCGCTGCGCGTCGTGACGGATGTCCACGAGCGCAATCACCAGGTTGAAGCTGCGCTCCTGTGCAAAGTAGCCTGAGATGAGGTCTGCCCAGCGCTGCTTCTCCTTCTGGGAGACCTTGGCAAAGCCGTAGCCCGGCAGGTCAACAAAGCGGATGCCGTCAACCTCAAAGAAGTTGATGTTGGCGGTCTTGCCCGGCGTGGCGGACACCTTCACGAGACCCTTGCGCCCGAAGAGCTTGTTGAGCAGCGAGGACTTGCCCACGTTGGAGCGTCCGGCAACGGCGACCTCGGGTGTGGTGGAGGCGGGGAGCTGGGCCACGGTGCCATACGAGGCCTCAAAGCGCGCGGTCTGATAGTTGATGACTGCCATGGTTCCTCCCTGAGAGTCGCGGACCCACATTGTATAGGGCGCTCGTGCAAAAGTCAGGGCTTTGGAAGAGTTTTCCCAGTTGGGCATTTCCGAAAGCATGACTTTTGCACGAGCGCATAAGGGTGAGTCGCGGATGAGGGTCGCCCGGGGGCGGGCAAAGGCGCGAGAAGGACGCTAGCCCGTAAGGCCTCCCACCACCGAGGCCAGCGCAATCACCACGCCCACGATCGACTCGCCGCCAAGTACGCCGGACGCCACGACCACGCCCTTCTCCTCGGAGTCGGCAACGCCACGCGCCGCGCAGATGCGCTCGTAAACCCAGCGCACGCCCGCGCCGAGCGCAGCGGTGAGTGACATGTAGAACGGCAGGTAGACGCCCAGGCCAAACATCATCGCTGGCAGCCCGGCCCAGTAGAGTGCGATACCGCCCAGAAGGCCGATCACAAACCCCGGCACGCTCGGGATGCCAGTGACCATCGTCGCCACCACGCTTGCCTGCGCGGAGACAAACATCTGCCCGGAGCCAAAGGCGCCCGGCCCGTACGCTGAGAACAGCGTGACCAGCACGGCCACGGCAACCACGGTGCCCAGGAGGGCGCCGATGGCCTGGCCCACCCACATGGCGCGCGGACTAGTGCCGATGATGGCGCCGGTCTTGAAGTCGCTCATGACGTCTCCGGCAAGGCCGCACGCTACGGCCACCACACCGGCAACGTAGAAGAGCTGCACCTGGCTCGCGTTGGAGAACGCCGCCACGGCGAGAAGCACGATGAGGCCGAAGATCTCCATCGGGTCGATGCCCGTCTGCCCCACGGACTGTGCGCTCATGATCGTGGTCACGAAGGCAAGAAGCACCACGACCACGGCAACGACCGGCCCCAACCCAAGGCCGATGCACACGAGCAGCGCCGCGGCGGCCACCATGAGGGCGAGCGTCCCGCGCTCGAGGCGGCTCCAGCCGCTCGTTGCGCGTGCATTGCCGGAGTCGCCCCCCTCACGCCGTCCGCGCAGCACGCGCGCCGCTTGGGGAAGGATGTCCTTGAGCACCACGCCCACGCCGGAGCCCATCATGAGGCCCATGCCCAGGCTGGAGACGATGCCCTGGGCCGTTGCCACATCCCAGAGGCCGGCGGCGCTTCCGCCCGTGATGATGCCGAAGTTGCCCACGAGCGCGCCGAGGAACCAGAACGCCACAGCAAAGCCACCCACGAGAAAGCCCACAGAGAGCATCTGGGGGGAGTTGTAGATCGCAAAGCTCACGCCGGGGATGGGGAGCTGCGCCACGAGCGTGGGCATCCAGCCCAGTGCGTCGCGCGCCACGCACCACAGGCCGGCGAGGCCCATGGAGCCAAAGAGCCGCTTGCCCGTGACGCCGCCCGTCTTGGTGGCCATGAGGGTCTCGGCCGCCGCGGTGCCGATGGGGTATTCCAGGTCCGACTCGTCAACAAAGCGACGCCGGATCGCCGCGGTGCACACGAGGCCCAGCAGCGTGCCGACGAGCGCCACGACGAGCATCTCCACCCAGCTCACCTCGTCGGCGAGCCCGAGCATCCAGATGCCGGGGATAGTGAACGCCAAGCCACCCGCCACCATGGAGCCGGCCGACATCACGATCTGCGTGACGTTGGCCTCGTTGAGGCTGCGACGCCCAAAGGCCCGCAGCAGAAACAGCGCGACGATGGAAGTGAAGATGGTCGGCCACGGCAGCGCGCCCATCTTGAGGGCGGTGTAGACCGAGGACGCCGTGATAATGACGCAGCCGATGCACCCGATGACAATGCCAACGGGGCTCAGCTGCCCGCGCCACGAGGCGCGAGAGCTCTTCTCGCTCATATATGCTCCTTTGAATATCCGCTCCCCCTCAGCGGGGAGTCGGGTTTCTGCGGACTGGTACAGTATAGGGGTGTCGAGGGAAACAAGGTCTTCCCAACGGATTATTTGGAGGACGTATGGCGCGAGCCGAGAAGAGCGGCGAGAAGAGCCCTGGCGAGAAGAGCCTGCTTGCCGTTGACGTGGGCAATACCCATACGAGGCTCGGCATCTTCTCGGCGGGCAAGCTCGTGGGAACGTGGGAGCTCACCACCCACGAGCGGCTCACGGCGGATGAGGCGCGCATGCAGCTCGCGCAAGTTGCCGCCCTGATGGGGGAGAGCCTGCCGAACGAGGCCATTCTCGCCAGCGTGGTCCCCGTCTTGACTGACGTGTGGCATCGGGCCCTGGGTGTCTCCTGCCCCGGACGCGTTTACGTTGTGGGCCCAGGCCTCAAGACCGGCGTGCGCATGCGCTACGACGACCCCTCCGAGGTGGGTGCTGATCGCATGGCAGACGTTGTGGCGGCGCGCGCGGACTATGGCGCCCCGGTTGTTGTCGTGGACCTTGGCACCACCACGAACTTTGAGGTCGTGGACGCCGAGGGCGCCTTCGCAGGCGGCATCATCGCGCCGGGCGTGGCGCTGGGGGCCCGCTCGCTGGCAGCGGCCGCGGCGCGTCTGCCCATGGTCGAGCTGCGCGCACCCGCGAGCGTCATCGGTCGCAACACGCGCGCTGCCATGCAGTCGGGCGTGGTCCTTGGTGAGGTGGCGCGCATTGACGGTCTTCTCGACGCCATTTCCGGGGAGCTGGGCGAGAATGCTCCGGTCGTGGTCACCGGCGACGGCGCCGAGGCTATGGTCGCCCTGCTGCGACACGAGGCGACGGTCGACGACACGCTCACGCTCCGCGGCCTTCGGGAGATCTGGCGCCTCAACGCGCGGCGCTAGCGGCTCGCCTACTCGTAGTAGGCCACGGTGTCTCCGCACATCGTCTCGTGTGCGGCGGAGAGCGCCCGGATGAGCGGCTTGAGGGACTCGAGGTCCGAGCTGATGTCGCTCATGATCACCATGACGTAGGGGCCGGTCTCGGAGAAGACGATGCCGGCATCGTTGCTGGACTGCAGTCCGTTTCCGTCTGCGGGGTACCAGCCCGGCTTGCTCCAGACATCGCAGGTGTCGCGCAGCTCCTCGCCGATGGGGGAGCGGTTGGTCTGCGCGAGGTAGCCGGTGAGCTCCTCCGCGCCCGCCTCGCCCGAGGTTCCGTAGCGATAGATCTCCTCCCAGATAATGGCGAGCTCGCCGGCGGTGGTCATAGGGTAGTAGCGATACCCCGCGGTCTCCGCCGCCCTTGAGGCGCCGTGGGAGCTGAGCCAGGCGGCGTAGGACGAGAGCCCAAACGTGCCGAGAACCGCGTGATAGGCGTCGTTCGAGGAGTTGATGAGGCAGTCTGCCACGGTGCCGGACATGCCCGCCGCACCGCCGTGCGACTCAAAGATCCAGGCGCAGTACGAGGCCTTGATGCTGCTCGCGGGGTACATGAGGGCGTCGGTGTTGTACGAGATGCCGCGGCGGGTGTTGAGGTCGAGAAGCACGACGCAGACCGTGTTGCCCCGGCCCTCGATGAGGGAGATCTCGTCTTGGACCTGGCTCAGGGCCTCGTTCTCGAGAAACGCGTCAGGCGCGGTGACGGTGATGCCGCTCTCCGTGGTCGTGGTGAACACGGGCGCCTCTGCCATGGTCACGGCCCTGGCGTTCTCGTCCTGCACGAGGGGCGTCTCGTCGCTGGCGTCCTGCGTCTCGCTGTCCTGCTCGGCCGCGGGCTCGCCGCCGGAGAAGGCGCGGCGCAGCGCAATCACGCCGGCGGTGCCGGCGGCAACCAGCGCGAGGGCAACGGCTATGATGACCATTCTCTTTCTCATGGCTCCTCCCGTGCACGAGTATCTCACGAGAAGGTGCGCACGCCCGTGTTTCTCGTCAACTTGTTTCCGCGCGTTTACGTGGCGAGGGGCTGCTGTCGCGCGTGGCGAGCCGGTCGCCGTGAAGAAGTTGTGCGAGCCCGTGCGAGGCTTAGTTTCTGCACAGGTTGTGCAATACTACGCACGCTGTGAAGAAACGTGGAAAGGCATCCATGCAGGAATGCGTTCTCAGCACCGATAGGCGCAGCGTCAGGACCCGTCGGGCACTGCGCGCCGCGCTTGCGCGAGAGATCGACGCCACTAGCGACCTCTCCCGCGTCACCGTGACCGCGGTCACCGAGCGCGCCGGCGTCACGCGTCGCACGTTCTACTCCCACTTCAAGGACATCCCCGACCTCGTGCGCCAGATCGAGGAAGACACCCTCGTCGAGCTGCGCGCCCCGCTCGCCCGTCTCGCCGCGTGCCACCTCGACGAGCTGCGCGACGCGCTCGACCACGGGCGCCCCGCGCCCGGCGCCGAGGAGCTTCTGCGCTGCGTTCGCGATCGCGGGGACTACCTGCGTCCGCTCCTGGGTGAGGGCGGTGACCCGGCCTTCGCCGAGCGAATCAAGGCGCTCGTGTACGAGGTCGTGGGCGTGCGCGCCCTCGAGGGCCTAGACCTGCGCGCCCTGGGCCCGCTCTTTGACTACTACCTCACCTTCTGCATCTCCGCCGAGGTCGGCGTGCTTCTGCGCTGGCTCGACGGCGGCATGAGGGAGAGCGTCCATACGATGGCCTGCCTCATGACCGCGCTCATGTTCGTGCGGCCGGGCGACCTCTACGACAACCCCATCGACCTCGACATTCCCAGTTTCGCCGTTGCCGCGATGTGCTCCGAGGAGGACAACTGATGACCAAGACCGCAGACTCCATCCAGGCCGAGAAGAGCGCGCGCAAGCCGCTCGAGCTCAAGGAGGACGGCGCCGAGCTCTCTCCGGCGCACGCGACCGACTTCTCCCACGCCCACCTGCGCCTGGGCATCGACGTGGGCTCCACCACGGTCAAGCTCGCCGTCATTGACGACAACGACAACCTCGTCTACGCCAACTACGAGCGTCACCACACGGACATCCGCGCCACGGCAAAGGAGCTCTTCGCCCGCGCGCGCAAGGTGATCGGCACCGCGCC
>CASFQX010000068.1 GCA_949296375.1 uncultured Olsenella sp.
GTCCACCAGCTCGCGGGCGTGACGCGCCTCGTCGTCTCCACCTACCAGGCGGCTTCGGGCGCCGGCAAGCCCGGCCTCGACGAGCACGGCCGCGAGTGCGGCTGCGTTGCCGCCGGCGAGCCGGTGGGGGAGACGGCGCCCTTCCAGTACCAGCTGGCCGAGAACCTCATCCCGCAGATCGGCGGTTTCAAGGATGAGGGCTACACCTCCGAGGAGATGAAGATGCTCAACGAGGGCCGCAAGATCATGCACCTTCCCGAGCTTCGCGTGAACTGCACGTGCGTGCGCGTGCCGGTGGTGCGCTCGCACTCCGAGTCCATCACCGCCGAGTTCGAGCGCCCGATCACGGTGGAGGAGGCGCGTGCGGCGCTTGAGGCGGCGCCTGGCGTGAGGGTGGTCGACGAGCCGTCCGAGAGCCGATACCCGATGCCGCTCGAGACCTCTGACCAGGACCTCATCTGGGTCGGCCGCATCCGTCGCGACCTCTCCGCACCCGACGGCGTGAGCTCGCTCACGTTCTGGTGCTGCGGCGACCAGATCCGCAAGGGTGCCGCCACCAACGCCGTGCAGATCGCGGAGTATCTGGTCTAGCGAGAACGTCGCGGGCGAGAAGAACGCGCTGAGCGCGGGGTTGAGGTCCCTCTCGGCCCCGCGCTCGTGTTGTTTCGCGGAGGCCGCGTCGTGCCCTTGATTACAAGGAGGCTGCGTCTTTGGCCCCCTTGCCGAGGCGTCCGCACCTCTTACGGATGGGTCGGCCGCCGCCGAGCCCAGGGGCGCTACAATGCCGAAAAAGGCCCAGGACGGGAGGCACGCCATGGCAGATTCGCTGAAGCCGCAGTACGACGAGCTCGTCGCCAGGTGGGCCGCGCTCGCGCCCGAGCGGCGCGAGGAGCTGCTCGCGGAGTTCGTGCCCGACTACGTCTACAACTCCGAGAAGATCGAGAACGCCGAGCTCACGTACGAGACCGTGAGACAGATCGTGGAGACGGGCGGCGTCGCGGGCTACACCGGCGACGTCCAGCTGCTCGTCGAGACCTACAACCTCAAGCTCTCCTGGGACCTCGCTCGCGTCAAGCTCGCGGAGAATCCGTGTCTCTCCGAGGAGCTCATCCAGGAGGCGCAGGGCCTCGTGACGATGGGCACCTACGACGAGAAGCGTCTGCTCTCCGGCGAGCGTCCGGGCACCTTCAAGCTCGAGAACTACGTCGGCGGCCCGGCGAGCGTTGGCATCCCGGCGGCTGAGGTGCCGCGTGCGGTTGGCCTTCTCGCGGACGACGTGAACACGTATCTGGAGGAGGGTGCCCGTAGACTCACCATCGCGGCCTACCTTCACGCCAAGCTCTTTGACATCCATCCCTTCGCCGACGGCAACGGTCGCACGGCACGCCTCCTGATGAACGGCGTCCTTCTTGCTATGGGCATGCCGCCGATCGTGATTCACGCGCAGAACCACGGTGCCTACCACGCGGCCCTCGACGTCTTCCACCTGGAGGGCGACCTCGGTCCGCTCAGGCGCTTCCTGCGTTCCGAGACGATGCTCACGTGGGAGGGCGTGCTCGATTAGCCCATGGGCAGCCCGTTTGACTTCAACCGAGACGGCCGATGGTCCACGCCGGAACGCGCGTTCACGCACTATGGCGTGGACCCGCTCATGCGTGGCGAGAAGAACGGTGCGCGGTCGCGCTCCGGATGCGGTTGCGTCGGGGCGCTTATCGGAGCCCTTCTCGTTGCGCTGCTGTGGCTGCTCTTATCCTGACGCCTATTGTGGAGAAGCGAGGACCGAAAAATTGTCCTTGCATCGAGGGCCGGGGTTTTGCATAATAGTCGAGCTGCTTCAAGAGGTGGCACACATGGTGGGCGTAGCTCAGTTGGTAGAGCGACGGACTGTGGCTCCGTAGGTCGAGGGTTCGAGACCCTTCGCCCACCCCATATGGATCGTTAGCTCAGCTGGTAGAGCAGGGGACTCTTAATCCCAAGGTCCAGGGTTCGAACCCCTGACGATCCACCATATTTGGATCGTTAGCTCAGCTGGTAGAGCAGGGGACTCTTAATCCCAAGGTCCAGGGTTCGAACCCCTGACGATCCACCA
>CASFQX010000069.1 GCA_949296375.1 uncultured Olsenella sp.
GCTCAGGCTGCCGCCAACAAGGCCGGCCGTCTGCTCGACAAGGCCGCTTCCAAGGGCATCATCCACAAGAACCAGGCCGCTCAGCGCAAGAGCGGCGTCCAGAAGCTCGTCAACACCATCAAGTAGCTTCTGCTCATAGAAAGTGCGAAACGGACCCGGGGTGCTGCCCGGGTCCGTTTTTCGTTACGCAAGAAGCCTGCGCAATCAGGCTGCTCCGCAGATGCGCGAGATGAGACGCACCATCACCGTGCGCTCGTCTGCCCCGCTCTTGAGCGAGCGCTCCGCCCCGGCGCACTCGGAAAGAAGCCCCTCGAGCTCCCCGTCCGAGAACCCCCCTGACCAGCGAAGGTGATTCTTCACCTGCCAGTCCTTCTTCCCGAGCTCCTCGGCAAGCGCCGCCGAGGCACCACGCGACGAGAGCGACCGTGCGCACACGAGCTCCCGAAGTCGCCCGGTCATCAGCGAGAGAAGACCAAGCGCGGACCCGTCGAGCAGGCGGTAGAGGGCGAGAGCGCGATGAGCGTCTCGTTCGCTCAGCCGGTCGAGAAACTCCCAGGGCTTCACCTCGGCAACACGCGCGACGTGACCCTCCACAAAGCCCCTCGTGATGACACCCGACCCGCCGAGAAGGGCAGCGAGGGTCGACACCTGGGTGTCGAGCATCGTCGTTGACTCGCCCACCCGCGCAACGAGCTCGCGCGCGGCATCGAAGTCGATGGAGACACCGTGAGCGGCGGCAAGCTTCTGAACATAGGGCGGCAGGTCGCGGCCCTTTCGCGCGGCGCACTCGATGACGGAGCGCGCGCCCACCTTCGCGACGGCCTTGTAGAGGCGCGTCGTCTTTGCGAGCGTGACCGCCACGAGCGCGAGGGTGCAGCTCTCGTTGGGATTCTCGAGGTAGCTAACAACCGCCTCGGAGACCGCCTTGGGGAGTTTCTCGGCGGGCTCGATCACAACGACCCTGCGATCCCCACCCATCGGAAGCGTGTTGAGGGACGCGAGGACGGCAACCTCGTCGAGGTCACCCGTCGCTTGGATCTCCTCGAGGTTGAAGGCGGCAAAGGGACCGTCGACGCGGGCGCGCAGCCTAGCAACGGCCTGCGAGCGCTTGAGCTCGTCGGGTCCCACGATGAGATACGCCGGCAGCAGCGCGGGCTTGTCGGGCATGGCAGCTTCCTCCGAAGGTCGGTGTCGCCCCGCGGGCGCGGCGCGGCCGAGCGATTAGCTCGTCCAACAGTCTATCACCCAAGGGCGCCGCCTCTCTGGAGGCTCACCACCGGCCCCTCCCCGCCAGGTTCCACGCAGACATCACCCACGTCCTTGGTGCAGAGAAACAGCGACCCGCTGTCCTCGAGCATCTCCACGCAGGTTGGGTCGGGGTGTCCGTAGGAGTTCCCCTCGCCCGCGCTCGCAACGCTCACCTCTGGGTCGAGGGCTCGCGCAAGCTCGGGCGTAACGGAAACTTCGGACCCGTGATGACCGACCTTGAGCAGGTCGATGTCCCCCACGAGGCCACCGGCCACCACCTCGCCCACAACGTCGGACTCGGCGTCCCCGGTGAGAAGCGCCGTCAGCGTCCTTCCGCCATCGTTGTAGTTCAGGCCCATGACGAGCGAATCCTCGTTCTCGTCTCCCTCAACTGGGGTCCCCGGGGAGACAACGCAGAGTGAGAATCGACCGACGCTCAGTTCGTCGCCCAAAGCGAGCTGAACCACATCGGCATCGCCCGCCTCCACGGACACCCCCTCGGCAACATAGACGGTCTTGACCCCGTAGGTATCGAGCACGGCCTCGAGCCCACCCACGTGATCCTCATGGAGGTGCGTGAGGACGACGGCATCTAGATGGACCACGTTGTTTCTCGCGAGGGCATCGAGCACCTCCTCGCCAAGGCCGGTGTCGACAAGGACCGCGGCGCCCCCATCGGTTACGAGAATCGCGTCCGCCTGACCGACGTCGAGCACGCGCACGCATGCGGGAGCGAGATACCTTTGGCTCAAGAAGATCCCAAGGGTGACCGCGCAGAGGGCGCCCGTAGGGACGAGAAGACGCGGCCGCGTGAGCCGGGGCCAGGTTAGCAGCAGCGCCACCAGCGCAACGGCGAGCGCCGCGAGAGCCGCGCCCTCGTCCACGCTCACGACGACGCTGGCACCGGGGATGCTCGCGAGACCCCGGGCAATGGCAACGAGCGGCGCAGACACCGCCTCACACGGGAGCAGCGCCACATCGCCCACACACGGCACGCCCGAAAGCCCCACGGCAAGCATCCCAAGCACGAGCAGAAGCGAGAAGATCGGGCCGAGAAGCACGTTGGCAAGCGGGGCCACGAGTGAGAGCGTACCGAAGGTCGAGCAGGTCATCGGTGCCGTGACGAGTTGGGACACGAGCGTCATCGAGAGAGCCTCGAGCGCCGTGGGCCCGATGCTCCCAAGTGCCTGGCAACAGGCTCTCGGAAGCTCGACGCGTCTCGAGGGAACGAGGAGCACCCGAAGCGCATAGCTTGCGTACGGGCCGAGCGCGCAGATCCCGCAGACGCAGGAAACGGAGAGCAGATACCCCAGGCGACCGGTGACCCCCGGCTCGACGAGGGCCATTCCGAGGCCGACGACCGCAGCCGAGGAGAGGGGGTGCCCCCTACGCCCCACAATTCCCGACAACTCCGCGACGAGGGACATCACCCAGGACCTGACAGCCGAATCAGGAGCTCCGCAGAAGGCGACGAAGGCCCCGGTGATGGCGAGAAGAACGACGGCTCGCAGGAGCGGGCGAAGCCGAAGGCGTGAGAGCAGCCTGCTGGCTATTCCCGCCACCAGCACGAGATGCCCACCGGAAACGGCAACGAGATGCGAGATGCCACACTCAGCGAAGAGCACGTCGAGGCCACGCTCCGCCATGCCCCTCGTCGAGCCGCACACGGCTCCCGCAACGAGGGCGCGACCATCGGAGGACCCAGCGTCGAGCAGGTCGAGCGCGGCCGAGCGGGCGCCAACGACCGCGCCCCAGACGCCTTCGGCGCCCCCTCGCTCCGTGACACGAACCGCGCGAATCGTCCCGCAGAGCCCCTGCGCTCGCGAAATGGCCCCCCACTCATCATCTCCGCTCGCCGTGAACCGCCCGACGCAACGAAGCCGAGTCCCTAGATCGAGCGGCTCTTCCGCGAGCAACCACACCTCTCCCGAGGGACCTCCCCCGCGGCGCCAGACGCGGGCACGAGCCCGCCACCCGGAGACCCCCTCGCTCATATCCGACTCAACGCTCAGCTCCCAGGCTGACACGGGAGAGGACGAGAGGGATCTGGCAAGCGCGCGTTGCCCTTCCAGCTCGAACGCGCAGGCGAAGGACGCGAGTGCGCACGAGGCAGCGATGGCGACGGCCGCGGAGGCCCAACCCCAGCCACCTCGCCGGGCAAGGAAGAAGGTCGCGGGAGCGCAGGCGAGAAGGACGAGGGCCCCGCCGCAGACGAGGACCGCAGAGTCGATCCCCGCGGCCAGGGCAGACCGCATGACAGCAATCGAGACAAGAAGCGCCCAGAGCGAGGTTGGGAGCAGGGGGCGCTCGGGACGCTCGGGCGTCTCAGACACAGATCATCGCCTCGAGCCGCTCGAACTTCTTCTCCCCTATGCCCGATACGCGCATGAGGTCCTCAGGGGCGCCGAAAGCACCGTTCTTCTCGCGGTCCTCGATGATCGCGCGTGCCGTAGACTCCCCCACCCCCGGAAGCTCGTCGAGCTCCTCGGCTGTGGCGGTGTTGATGTTAACGAGAGACGGGCCTGAGGCCGAAGTTCCTCCCCCGCTCATCACCGCATCCTCACCCGCAAGCGGCACGTGGACCTTCTCCCCGTCCCCGACGCGCGCAGCGAGGTTCATCCCGCTCGTATCCGCACTCTCAGCGAGGCCGCCGGCCGCAAGCACGGCATCCTGGACCCTCATGCCCTCCTCGAGCTCATAGACGCCCGGAGACCGCACGGCACCGTCAACGTGAACGAGGATGGTCGCGGCGTCGGAAGCGCTTTCCCCGTCCGTTTGCCCCTCAGCCTCAATACCTGGCTCAAAGTCACCGACAGGCGTGGGGTCCCCGCGCTCGAGCACCGTTCCCGACCCCATCCCGCGCGCTGCGAGCCCCAGCAGGAGCGCAATCGCGACAACGACCACAAGGCCGAGCGCGGCGGCGCCACCCGCATGCGCCCCGAAGCGCCTCGCGAGCCTGACTCCCCTTCTTCGCCGAACCTGCGCCATGTGAACCACCCCCTCCAAAGAGCATGCCCTTGGAGGGCCCGCGAAACAGGAGGATTCGAGAAAGTCGCTCACCAGACTGACGCGAACTCGCCGCCAGCTTGCAGCTGAAAAAAAGACCCTCGTAAACGAGGGTCCTCAGATATCAATTAAAGAATCTAACCCAGACGCTGGAACGAGGATTGCCTACCGCTCGGCCGACTCGATGCCACAAAGCTCCCTATGGTGGGGACGAAGCGGGCCCTTCGGGGCGTGGTAGGACGGACACTGCGAGAAGTCTCTCCACTCGACGTTGGCGACGAGGTCCTCGACCATCCCCTCGTGGTCGAAGCTCTCCCAAGCATCGAGGACCGCCTCGATGCGCGCGTGCGTCTCCGGGCGCCTCGGCATGAAGAGCGTGCAACAGTCGGGCGCCGTCTGACAGCAGATGTCATAGGTGCCGATCTCGTGGGCACGGGCGATGATCTCCTGCTTGTCGGAGCCGATGAGCGGACGAAGCACGGGCATCGTCACCGCCTCGTTCACCGCGGCGATGTTCTCGAGCGTCTGCGATGCAACCTGTCCGAGAGACTCGCCGGTCACAAGGGCCTTGGCACCCTCGAGACGGGCGATGCGCTCGGCAACCTGCAGCATGACGCGACGATAGGTGATGATGCGAAGACCCTGCGGGACGGCAAGGGAAATCTCCCTCTGGCGCTCGCCAAACGGAACGACGTAAAGCCTCCCCACAATACCCGAGGGGGCAAGCGCATCCACGAGGTCCTGGCAGAGCCACTCGCTCGTGTCGGAGGTCATGGGGCGTCCCGAGAAGTGCACGGGGACACAGATGGCACCGCGGCGACCAACCATCCACGTTGCGACGGGAGAGTCGAACCCGCTGGAGAGCAGACTCACGACCTTTCCGGCCGTGCCCACAGGCAGGCCGCCGACGCCAGGCGCAGAGGAGGCATAGACGTACGTAGAGCCCTGGACCACATGGACGACGACCGTTACGTCAGGATGGTGGACGTCGACTTTCTTGTCGGGGAACGCCTCGCAGAGAGCCGAGCCCACGATCTGGTTCATCTCAAGGGTATGAACGGGATAGGTGGTAGAGGACCTTCTCGCGTGGACCTTGAAGGTGGAGAAGTCGGGAGCCTCGCCGAGTGCGCGAACGGCGGCAGCCCGATACTCGCCCTCGTCGAGCCCGCACTTGTAGGCAAGCGAGACCCGTGCGACACCAGGGACGCGGCGGATGGCGCTCGCGAGCTCCTCGCTTGCCTGCCCGTCCTCGGTCTCGACGACCACGTATCCGGAAATGCGCGAAATCGCAGAAATCCCCCACCCCGCAAGAGCGCGATGGAGGTTCGTGACGAGCTGGTTCTCAAAGGTTGAGCGGTTCTTGCCCTTGAGGCCGATCTCGTGATAGTGGACGAGACAGAGACGCTCGGTCATGCGCACCTACAGTGCGATCGTGTTGGCGCCCTTGATGTCCTCGTCGAAGTTCTCCTTGACGAAGCTGAGGGTGCCGTCCTCGATCTCGACCATGGCAACCGAGATGGGGTCCTTGCCGGAGACGACGGTGGTGATGTCGTCGAAGTCCTGGATGGCCGTCACGCGCAGGTGCTGGCCGCGAACCATGTTGTTGATGTCGCAGGCGCGCTTAGACGCGAGAGAGCACAGGAGAAACGGGTTGTTCTCGGTCTTGTCGAGCAGGTTGTCAATCTCAGGCTTGATCACGGACATCTTGTGCGTGACCTCCGTCCTTCTCGTACGTGTGTATCACTTCCTCGAGCTCGCGACAGGCTCGCTCGAGGTCATCGTTCACGATGCGAACATCGTAGTCATCGGCGTGCGCCATCTCGGTACGGGCGTTGGAGAGTCTCAGCTCGACGCTCTCCTCGTCCTCCGTGCCACGCCCTCTGAGGCGGCGCTCGAGCTCCTCCATGCTGGGAGGCTCAACGAAAACGAGGACGGCGTCGGGCATCACGGAGCGGACCGAGAGACCGCCCTGGACGTCAATCTCCAGAACGACCGACTCACCAGTGGAGAGGACGCGTTCGACCTCGCTCACGAGCGTGCCGTAGCGATGCCCGTGAACCCAGGCCCACTCGAGAAACTCCCCGTCGGCGAGGCGCCGATCGAATTCGGCGTCATCCATGAAGTGATAGGAGACGCCGTCCACCTCCCCCTCTCGGGGGGAGCGCGTCGTCGCAGAAACCGTCAGGCCCAAGCAAGAGGACCGCTCGCGCAGCTTAGCGACGAGCGTTCCCTTGCCAACGCCTGACGGTCCGGAGACGACGAAGATTCTAGCTCTTCTCTCCAAGTTACTTGACGAGAGCCTCAACGAGCTGCTCGCGCTGACGGGCGCCGAGGCCCTTGACGCGACGGGAGGCGGAGATGCCAAGCTCGTCCATGATCTTGGCAGCCTTGGCCTTGCCATAGCCCGGGAGGGACTCGATGAGGGTGGAGACCTTCATGCGGCTGGCGATGGGGTCATCGGACTCGAGAACGGACTCGAGGCTGACGGCACCGCTCTTGATCTTCTCACGAAGCTCGGCGCGGGCGTGACGGGCCTGAGCGGCCTTCTCGAGGGCGGCCTTGCGCTGCTCGTCGGTAAGCTGGGGTAGAGCCATGTTGTTCCTCCAATTCGATACTGGAGCCGCCATAGATGTGCCAGGCGGCTTTGCGGTACTAAGTTTGCCCGTTGAGCGGCGGTTTTGCAATACCTCTCCACCAAAGGTGCAGGTAAAAGGCAACGAAGTCTGCACAAATCAAGGAAGGGGTTACAAATCCGCAGCTAAACGCCTTACACCATAAGTTCAGCGCAGATGGCGTCGAAGGCGGCGACGGGGTCGTCCGCACCCGTGATGGGGCGTCCGATAACGAGCTTGGAGGCGCCCGCCTCAATCGCGGCAGCGGGCGTGGCGATGCGCTTCTGGTCCCCGACCTCGGCACCGGCGGGACGAACGCCCGGGGTGACGATAAGCGCGTCAGGGCCGAGAAGAGCGCGCATCTCGGCGGCCTCCCGCGGCGAGCAGACGATGCCGTCCGCACCGGAGCCACACGCCAGGCTCGCGAGGCGCGCGACCTCCTCGGCAACGGGAGACTCCACGCCGATCTCGGCAAGCGCGGCCTGGTCCATGCTCGTGAGGACGGAGATTGCAACGAGACGCGTGCGATCTCCCCCGCGCTGCCCGGCGGCCTCCTCGGCACCCTTGCGGGCAGCGGCGATCATGGCTGACGAACCAAGACCGTGGATGGAGAGGATGTCCGCACCGGTGAGAGACGCCGCGCGAACGGCCCCCTGAACCTGGAACGGGATGTCGTGGACCTTGAGGTCGAGAAAGACACGCAGCCCGCGCTCGCGCATGGCGTCCACGATGGAGGGGCCCTCCGCATAGAAGAGCGTCATGCCCACCTTTACCCACGTGGCCTTGCCGCCGAGCATGTCCGCAAGCTCGAAGGCACGCTCCTTGGAGCAGTCCAGCGCGATGATGATCTTGTCGCTTGCCTCTTCGTACGTCAGCATTCGAAGGCTCCAATCAGCTCGTTGATGTTTGATACGCCCTGCTCTGCCGCCCATGCGGAGAGACCGTCCACGATGTCGGAGGCGCAAGCGGGATCATAGAAGCTCGCGGTACCCACCGTGACCGAGGTCGCCCCGGCGAGAATCATCTCGGCGGCGTCCTGCCATGTGGCTATGCCACCCATGCCGTTGATCGGGATCCTGACCGCCTGCACGGCCTCCCAGACCATGCGCACGGCAATGGCATGGATGGCGGGGCCGGAGACGCCGCCCGTGGGCTTGGAGAGGCGGCTCCTACGCGTTTGCACGTCGATGGACATGCCGTTGATCGTGTTGATGAGCGAGAGGGCGTCCGCGCCCTCGGCCTCGCAGGCGCGCGCGATCTCCGGCACCCGGACCGGTGCCATCTTGACGAGAAGCGGTCGCTTGACGCGCGGGCGCACCGCGCGCACGACCTCGGCCGCGCTCTCGGGCGTACCACCAACGAGAACGCCGCCGCGGGCGATGTTGGGGCAGGAGATGTTCATCTCCACACCGCTCGCCCACGGGCAGAGCTCCTCGATGAGCTCGACGGCGGCGACGTACTCATCGACGGAGTGGCCTGCCGCCTGGACGATGACGCGACAGCCGCGCCGCTCGAGCCCGGTGAGGTACTCCCCGTACTGGTCGACCATCCCGCGCACGCCCGGGTTTGCGAGGCCGACGGTGTTCATCATGCCGCTCGGCACCTCGCACATGCGCGGTGCGGGGTTTCCGGGCCAGGGCTCGGCGGAGCAGCCCTTGAGGGTGATCGCGCCCAGGCGTGACACGTCGAAGAAGTCCTCGAAGACAGAGCCGAAGGCGAAGGTGCCCGAGGCGGTGTTGACGGGGTTCTGCATGCGCACGCCGCCGAGATCGACGGCCATGCTCACGTGCTTCTCGGCCATTACCACGCCACCTCCTCGGCGTCGAAGACGGGACCGTCCTTGCAGCAGGACTTGTAGGTGCCGTCGACCATGGCCACGTTGCAGGTGCCGCACGCGCCAAAGCCGCAGCACATCATGCGCTCCATGGAGACGCGGCAGGCCACGCCCGCCTCGTGGCAGAGGCGCGCGACCCCGGCCATCATGACCTCGGGCCCGCAGGTGTAGACAACGTCGTAGTCGTTCTCGGCGAGGAGGTCGGCGAGGGCGTCGGTGGTGAAGCCACGACGTCCGGCGGTCCCGTCGTCGGTGGTAACGACGACGGCTCCGGCACCGAGGCTCTCGAGCACCTCAGCGCCCCACAGCTTGCCGGCGGTCTGCGCGCCCGCGACGGCGTCGAAGGCCACGCCGGCGTCCGCCAGCATGCGAGCGCATGCGACGACAGGGGTGATCCCAACGCCGCCAGCCACGACGCATGCGCGGTGGGCGCCCTCGACAGAGGGCCAGGGGTTGCCGCACGGCCCGACGGCCGTTGAGGTCTCCCCCGCCGCCATCACGGAGAGACGGCGCGTGCCGTCGCCCACGACGGCGTAGACGATCTCCACGGTGCCGCCCTCGGCATCCGCGCAACTGAAGGACAGCGGGACGCGCAGGATCTGGCTCGCGTCGCCGGGCACGCGAATGTTCACGAACTGTCCCGGGGCGATTGCGGCGGCAAGCTCGGGCGCGCGGAAGACGATGCGCATGAGCCCATCGGCAACCGCCTCGTTGGAGACGACGACGAAGTCGTGGACGTCAAGACCGGCGCTCATCGCAGGACCCGCTTGACCGGGGTGACCACGCCGTCGGTGAGCGTGTGGCGGCCGGAGACAAAGACGTGGGAGGCGCAGCCCGTGAGGGTCTTGCCGAGCCACGCGGAGTTCTTCGAGCGACTCTGGAGCAAGTCCTCGGTGACCGTGACCTCCGCCGAGGGGTCGATGAGCGTGAGGTCGGCGGTACTGCCCGCCTCCACGCGAATCTCCGGAAGGCGCAGGCAGCGGCGCGGGTTCACGGCCATGACCTCGACGAGGCGAGACCAGCTCATCTTACCCGGCAGCACGAGGTTGGTGAGCATGAGCGGCAGCGACGTCTCGAGGCCCACGATGCCGAAGAAGGCGATTTCCCACTCGCAGTCCTTCTCGTGCGGCGCGTGCGGGGCGTGGTCGGTCACGATGCAGTCGATTGATCCGTCGAGGATGCCCTCGCGCAGCGCGGCCGCGTCGGAGGCGGTGCGCAAGGGCGGGTTCATCTTGAGGTTGGTGTCATAGGCGTCGGTGATGTCGTCCTCGCACAGGAACAGGTGGTGCGGAGTGACCTCGCAGGTCACGGGCAGCCCCTCTGCCTTGGCGGCACGCACGAGCTCGAGGCCCTTCTCGGTGGAGATGTGGGCGATGTGCAGGGCGCAGCCGGTCATGCGGCAGAGCTCGATGTCGCGGTAGATCTCGAGCTCCTCGCCGAGCGCGGGCCAGCCGAACATGCCGAGGCGCGTGGAGGCGCGGCCCTCGTTGATGACACCATGCGTGGTGAGCGACTCCACCTCGCAGTGCGCGGAGACGACCTTGTCGAACTGGGAGACGTACTCCATGCAGGTACGCATCATGCCGGCGCTCTGGACGCCATGGCCGTCGTCGGAGAAGGCGACCGCGCCCTCCATGACCATGTCGCCGATCTCCGCGAGCGTCTGGCCCTTCTCGCCAACCGTGAGCGCGCCGATCGGGCGCACGTGGCAGAGCCCCGCGTGGCGAGAGCGGTCAATCTGGTAGCGAACCTCGGCGCCGTTGTCGGTCACCGGGTCGGTGTTGGGCATCGTGGCCACGTCGGTGAAGCCACCGTGGGTCGCCGCGCGGGCGCCCGTCTCGATGGTCTCCTTGTACTCGAAGCCGGGGTCGCGGAAGTGCACGTGCATGTCCACGAGGCCGGGCACGAGGTACTTGCCGGCGGCGTCGATGACCTCGGCGCCCTCCGGGGCGTCCAGGCTCTCCCCCACCGCGGCGATCTTGTCGCCGTCGATGAGCACGTCACGAACGTCGTCGAGCCCCACCTGCGGGTCGACGACATGGGCACCCTTAAGCAGATACGCCATTGTTCTCTCCTCCCAGAAGCAGGTACATCTCGGCCATGCGCGTGAGGACGCCGGCGTTCACCTGGTCGAGGATGCGCGAGCGGGCGCAGTCCGCGACGTCGGCGTTGATCTCCATGCCACGGTTCATGGGACCGGGGTGGCAGATGATGGCCTCGGGCTTCATCCTGTTCACTCGTGCCATGTCCAGGCCCCAGAGGCGGTTGTACTCGCGACGAGACGGAATGGCTGCGCCCTCCATGCGCTCGAGCTGGACGCGCAGCATGTAGACGACGTCCATCTCGGGGATGACGGAGTCCAGGTCGGCGGTCTGCGGGACGCCGTAGTAGTCGGGGTCGTCCACCTGGAAGGTGGGCGGGCCAACGAGCGTGACGTCGGCGCCCATGGTCTTGAGCGCGGGCACGAGGCTGCCGCACACACGGCTGTGGGAGAGGTCGCCAACGATGGCGACCTTCAGGCCATCGAGATGACCGAAGTTCTCACGGATGGTGTAGAGGTCGAGCATCGCCTGCGTGGGGTGCTGGTGCTTGCCGTCACCAGCGTTGATGACGATGGCGTCGGTGTGCTCGGTGATCTTCTGCGGCGTGCCGGCGAGCTTGGCGCGGCAGATGAACATGTCGACGTTCATGGCGTCGATGGTCTCGATGGTGTCGGCGAGGCTCTCGCCCTTCACGACGGAGCTCGTGGCGCCGCCCATGGAGAGGGAGTCTGCCGAGAGACGCTTCTCGGCGAGCTCGAAGGAGCTCTTTGTGCGCGTGGACGGCTCGAGGAAGAGGTTCACGATCGTACGGCCGCGCAACGCGGGCACCTTCTTGATCGCACGCCTGTTGACCTCGGAGAACGAACGGGCCGTGTCGAGAATCTGGGTGATGTCGTCGGCGGTGAGACTCGTCGTGTCGATCAGATGCTTGACTGACAGCATGTGCTGGGCACCTCCTGTGCTCTACTCGTTTGACTTGGTCCAGATCTCTACGGCGTTGGTCTCGTCGTAGGGGGCGATGGTCACGCGAACGTCCTCCTCGTGGGAAGAGGGCACGTTCTTGCCAACGTAGTCGGCACGGATGGGAAGCTCGCGATGGCCGCGGTCGACCATGACGGCGAGCTGAACCGTGCTCGGGCGACCAAGGTCGATGAGGGCATCGAGGGCGGCGCGGATCGTGCGGCCGGTATAGAGGACGTCGTCCACGAGAATGATGTTGCGGCCGTCGACGTCAAAGGGGATGTCGGTGCCAAACTCAACCGGGGCGATCTTGCGACGGACGTCATCGCGATAGAAGCTGACGTCAAGCGAGCCGACGGGGGGACGGGTGCCCTCGATCTTTGCGATCTCATCGGCGAGAAGAGGCGCGAGCGCCGCACCCCGGCGCACGATGCCAACGAGGGCGATACCGTCGGCTCCCTCGTTTCTCTCGATGATCTCATGCGCTATGCGGGTGAGCGCACGAGCCATGGCCTGCCCGTCCATGATCTGGGCTTTGAGCTGTGGCTGCTCCATGGGACTCCCTTCGCAAGAAAAAGACGCCCTGCCTTGCGGCGCGAGCGTCAAGAAGGGTATGGGAGCGCCCCGGAGGGACCTGACCTTGCTGGCGTCTCGCACCGGCTTAAAGTATCACCCTCACTCTACGTTACCTCGCCGCCCGAGACAAGCTCGGGCGGCGGGCGATTTTAGGACTGAAGCGGGAATCCGCAGTTCATGCAGAACTTGTCTCCAGGAGCCGCAGGAGTGCCGCAGTTGGGACAGGCCCCATTCGCAGCGGGCTCGGGCGCGGACTCGAAGGGAGAGACGGGCTCGGGCATCGCGGGAGCGGACTCGAACGCGGGGGCAGACTCGGGCATGGGAGCGGGCTCAAACGTGGGGGCGGGCTCAAACGTGGGGGCGGGCTCGAACGTGGGCTCCGGTGTGACCGCGGGCTCGGGCGCGGGCTCGGCGGCAGGGACAGCCTCTGCCATGGGGGCGGCAGACGGGGTCGCAGCGGGGGCGTCAAGCTTGTGCCCGCAGCTCATGCAGAACATGTCACCCGGGTTCATCGGCGCGCCGCAGCTGGGGCAGGTTGGCCCTCCCCAATTGGCGGGAGCCCCCGTCTGAGCTGCGGAGAGGACCGCCTGGATCTCGGTCATGGACTTGCCGCAGCTGGAGCAGAACACGTCGTTAGCGGACAGCTGGAAGCCGCAGAACGGGCACGCGAAGTGCGTGGAGGCGATCTGGGCGGCCTGGGCCTCGCGCTCCAGGCGATCGAGCTCCGCCTGAATCTGAACGCGCTCGGCGTCGATGGCAGCGATGCCGTCGTAGAGGGACTCGCGCCCGGCACGAAGCTGGGGGTCGTCCTTGGTGATCTCGTAGAGGCTTGCACCCAGCTGGGCAGCGAGGTTCTGGCGACGCTTGTTGGCGTCGTTCATCTGACCCTTGAGCCTCACCTGGTCGCTCGTCCTTCCAGCGGCGGCGACCCCCCTGTTGAACGTGGACTGAACGCTATCAAGGAATCCCATAGTGTCTCCGTTCTCTCTCGAAAGACTCCCAAAGGGACGAAGTACCCTTTTTGTTCATGGTAGCCCAAACGGGACAGCTCATGTTGCACAACGGTTGCGTCGGGCCCAGCGGCAACGGACAAGAAGGGCCCTCTAGTCAAAACAAAGAAGAGGCCGGAGGTTTACCCATCCGGCCTCGAAAGTTCCTGGCTCCCCGGGTAGGATTCGAACCTACGACACGCTGATTAACAGTCAGCTGCGCTACCACTGCGCCACCGGGGAATGTGTTCGCGCAAGAAGTAAGTATACAGAAGTGCCCGAGGTGCGCAACCCCCAATTTTGTTTTTCGCTGAAATCAGTGACGAACATGAGGAAGGGGCCGCAGCCAGATGTCACGCGAGCGACATTTGCTGCGACCCCTTCGTCGCGAATCCCAAAGATCTGCTCTAGCGATCGAGGGCCTCGTTGTGCGCCTTGCTCCCAAAGACGAGTGCGAGGATTCCAAGGACGGCGAGAAGGACCTCGACCCAGCCAACCTGACCCGTCGTGATCCCCAGGCCAACCTGCACAAGCGACGCGAGCACCATGACGATGGCGAGCACGTTGAACTTTCCCGTGCTGCGAGGGCTGTTTGCGGCACGAGCGCCCGTGACGCCAACGATGAGGCAGTACAGACCAACGACAAGGGCGAGGACACCGATGACCTCAGCGGCGATGGCCCCGTCATAGACGGCGTCCCCACCGAGGCTGATCCGCATGCCTGCGGCAAGCGGAGAACCCACGAGCATGAACACGCCGCCGATCACCTGCAGGAGAGCAACGAAGAGAATGAGTATCGAGAAGATCTTGAAGCGCTTCTGGTTGGGAGTCATAAGCTAGTCCTCCATGTA
>CASFQX010000070.1 GCA_949296375.1 uncultured Olsenella sp.
ACTTCAACCGCGTGACCTACCTCGGCTCCGGCTCCTTCGTGGGCCTTGCCCAGGAGAGCCAGCTCAAGATCCTCGAGCTTGCCCACGGCCTCGTGGCCACCTCCTGGGACAGCTCCATGGGCTACCGCCACGGACCCAAGTCCTTCGTTGACGACAAGACCCTGGTCTTTGTCTACATGAACAACGACGAGTACACCCGTCAGTACGACCTCGACATCCTCAACGAGATCGGCGGCGACAAGATCGCGCAGAAGACCATCGCCGTCCAGCAGGACTGCGGCCCGGTCTTTGAGGGCGAGTCCTTCACCTTCGCCGGCTACGACGCGCTGCCCGAGGGCTACCTCGCGCTCCCGTTCATCATGGTCGCGCAGACGATCTCCCTGCTCAACTCCGTGCGCGTGGGCAACACGCCCGACACGCCGAGCCCCACCGGCACCGTCAACCGCGTGGTCAAGGGCGTGACCATCCACCCCTTCGAGGCGTAGTTGACCCATAGGGGACGCCCTCTCGGGCACCCGGTCTTCTCGCCATCCCACCCGCAGGAAAATGGCGCCCGTCCGCACAGTTTTAAGTGGGCGGGCGCCGTCTTGTGTGGGATGCTCTAGGGTATGTACGGAGCAAGGTACGGGATTCGTTGGGCCCCGCGCCCAACCAAGAGTAAGGAGAAGTGCCATGAGCACCTTTGCCATCAAGGCCGACAAGTTCGTGATGCCCGGCGCCACCATGCAGGGCGGCTACCTCACCATCGAGGACGGCAAGTTTGGCATGTGGACCGCCGACGCGCCGGACTGCGAGATCCGCGACCTCACGGGCTGCATCGTGGGCCCGGGCCTCGTGGACACGCACATCCACGGCTTCTACAACCACGCCACCACCGACCGCGATCCCGCCGGCATCGACGCCTCGAGTGTGGAGCTCGCGCGTCGCGGCACCACCTGCTGGCTGCCCACCACGTTCACCGAGTCCGTCGACCAGATCGCCGACTCCTGCGCAGCCATCGCCGAGGCCGACGAGGGTCGTGACGACTCCTTCGTGGGCGCGCGCATCGGCGGCATCTACCTCGAGGGGCCGTTCTTCACCGAGGCCCACGTGGGCGCCCAGAACCCGGTCTACCTGATCGACCCGAGCGTCGAGGTCTTTGATGAGTGGCAGGAGAAGGCCGGCGGCCGCATCGTCAAGAGCGCGCTTGCCGCCGAGAAGGACGGTGCCTGCGAGTACTGCGCCGCCCTCGACGAGCGCGACGTCGTCACCGCGATCGGCCACTCCGACGCGCACTTCGATGAGGCCCTTGCCGCCGTCAACGCCGGCGCCAGCTGCTTCGTTCACACCTACAACGGCCAGCGCGGCCTGCACCACCGCGACCCGGGCGTCGTGGGCGCTGCCATGACCACCAACGGCACCTACGCGGAGATCATCTGCGACGGTCGCCACGTCGTTCCCGGTGCGGTGAAGGCGCTCGTCGAGGCCAAGGGCTGGGACCACACGGTCCTGATCACCGACTGCCTGGGTTGCGGCGGCATGCCCGAGGGCGAGTACATGTCCGGCGGCCTGCCCGTCGTGATGAAGGGTGGCCTGTGCTACCTGCTCAACGAGGACGGCACCACCGGCTCGATTGCCGGTTCCGTGCTCACGCTCGCCGAGGGCGTCAAGAACATGGTCGACTGGCAGATCGTGACCGCCGAGCAGGCCATCCGCATGGCTACCGAGGTCGCCGCCCGCTCCGCCCACATCGAGGAGCGCTTTGGCTTCATCAAGCCCGGCCGCGACGCCGACCTCACGGTCTTCAACGCGGACATGACCCTTGCCGCCACCTTCGTGGGCGGCGTCGAGGTCAGGTAGGGGGCGCACGATGAAGGGGACAGCCCAGCGGTTCAAGGACGAGGTCATCAGGCGCCTGGACGAGGTCTTTGACGGCCAGGAGGATGCCCTGCACGAGGCGGCGGTCATCTTTGCAGATACCATCGAGCGTGGCGGCATCATCCGCGCCTTTGGCTCCGGCCACAGCCACGCCAATGCGCTGGAGATCTGCGGGCGCGCCGGTGGCTACATCCAGACCAAGGTGGTGCGCGAGCCCGCCTGGGGCATCTACGAGATGATCGACGGCGTGGGCGACCAGTTCTGGCTCAAGCTGGACCTGCGTCCCGAGGACTGCCTCGTCGTGATCTCCAACTCCGGCCGCAACCCACTGCCGGTGGAGCTTGCCATGCACGCGCGGGAGGCGGGCGTCAAGGTCATCGCCGTGACGGCCGTTGACATCTCCTCCGCCAGCACCTCGCGCAGCAAGAGTGGCAAGCGCCTCTTTGAGTGCGCGGACGTGGTACTGGACAACAAGTCCTCCTTCGGCGACGCGGCGCTCGAGGTCGAGGGTCTGGCCACGCGCGTGGGCGGCACCTCGCTCTACACGGGTTGCCTGCTCCTGGACTGCGCCGTCATGGAGTCCATAGACATCCTGCTCGAGCGTGGCGTGCAGCCGCCGCTCTTCATGAGCGCCAACGTGGACGGCGGCCCCGAGTTCAACCAGCGCCTACTGGACCAGTTCAAGGAGCGCCTGGCGGAGTACTAGCCCGCGATTTTCGGGCGTTTGGCAACAAGAACGTGCGCACGCGGCGGTTCCGGCGAGTCCGGGGTCGCCGCGTTCTTGTCGCCAGGCTTGGGTGTTGCGCGGTGCGCCGCCGTCCGGGAACCGGCGCTTCTCGGCATTTTCTCGATGAGCTGTCTCGGAAATCGCCCTTCTCGGCATGCTCCCGGCATGGGCGAGAAGAGCGGGTACAGGAAACCGCGCCGATCGGCGGCGGCTTCCGGACTCGTCCGCGATCCCGCGCTCGTCGGCGGCCCCCGCGTCGCCCGGGGGCGCCCCGGGGCAACCCTCCACGCCGAGAACCGCGACTTCCCGGACGCAGAATCCCGCGAACGCCGACAACCGCCGATTCCGAGACGCGCGGCGGTTCTCGCGCGAGGACTCCAGGGTGTGGGGGAGCGGATTGGCGGACTGGGCGGGCATGACAGTCGCCCGTGGCAGAATCTCACACCTACCAAGTGCCGAGAAGAACACCCCGCTGGGCGAATCCCCGCAGCTAACGGTCAGCTTCTGAAAAGAGAATTGAAAATCAGGTGTATTGGCTAGAAATCTGTCCAAAGGCAGAAGGGGAGAACATGAGCAAGCGGATGAGAAGAGGGGGAATCGTCGCGGCTGTTGCGGCGGCTTTCCTGGCCGTCTGCGTGATGGTGACGTCGGCGCAGGCCGCTACGGGCATCACGTATGCGGAGAAGCCCGAGAACGGCACCACCCAGGGCCAGCCGTTCGCGCCGGGCACGGGTGGGAGCCAGAACTTCCGCATCCCGGGCATCGTGGCGCTGGATAACGGCACCATCGTCGCGTGCACGGATGCGCGCTGGAACCACGCCGGCGACGGCGCAGGGTTGGACACCATCGTGAGCGTGTCCAAGGATGGCGGCGCCACCTGGGAGTATACGTTCGCCAACTACCTCGGTGACAACGGCAACACGTACAACAACCAGTCCACGTCCTTCATCGACCCGGCCATCGCCACGGACGGCGAGACGGTCTACCTGGTCGCTGACCTCTTCCCGGCGGGCATCGCCCTCAACACATCCGTGTCCTCTCCGGCCACGGGCAGCACCGGCTTCACCGAGGATGGCGACCTGCTGCTGCGCGTGAACGACCACGAGACGATCGACAGGAACTATGGCGCCACGGTTGCGCAGTCGGCGTATGACTACTACCTCGACCTCGAGACCCTGACGATCCACAAGGTGTCCGATGGCTCCAAGGTTGACGGCTACACGGTCGACCCCTACTTCAACATCACCGATTCCGAGGGCACCACCACCAACCTCTTCTGCGCGGATGCCCCCTACCAGGTCTTCCCGACGGACTACCTCTACATGACTTCGTCGAAGAACGGCCTCAACTGGTCCGAGCCCACGCTGATCAACGCCAAGAAGGCGAGCGAGCAGACGCTGCTCGTGGGTCCCGGCAACGGCATGGTGCTCGAGGACGGCACCATCGTCTTCAGCGTCTACGAGTACACCTCCGGCAAGCAGGAGGCCGGCATCATCTGGTCTACCGACGACGGTGAGACGTGGGATCGTTCTGCTCCCGTGACGTCCTACAGCGGCGGGCATTGGTCCAGCGAGGCCACCACCGTTCAGATTGACGCCACCACCATCCGTCAGTTCTATCGTGACGGCTTCACCACGCTCTACTACACCGACTACACCAAGCAGGCGGACGGCACCTGGGTTCCCGGCGACGCCGTGAACACCGGCCTTGCCAAGCGCAACAACAACCAGGTCTCCGC
>CASFQX010000071.1 GCA_949296375.1 uncultured Olsenella sp.
ATGCGACGCACCTGGGCGGCGACGACATCGAGCGGCCCCGGCCGCACGGGACGCGCCAGCTCGCGCGCGACCGCCTCGACGAGCGCTCGCGGCGCGGCCCCGACCGCCTCTCCCGCTCGGTAGTGGTCCCGCAGCGCCCTCTCCAGGGCGTGCCTCTCCCGTGCCCTCATCTCAGCTCTCCCCTCTCTCGCAGGAAGGATCCAGGCTCTCCCTCAGCGCCCCGAGCGCCGAGGAGATGGCCCTCGACGCCGCGAACCTGCTCACGCCCAGAGCCAGGGCGACCTCGCCCACCCTGAGGCCCTGGCCGTAGCGGAGCTCCAGCGCCTCTCGCTGGGCCCGGGGCAGGAGCGCGAGCGCGTGCGCGAGGTCGCGGGCATCGTCGGCGTCTCCCGGCTCGCCCTCGCCAGCGAGCGACTCGGGCAGCTCCTCCCACGCCACGGCTCGACTGCGCGCCATGTCGGCGCAGACGTTGCGCGCGATGGTGACGAGGTACGCCCGCGCGCTGCCACGCTCCCGATAGCGAGCCCGGGCGCGAACGAAGCGCAGGAACGTCTCCTGGGCGGCGTCCTCGGCGAGCCCCGCCGGAGCATGCCTGCGGCAGTAGCGCAGCACGTCGGCGTAGTGCTCCCCCACCAGGCGCTCCGCCTCGTCGGCGCCCCCTCGAGACCAGTCCATGCGCGTCACCCCCTCTATCCCAATTAACGCTCCCCCGCACGAGAATGAGCGGTCGCCCCGAAAAAATCTCAGAGCGCGTCCCGGCGCGAGGCGGCCGGCACTACCATGGGCAGAAGGGCAGACGCGCAAGGAGGCGTCAATGAACGAGGCAGCAGAGCGGATTCGCCGCGAGCTCGAGGCGCTTGCGGACCCCGCGTATCGGGACTTCCAAGCGAAGCTCGTGCCGACCGTCGAGGAGGACCGCATCCTCGGCGTGCGCACGCCGGACCTGCGTGCCCTCGCCAAGAGGCTCGTTCGCGATCGCCCGGACGACGTCCGCGCGTTTCTCGCCGCGCCCGCCCACGCGACCTACGACGAGATGAACCTCCACGGCGAGCTCATCGGTCGCGTGGCCGGAACGCCCGAGGAGGCGTTCGACCTGCTCGACGCGTTTCTCCCGCACGTTGACAACTGGGCGACCTGCGACCTCATACGCGTGCCCGCCTTCCGGCGTGACCCGCCAGCGGTGCTCGAGCGCATCCGGGGCTGGGTCGTCTCGGAGCCGGAATACGCGGTGCGCTTTGGGGTGGTACAGCTCATGACGCTCTTCCTGGATGATGCCTTCGAGCCCGAGCACCTCATGCTCGTCGCCGGCATCGACCGCCCCGAGTACTACATCAACATGGCGCGCGCCTGGTACTTCTCGTTCGCCCTGATAAAGCAGTCTGCGGCGACGCTTCCCCTCTTCGAGCGGCGGCCGATCGCCCTTGACTCCTGGACGCACAACAAGGCGCTCCAGAAGGCCCGCGAGAGCCGTCGCATTACGCCGGAGCAGAAGACGTACCTGCAGTCGCTCAAGGTGTGACGCGACAAGGTCCCGAGATGATGGATAGAATGGGCGAGAAGTCCGCCGGAAGGAGAGCCATGAGAGCCCGCACCGCCATCGCCGCCCTGCTCGCCGCAGCCGTCGCGCTGCCCCTCACGGGATGCTTTGGGCTGCCCTCCCCCAGCGACATCGCCGACCAGGCGGAGGACGTCGCCTCCCAGGCGCAGGAGCTCGCCGACACGCTCTCGGGCGTCGAGTGGGGCAAGGTCTCCCGCCTTGTCGTGCGGGACGCACAGACCGGCGAGGTCGTGCGCGAGCTGACTGACCAGGACACGATCGAAGGCACCTTCGATCCGCTCTCCGACGAGAACGGCCTCGCCGCGGAGCCGGACGCCGGCGCGGAGTACGCCTTCGAGCTGTGGCAGCCCGAGACGCAGAAGGCGGGCCAGGACGCGTCCGACCTCGACGAGGTCAAGGTGCTCGAGGTCACCACCTACGAGGGGTCGCCCGTCGTGGGGCTCGAGGTGAGCCCCATCGGGCTCAGGCTCTACCTTACGTCGCAGGCCGCCGCCGATTCGCTGCGTGCGCTCGCTGGATAGCACGAAACGTGTCGTAGCGCAGGTATGAGGTCCTGCGTCTCAAGCAAGTCACGCGCACGCGTGGATTGCGTCGTCGGCCTCAAGCTGGTGGGCGAGACGCACTAGGATCTCGCGGCGCCACGAGCCATGTGCCAACTACCATAAGGACGAGCGCGAGGACAAACGTCGGAGCAAGCGGCGTGCGGAACAGAGCGAACGCCAGCGCACTGCCAATGAAGGGGTTCACCGCGTAGAACGCGCTCGTTCGCGCCGCCCCCAGGTCGCGCTGGGCGCGCACGTAGCAGGCAATCGACAGCCCGTACGAGACAAACCCGAGCAGAAGAGCGAGCCCCGCGTCAACGAGCGCCGGCAGGGCGTCGCCCGCGCAGAGCGCCACGACAAGCGCGCCGGCACCCGAGCCCCACCCCTTGATGACGACAACATGAACCGGATCGCAGTCCGACAACCTATTCGTGCAGTTGTTCTCGATGCCCCAGCACAGACATGCTGCAAGCGTGAGAAGCGAGCCGGCGGAGAACCCCCACGCCCCTGCGTCCCAGGACAAGAGGACACACGCCAGGGAGATGACGCCGATGCCGACTGCCACACGACCCCCTACTCGCTCCCCAAACACGAGGCGGGCGATAAGGGCGGTCGCCACGATCTCGAAGTTGTTAAGCAGCGACACACTCTCTGCCGACGAGAGGGAGAGCCCCGCCATGAGCAGCAGGGGTGCCGCTACGTCGAGCGCGACCATCGCGGCCACGTAGGGGGCGTCCGTCCGCTCGAGGGGCCGTCCGCGGACCTCACCCGCACCTCCTCGCACGTCGCTCGCGAGCGAAAGCGCCGTCATGCCGGCGCCCGCGCCGAGATACAACAGCGCCGCCATCATGTTTGGCGCGACATCGGCAAGCAGCACCTTGGAAAACGGCGTGCTCAACGCATAGAGCGCCGCCGCGGCGAGCGCGAAGGCAACGCTTCGCCCTGTGCGACCGGACAACACGCAACGCCTCCTCGATTCTGAACGACCTGCTCAACCTGATTCAACAGTAAAGCAGGCAATACAACACCGCAAACTGTCAAGAGAAGTAAGGAGGCGCGCATAAGCTTCCGTCACAGACCTCGCAATCGCAGAGCATTCGCAAGTACGTCCCGATAGCGTGGATCGTTACCCGCGAGCTCGCGCCACTCAGGGGACGATACCCGCTCGACGAGCGCCTGGCGCATGAGCGACGTCACCTCGTCAGCCTGGCGCGCCTTGTGCTCCGCCCACGCCTCGCCGGCACGGGAGCGGTCGAGCTTCATTGGAATCAAAGGAGAGCTGGTTGACGTTTCTCGCACGCGGTCAACCGGGGCTCGACACCTCTCGCGTTAGAGCCGCACGAACATGCGACGAGAATCGCTCGCCAGACGCTGAAACCCAAAGTGCGCGTAGAACCCCTCCGCACGCTCGTCAGCCGGGTCAACGACAAGCGCCCTCGACGCAACGATGCGCGACGCCGCCACCGCGCGGCGAACGGCGTCCTGCAACAGACGGGCACCTGCAGACTCCCCCTGATAGCGCTCATCGACGGCAAGCTGGCCAAGCAGCGTGCAGGGAATCGGGTCCGGGGTGTTTCGACGCAACGAGCCGGCGAGCGTCCCGACCCGCGCCACCGCATGGGTGCTCAGGGCATAGTAGCCGCAAATTTCGCCAGTTGAGAGGGGCAGGACGTACACCCGAGCCGTCCCGTCGCGCATCGCGCGATACGCGCGCCCCTTGAGCCAGGCGTCGTTGTCGTCGTTACCCGAGGAGAACCCGCTCACGTCGTCATCGTCGAGAAGCGGGCGAATGCGAAGAAACGCTAGCCCTCCCATGAGAACTCGCGATCGAGCAGCTCTTGGGTAGCCACGGGCATGGCAGAGTCGAGGGCGCTCGCAAAGCGCTCGTAATCATCCGCAGAGAGGTAGGTTGTGGCCTCGTCACTCACCTGCCTACGAACCTCAAATGGGAAGCCCCCGAACTCGTTGAACATGTGAACGAAGACCTTGATGGCAGCGGACGGCGTCAGGCCCAGGGCAGCGGTGTTCCTGACGAAGGCGTCCTTCTCCTCGGCGCTCAGCTTGGTGTTGAGCGACGTCATTGTCGTTGCCATGGCGCCTCCTTACAATCGCTCAAAAACAGCCATTTGGTTCATTTTATACCACGATAGACCACTATATAATCCAAACGGCTTAAAATGGTACCACTCACACCGCGCCCAGCAGCACGCGCGAGCACTCGCGGACGCAAAGCAGGTAGCACAGGGCGAGAAGCCCGAGCGTGCCCACGACTGAGCACACCGCGATGGCGAGAAACACCTCGTCCGGCACGCCACGCGCGAGCTGGCGCACCAGCATGAGGCCAAAGCAGTCGTGCGCCACCGCGAGCACCGCGGGCAGCGCAAAGGCGACGCCCACCTGCGCCCGTACGGCGCCGCGCGCCTCCCGTTCGTCCGTCCCGAGCGCCATCAGCGTGGCGTAGGCGCGCCTGCCATCCGCAGCCTGGCTCACCTGCTGCAACGCGAGCACCGCTGCAGCGGCAACGAGAAACGCCTCCCCGTAGAAGATCCCCACGTAGCCGATCGGTGCGAGCGACGCCTCCGCCGGTGCGCTCGGGTCCGCGAGCCCGGCCACGCGCTGCCCCACCGAGAACAGGAGCCCCGCGCAGATCATGCATACCGCGCACGCTACAAGCACGCAGGTGCACGAGAGGGCATGGCACCCCGTGGACACGTGGCCCTCAACCTGCCGCAGCGTGAAGGCGCGCAACCCCTCCCAGTAGCGGGAGCCTCGGCGCATGCGGTCCGGCGCGCCCGTTGCCACCAGGCGAAAGACGAGCGAGGTTGCCACGTAGGCAGCCCATCCCATCGGCAGGATCGCCAGGACAAAAAGCCCTGGCTGGACCACGCACGAGCCCCACACCACGGCGAGAAGGACAACGGCCAGCACCGCCTGTGCGCGCGTCACGCCGCGGTGCTCCGCGAAGGCAAGCTGCTCCGGCGCACGATCACGCTCGAGAAGCTCCACGAGCGGACAGCGCAGCACGTCAACCACGGAGAGCGCGATCGCCAGCCCCTCGATCCCAGCGAACCACGCGCACGCTTCGAGCGCCGCCGCGGGCGAGAGGGACCAGGCGAGCTGCCACGGCACGCCAAAGACGAACGCCGCGATCGCGCCGAAGGCCGGGGACGCCGCCACGCCGAGCGCGAGCCCCACCACCAACGCCGCAAGCCCAACGAACACGCCCTCCGCCGCGAGGATTGCCGCGAGCGCGGGCGCGCGCATCCCGAGCAGCGCGTACGTGCCGAACTCACGCGAGCGCCGCCGCACTATGAAGCGCGTGGCGTAGGCTACGAGCACGGCAAAGACGAGCACC
>CASFQX010000072.1 GCA_949296375.1 uncultured Olsenella sp.
CCGAGAAGATCCCGTTCATGGGCACGTCCTGCTGCCCGGCGTGGTCGGTCATGGCCAAGACCGAGTTCCCGGACCACGCGGACTGCATCTCGATGGCCCTCACGCCCATGACGCTCACCGCGCGCCTTCTGCGCCAGCAGCACCCCAACGCCAAGATCGTCTTCGTCGGGCCCTGCTCGGCAAAGAAGCTCGAGGCCATGCGCAAGTCCGTGCGCTCCGAGGTGGACTTCGTCCTCACCTTTGAGGAGATGGCCGGCATGATGAAGGGCCGCGGGATCAACGAGTACACCAAGCTCGAGGGCGAGGGCAGCTCGGACTTTGAGGTCGCCTCCGCGGACGGCCGCGGCTTCGCGGTGGCGGGCGGAGTTGCCAACGCGGTGGTCAACGCCATCAAGGTGATGGACCCCGAGCGCGAGGTCAACGTCGTCAACGCCGAGGGCCTGGAGAACTGCCGCAAGATGATGAAGGACGCCGTCAAGGGCAAGTACCCCGGCTACCTGATCGAGGGCATGGCTTGCCCGGGCGGCTGCGTGGCCGGTGCCGGCACGCTGCAGGCGATCAACAAGACCGCCGCGGCAGTCAAGCGCTACGCCAAGAAGTCGCCGCACACCAACGCCACCGAGAACACGTTCCGCGACAAGATCCCCTCCCTCGAGCGCGAGGAAGACGGCAAGTAAACCAGTTAAAAGGGGACAGGTACATATTCGCAGATAAAACCTGCCAAAAGTTTGCCCGGAACTTTTGGCAGGTTTTATCAGCGGGTTCGTACCTGTCCCCTTTTGAATGAAAGGAAGCACATGCTCAAGGTTGAACGCGCGATTCTGCACGTCTTTGACTTCGACTCCGGCTCCACGTACCTCTCGGAGCGCCCGCTCGACCTCACGGTTCGCGCCACGCGTTCCTACGTCCAGCGCCACCTGCGCAAGATCTCCTCCAACGCGGAGAGCCGCCACGGTGCGTTTGCCCCGGACTCCGGCTTTGCCGCCGAGCTCCAGCGCTACTTTGCCGGCGAGCGCGAGTTCGTGGAGTTCTCCGTGGAGATCGCGCAGTGGTTCTGGGAGGAGCTGCGCCGCGCCGAGGACCTCGAGCAGTGCGATCTGCTCGTCGCGGACTTCACGGACACGGACGCCGCGGATGCGGCGGGCGAGAAGGACGGCGCCACCGAGGGCCCCTCCTTCGATGGGCCCGCCGGCCGCAGGTTCTTCTCGGTGATTCTTCTCCCGCGGCGCCAGGCATTTGTCCACGAGGTCGTCGGCGACGCCAACGACATCGCTCGCGTGGACGCCACGCTGCCCAACCCCTCGCAGAAGGTGGCGTCCTACGTGCTCGTGGACGCCGAGACCGGCGCGATCGACTTCCACGACAAGGAGCGCGCCGTGGGCAGCGAGCGCGTGAGCATCATTCCCGAGCGCTTCCTGCAGTGCACGAGCGAGGCCTCGAGCCACGAGGTGATCGACGAGGTCAACGTTATCGTCCGTGATGTGGCGGAGGAGTTTGGCCTGGAGCCGGCCGTCGAGGTGGGTCGCGTGAAGGCTGCCGTGGCGAGAAGCGCCGACGTGGAGGAGTCCTTCTCGCCCACAGAGGTGGGTCGAACCGTCTTTGCCGAGCGTCCGGACGTGGCGGAGCGCTTTGAGGAGCGCGTTCGCGAGGCCAAGCTCCCTGAGGAGGCCCCCGTGCGCCGCGGCGTTGCCAACCGCCTCACCAAGAGCCACAAGATCCGCACGGACACCGGTGTGGAGATCACCTTCCCCTCCGAGCTTGCCGAGCGCCCGGGATACCTGGACTTCTCCACCGACGCCGAGGGGCGCATCACCATCACGGTAGGCAACGTGGCAAAGATCGAGAACAGGTAGGGACGGTCTGGAGAGGGCGGTCTGAGACCGAGGGTCCAACTTATCCGCAGGAACAGGGGAGGGGGTACCAATTTGCCCCCGTTCGCCTCGCTCCGCTCATGTGGGTCTCGTGTCCGTGGCGAATTGCGGCTAGAATAGTCACCTGAGTTCTCAACCGAACCTCTGTCACACAAGGAGACTCCATGCCTCGTACGCGCAACACGTTTTCTGATGCGGGCATCTCGCCGCGTACCGTCACTCGCCGCGACGCCCTCCGCCTTCTCATTGGCGCCGGAGTCTGTGCCGCGCTGGTGCCTCAGGTTGCCGCCGCAGAGACGACCCAGGAGAAGCTCGATGCCGCCAAGCTCAGCTACGAGCAGGCGCAGGAGGAGCTCGAGCGCATCTCGGCCGAGTACGAGACCATCGCCGGTCAGCTCTCCGACACCACGGTAAAGATCGCCGACGTCTCCCAGCAGATCGAGGAGAAGCAGGGCCAGATCGACGAGAAGCAGGCCCAGATCGACGAGAAGCAGGCCCAGATCGACGAGAAGCAGGCCCAGATGGAGGGCAAGCAGGAGATTCTGGGCGAGCGCATGAGCTCGAGCTACAAGGCCGGCCCTGCGTCGACGCTCGACCTGCTGCTCAACTCGGCGACCTTCGATGAGCTCACGAGCAACATCTACTACCTCGGCAAGGTCAACGAGGCAGACAGCGAGATGATCGAGGAGATTCGCAGCCTCAAGGAGCAGCTCGAGCAGGAGCGTGCGGAGCTCGAGACGCAGAAGGCCGAGCTCGAGACCCAGAAGTCCGAGCTCGAGGCGCAGAAGACGGATCTCGAGGCCCTCCAGGCCGATCAGCAGACCCAGCTCGAGGAGGCCAGGGCCAAGCAGACGGAGTCCGCTGAGCTCGTCGCCAACCTCTCCGAAGAGGTCAAGAAGCTCATGGAGCAGCGCGATGCTGAGGAGTACCAGGAGCTTCTCGCCGCCCAGGAGCTCGCCCAGCAGATGCAGCAGCAGGGCAGGCCTTCCGCGGGCGGCGGCTCCACGGTCACCGGCTCGGGCCCGCTCTCCAAGGTCATCAGCGCCTGCTACACCACGCCCTCGCCGGGAACCGGCCTCTGCGCCGCCTGGGTGACCAGCGTCTTCCGCAACGCCGGAATCGGCTCGTACTGGGGCAATGCGGACGACCTCTACTACGCGTGGTGCGGCACCTCGACCTCCAACATCAAGCCGGGCATGATCGTTGCCGTCAACTGCTCGCCGGCGAGCGCCGCGGGCCGCATCTATGGCCACATCGGCATCTACATCGGCAACGGCATGGTCATGGACAACATCGGCTACATCCGCACGACCACGCTCGCCAGCTGGGTGAGCTACTACAGCGCCCTTGCCACGCCGCTGTGCGGCTGGCTCGGCGGCATCGCGCTCTCCTAGGCGCGGCTCTTCAAGAGAAGTCCGGGACGGAGGCGGGTCTACTCGCCTCCGTCTCTTTTCTCGTCCAAGGTGTCTTGTCAGGTGTAAAGTTTGCTGTCATACTGGCGAGGTTGCCAACGAGGGGAGCGAGCATGCTCACAGACGAGCTGCGTGCCGAGGTCGCGCATCTCAAGGAGAAGCGCGACGCGGTGGTCCTTGCCCACTACTACGTTCCGCCGGAGGTCCAGCAGCTGGCAGACCATGTGGGCGACTCCTTTGCCCTCGCCAAGCTCGCGGCCACGCTGCCATGCCGCACGCTGGTCTTTGCCGGCGTGAGCTTCATGGCCGAGAGCGCCAAGCTCCTCTCGCCGGACAAGACCGTCCTCATGCCGGATCCGGCTGCCGACTGCCCGATGGCTCACATGGTGCGCCGCGAGACGGTAGACGCCGCCCGCGAGCGCTACGGCGACGACCTGGCGGTGGCGTGCTACGTCAACTCCACGGCAGAGGTGAAGTCGTGGTCCGACGTCTGCGTCACGTCCTCCAACGCGGTGCGCATCGTGCGCGCGCTGCCGCAAGCCAACGTCCTCTTCGTCCCAGATCGTCACCTCGGCAGCTATGTGGCGAGCCAGGTGGGCGAGAAGAACGTCATATTGAACGACGGCTACTGCCCCATACACCGCGACATCTCGGCGGAAGAGGTCCGTGCTCTCAAGGCAAAGTTCCCGGACGCGCCGGTGCTCGCGCACCCCGAGTGCGGCCCCGAGGCGATGGCGCTCGCGGACTTTGCCGGCTCCACCTCGCAGATCATCGAGGCTGCCGTGGCGGGCTCGGCGCACGACTACATCATCCTCACCGTGGACGGCGTCCGCGGCGAACTGGAGCGCCAGACGGCCGGAACCGGCAAGCGCTTCCACTTCCCGGCCACGCGCCCGGCCTGCCCGGACATGGACCGCATCACGGTCGAGCGGCTCGTCGCGTGCCTGCGCGAAGGCTCAGGTGAGGTGGGCCTGCCGCCCGCCGAGGTTGCCGAGGGCGCCCGTGCCGCGCTCACGCGGATGCTCGAGTTGGGGAGGTAGCGTCGTGTCTGGCGAGAAGGACGGCGCGCTCGCTGCGCAAACTGGCGACAGCCCCCACTTTTCGGAAGTATTTGGCGGGGTGATCGACTGCGACGTGGTCATCGTCGGCTGCGGCGTGGCCGGCCTCTACTGTGCTCTCAACCTGCCTGAGGCGCTTTCGGTGGTCCTGCTCTCCAAGGAGGCCGTGGACCACTGCGACTCCATGCTCGCCCAGGGTGGCATCTGCGTCCTGCACGACCCGGGCGACTACGAGTCATTCTTCGAGGACACGCTGCGCGCGGGTCACTACGAGAACCGCCTGGAGAGCGTGGACCTCATGATTCGCGCGAGCCGCCCCATCATCGACGACCTGATCAAGCGTGGCGTTCGCTTCGCCCGCAGGCCCGACGGGGAGCTGGACTACACGCGCGAGGGGGCGCACTCCCGACCGCGCATCGTCTATCACGAGGATGTGACGGGGGAGGAGATCACCACGCACCTGCTCGCCTGCGTGCGCGAGTTGCCCCATGCGCGCATTCTCGAACACACGTGCATGACGGACATCCTCGAGGGTTTTGAGGGCAGCGGCACGCGCGTGTGTCGCGGCGTCGTGGCCACGGGTCCGAACGGCGAGAGGCTGGAGATTCGCGCGGACGCAACGGTCTTTGCAACCGGTGGCGTGGGCGGGCTCTACTCGAGGTCGACGAACTTCTCGTGCCTCACCGGGGACGGCTGCCGTATCGCCGCCGAGCATGGCGTGCTTCTCGAGCACATGGACTACGTGCAGATTCATCCCACCTCGCTCTGGAGCGAGCGGCCCGGTCGCGCCTTCCTCATCTCCGAGTCCGCACGTGGGGAGGGGGCCATCCTGCTGAACGACGCCGGCGAGCGGTTCACGGACGAGCTGCAGCCGCGCGACGTGGTCTCCGCGGCGATCTTCGCCGAGATGCGCAAGACGGGCGCGTCTCACGTGTGGCTCTCCTTCGAGCGTGTGCCCCGCGAGGTGATAGAGGGTCACTTCACACACATTCTGGAGCGCTGCCTCGAGGAGGGCTACGATATTCGCGAGCGCCCGATTCCCGTGGTGCCCGCGCAGCACTACTTCATGGGCGGCATCCACGTGGACTCGGACTCCCAGACCACGCTGCCGCACCTCTTTGCCTGTGGCGAGACCTGCTGCAACGGTGTTCACGGCAAGAACCGGCTGGCATCGAACAGCCTGCTCGAGGCGCTCGTCTTTGCACAGCGGGCGGCCGACAAGATCATGCGCGACCGCTTTGCCGAGGACACCGCGGCCCAGCTGGCCGCTGCTGCCAAGGCGCGCTCCCGCTTTGTGGCGGGTTCGCGCGACGTGACCGACGTGGCGCTGCTCACCGGCGCCGTGTGAGGCCATTCAAAAGGGGACAGGTACGGAGCCGCAGGTGAAACCTGCCAAAAGTACCTGACACTTTTGGCAGGTTTCACCTGCGGCTCCGTACCTGTCCCCTTTTGAATGGTGCGAAAGGAGAAATGATGACCGATCCGATGATCCAGATGCAGATGGACGACCACATCCGCGCTGCGCTGCGCGAGGACATGCCCTTCGGCGACGTCTCCACCGCCGCGGTGATGCCCGAGCCGCGTCCCGGACGTGTGCAGCTCGTCGCCAAGGCAGACGGAGTGATTGCGGGCCTCGCGGTCTTCTCGCGCGTCTTTGCGCTGCTCGACCCTGCAACGCACGTCACCGCCGACGTGGAGGACGGCGAGCGCGTGAGTGCGGGCCAGCACGTGGCAACCGTCGAGGGAGACGTGCGCGTGCTGCTGGAGGGCGAGCGCACCGCCCTCAACTACCTGCAGCGAATGAGCGGCATCGCCACCTACACTGCAGCCATCGCAGCCGCGCTCGAGGGCACGCCCACCACGCTCGTCTGCACGCGCAAGACCACACCCGGCATGCGCCTCTTCGAGCGCGAGGCCGTGCGTCTGGGCGGCGGCAGCCTGCACCGTTACGGCCTCTCTGACGGTGTCCTGCTCAAGGACAACCACATCGACGCTGCCGGTGGAGTTGCCGAGGCCGTGGCCATGGCCCGCGCCATGGCGCCCTTCGTTGACAAGATCGAGGTGGAGTGCGAGAGCCTCGAGATGGTTCGCGAGGCCGTGGAGGCCGGGGCGGACATCATCATGCTTGACAACATGTCCCACGACGACATGGCTGCCGCGATTTCCCTCATCGATGGCCGTGCACAGACCGAGGCCTCGGGCAACGTGGAGGCCGCCAACGTTGGTCGATACGTGGACCTTGGCGTTGACTTCGTCTCCTGCGGCGCCCTCACGCACTCTGCGCCGATTCTCGACCTCTCGCTCAAGCACCTTGAGGTCCTGGGGTGAGCGTCGGTTCCGGGGACGCCCGGCGCGAGAAGATCCTCGAGGCGCTGCGCGGCGCGGAGGGGCCGCTCTCGGGCGGTGCCCTGGCCGAGGCCAGCGGCGTGAGCCGACAGGTGGTGGTCACCGACATCGCCCTCCTGAGAACGCGGGGCGAGAAGATCGTCTCCACGAGCCGCGGCTACGTCCTGACCGCCAACAACGCGCTTGAGCGACCTGTGCGGCTCTTCAAGTGCCGTCACAGCCCCGAGCAGACCGCCGACGAGCTCACATGCGTGGTTGACCTTGGAGGTCGCGTGGAGGACGTCTTCGTCAACCATCGCGTGTACGGCAAGGTCTCGTCTGAGCTGGGTATCGGGAGCCGCCGCGACGTGGAGCGCTTCATGGCCGAACTTGCCTCGGGGGTGTCCGCCCCCCTCATGGAGGTCACGAGCGGCTATCACTTCCACCACGTGAGCGCGGAGAGCGAGGAGGTGCTCGACGAGGTGGCGCAGGCCCTCTCTGAGCACGGCTACCTCGTCGCGCTCACCGACTACGAGGCAGCCACGTTCTCCTAGCGTGCATAACGCCCGGCTGACCCTGTCACGAACCCGTTGCCCCGATTGGGTATACTCCTCTCGGTTATCAGAAGGGAGGAGGCGCATGAGGGATCTTGAGCCCTCGGTTCCCAGGACGCCGGCGCAGGCGGTCCTGAGGATCGTCTCGATCCTCATGGCCCTCATTGGCGTCGCCGTGCTGGCTGGCGGTCTCGTCGTCCTTGTTCCGAGCGTCATCGGCGGCACCGACTTCTGGGCGGCCGTCACCTTTGGCACCATGATCGTCGTTGCGGCGGGCCTGCTCATCCTTACCGCCGTGCTCGGTCTTCTCGCCTCCAACAACTCGGCGCGCGTGGGGCCGTATCGGTTCCTGTGCTACCTCGTTGGCCTCGCTGTTCTCGTGGCCATCATCTGGGGCTGGGGCTTGGGGACGTTCATCCTGTTCAACCCCATCGTCCTCACGGTCACGATCGTCTACGTGCTCGTGTGCTCGCGCCTGGCCGACAAGGTCAAGGAGGAGCACGACAGGGGCGTGACGGGGGAGACCTTCCTGCGCTCGAGGTACCAGCGCGTGCTCCACATCCTATCGGAGCTCACCATCTTGAAGGGTGCGCTTACCCTCGTGGTGGTTGCGGTGCTTGGCGCCGCCCTTCTCGTCTACGGGGAGGGCGAGAAGGCCGTCATCTCGGGAATCACCCTCACAGTCACCGGGGAGGTGTACGCGCTCGTCGTCTTCGGAGGCATCGCCGCGGCGGCGAGCATCGGCATCGGCTGCCTTGGCATCTGGGGTTCAAATCGACCCGCCAGGGTGCGCCCGTTTCTCGTCCTTGCGGCGATCGCCCTCGCACTCGACCTGATCCAGGCGGTGGTGCGCCTTGCCGACCGTGGCATCTACGGCCTTTCGTTCGACCTCTTCCTCGACACGCTCTTCATGGCGTCCTGCGTGTATCTTGCGATTCGCGTTGACCGTCAGGGCAATGTGCTTCCGGCCGACGGGACGGAAGCGACCGCGGCCTCCGGTGTCCCGGCAGACGGAAAGGAATGAGCGTGAACGGAACCATGCTCCAGGGCTTCTCCTGGTATCTTCCCGCCGACGGCTCGCACTGGCGGCGCATCGCCGAGCAGGCCGCCGACTTTGCCTACCAGGGCATCACCGCCGTGTGGCTGCCGCCCGCCTACAAGGCCGAGAAGGGCGCCGAGGATGTGGGCTACGGCGTCTACGACACCTATGACCTCGGCGAGTTTGACCAGAAGGGGACAGTCCGCACCAAGTACGGTACCCGCGAGGAGTACGAGGCCGCGGTGCGCGCCCTGCAGGAGAACGGCATCCAGGCCCTGGCGGACATCGTTCTCAACCAGCGCCTCGGCGCGGACGGCTGCGAGGACGTGGTCGCGCGCGAGGTGCAGTCCAACAACCGCGAGGTCGTGCTCGGCGACGCGCAGACCATCTCCGCATGGACGCGCTTCTCGTTCCCCGGCCGCGCGGGTGCCTACTCGGACTTCACCTGGGACTGGACGTGCTTCCACGGCGTGGACTGGGACGACAAGGCCAAGCGCAAGGCCATCTTCCTCTTTGACGGCAAGCACTGGGACGATGCGGTGGACCGCACGGAGAACGCCAACTACGACTACCTCATGGGCGCGGACGTGGACGTGAACGACCCGCGCGTCTTTGACGAGCTCGTGCGCTGGGGCTGCTGGTACGTGGATGCCTGCGGGCTGGACGGCTTCCGCCTTGACGCACTCAAGCACATCGACCGCGGCTTCTACCTGCGCTGGCTCGACGCCGTGCGCAAGCACGCCTGGCGCGAGCTCTTCACGGTGGGCGAGTACTGGGGGCGCACGGCTGACGAGCTCACGGCCTACCTGGGCGCCGAGAAGGACCTCTCGCTCTTTGACGTGCCGCTGCACTACAACCTCTACCGCGCAAGTTGCTCCAACGGTGACGTGGATCTCTCCAAGATCTTCTCGGGCACGCTCGTGGAGCGCGACCCGGTGCACGCCGTGACCTTTGCCGAGAATCACGACACGCAGCCCGGCCAGGCGCTTCAGTCCTTTGTCCAGACGTGGTTCAAGCCGTCTGCCTACGCGCTGATCCTGCTGCGCGAGGCCGGCTACCCCTGCGTCTTCTACGGTGACCTCTACGGCATGCCCAACGACGGCAACATCCCGGCGGTGCGCGAGCTGCCGCTGCTCATGGAGATCCGCCGCCGCTTTGCCTACGGCGCACAGCACGATTTCCTGGACGCGCCGGACGTGATCGGCTGGACGCGCGAGGGCGACGCCGAGCATCCGGGCAGCGGCGTGGCCGTGGTCCTCACCGATCGCGACGGCGGCGAGAAGCGCATGTTCGTGGGCATCGGCCACGCCGGCGAGACCTGGGCGTGCGTGGTGGGCGAGCAGGACGACGTGGTCGTGGACGTCGAGGGCTGGGCCACGTTCCGCACGCTCGGCGGGCGCCTCTCCGTCTACCTGCCCGAGAAGACGGCCGACGCGCTGGAGAACGACCGCCAGCTCCACCGCATCGCCCGCGAGATCGCCGCCGACACCGAGGAGATGCGCGCGTAGCGCCCCAGTCCCGGAATTGCGTAACGAGAAGGGCCGCGCGCTCCCGTCATCTGGGGGCGCGCGGCCGTCGGTTATGCTCAACCGTCAGCGTGGAGTGCTGCCTACAGCTCAAGCTCCATGAGGCGGGCGATAGAGACGATGTAGATCTTGAGCGCGCGGCGCATGGCCTCCTCAGAGACGCCCTCGTCGGGGCCGTGCTCGCCGCCGACCCACTCCGGCAGCTCGTCGGCGGGGTCCTGCGGGCCAAAGGCGCAGGCGCGGGCAAAGTGGCGCGCATAGGTGCCGCCGCCGATGGTGAACGCCTTGCCCTCGCGACCGGTGTATTCGGCGTAGGTGTCGAGAAGGGCGTGGATCTCCGGGCTCTCGGGGCTGATGTAGAAGGGCTTCTCGCCGCGCCCGGCCTCGTAGGTGCAGCCGTGGGCCTCGGCCAGCTCGGTGAGGCGGGCGGTGATCTGGTCGGCGGTGGTGGAGGTGGGGAAGCGCGAGTCAACGGTCTGCGTGAAGCGGCCGTCGACGGTGCGCAAGACGCCCGCCACGAGCGTGAGGTCGCCGAACTTGTCGTCGGTGGCGGCGACGCCGGCGGCGCGCCCGTAGGCGTCCTCGGTGAGGGTCACGAGAAGCTCGAGGAAGCTGCGCTCGCCCTCGCCTGCGAGGTCGTTGGCGAGCAGGTAGCGCGCGAGGACGCCGATCGCGTTGACGCTGCCGGCAGGCATCGAGGCGTGGCCGCCGATGCCGGAGGCCGTCACGCGCGCGAGGCCGTCGCCGGCGGGCTCTACCGCGATGCGCTCCTCCGCGGGCAGCGTGGCGGCGTCGGCGCGCAGGAGCGCGGTCGCCTTGCCCGGGATGGCGTTGGAGACTGTGCCGCCGGACAGCTCCACGATCTTCTCGCCCGCCACGGTGCCCGAGGCAAACTCTCCGCCGTAGAGGCCCTTCTCGCCGCAGATGAGCGGGAACTCGGCGTCGGGGGAGAAGCAGAAGAGCGGCTCGGGGTAGCGCTCGAGGTAGTACGGCACGTCACCCATGCCGGTCTCCTCGTTGTTGCCGATGATGCAGCGCAGCGTGTAGGGAAGCTCGTAGCCGGCCGCCGCGCGGCGCGCGAAGAAGTGGGCTGCGTAGAGTGAGAGCACGAAGGGGCCCTTGTCGTCGGCCACGCCGCGGCCGATCAGCACGCCGTCCTTGCGCGTGACGGAAAGCGGCGGGAAGTTCCAGCCCTCGCCGGTGGGCACGATGTCGGTGTGGGCGATCGTGGCGACGTAGCGCTCGGGGCCGGAGGCACCGGGGACGTCGGCAAAGCCCAGGTAGCCGTCGAGGTCTGTGACCTGGAGGCCCAGGCGCTCGGCCATGCGCTCGGCCTCGACGAGGGCGTCGTTTGCGGCCGGGCCCCAGGGCTTGCCGGGCTCGGCGGCGGCGAGGTCCTCCACGGAGTCGTGGCGCACGAGGCGGTCCATGTCGGCTACCACGTCCTCCCAGACCTCGTCCACGTAGGCGTCTACCTCGCGCTTGAGCTGCTCGTCAACCATGTGTCCTCCTTGGAGTCCCAATTTTCCGCCACCATCTTACACCCCCCAAAACCTGTCAAAAGGGGACGCGTACGTTTCCCCAGTTGAAACCTGCCAAAAATGATGGGAACTTTTGGCAGGTTTCAACTGGGCAAATGTACCCGTCCCCTTTTGACAGGTCAGACGACGAAGAGGAGGGCGGAGAGGGTGATGCAGACGCTGCCGGCCAGAGTGAACAGGTGGAAGACAAAGTGCAGGTAGGGGACCTTCTTCACAGCGTAGAAGACCGCGCCCACGGTGTAGCTGAGGCCGCCGGCCAGAAGCAGCCAGAACGCGGGCGGTGCCAGAAGCTCCCAGAGGTCGCCAATGTGAAAGACCACGAGCCAGCCCATGAGGACGTAGATGAGGGCGGTGAGCCAGGCGGGCTGGCGCTCGCGAAGCAGGCACTCGGCGACGATCCCCACCACGGCAACTACCCACACGGCAACGCACAGCCACAGTCCTCCGCGGTCCGCCAGCGTGACCAGTGAGAAGGGCGCGTAGCTTCCCGCGATCAGCAGGTAGATTCCGCAGTGGTCGAGCACGCGGAACACCGCCTTGGCCTTCTCGGGGGCGAGCGCGTGATAGAGCGTGGAGAAGAGGTACTCGATGATGAGGGAGACGCCCATGATGATGGCCGCCGCCAGCCGCACGCCACCACCATGGGACACGGCAACGACGATGAGCAGAACAAGTGCCGCGATGCCGAGAAGGACGCCCACCCCGTGCGAGACGGAGTTCGCAATCTCCTCACCGAGCGAGTAGAGCTTCTTGCGCAACCCTCGGGTTTTGCCATCGCTCGCGGTGGCCTTGGTGTCAACCATGTTCCCTCCTCATTTCGAGGATCAGCAGCGGGTATAATTGCCCGCGTTATTTGTTCGGGTAAGCATACTCCTCTGCTACTTCCGGGAGGCAATCTTGAAGAAAATGACGTTCACCGGAAACCTGGCGGCATTTATCCTCGTATTTGCCGTGTGCGCAGGGTTTCTGACCTGGTGGCACCTCGGCGGGGGCAGTGCATCGGTGTCGAGCCCGCTCGTGCAGCTCGGGGTCATCCTTGCCGCGCCGTTTCTCGTCTACTCAATCGGGGTCATCCTCGGCCTCATCTTCCTCTGGCTCAAGAAGACGACGGTCCGTCGCGTCACCAAGATCATCTGCCGCGTGCTCGGGATCGCTTCGCTCGCGTTCATGCTTCTCGCGATCATCCCTGTTTTCTTCCCCCGGTATGGTGACGCCCTTCTCGGCCCTGTGCAGGTCGTGGTCATCATCGCGATGACTGCCCCGATCCTCTTCGTGGTGCTCGGCGTTCTCTATGCCATCGGGTGCGCCGGTGTGACGCCGGCGGCTGTCAAGGGCTCGGGCACGGGCACGGGCTCGACCTCCGTTACGTGCGTCCACGAGAACGAGGGCTAGGGGGTGGCGGCAACCGTGAAGAAGATGCCGCTCGTCGTGAACCTCGTCGTGTGGGCGATCGTTGCCGCCGGTTTTGGCGCCCTTCTCGCCCTCGACGGAGAGGTTCCGGTGGAGGGGGTCACGGGAGGGCTCCTCGAGCTTTACGCCCCGGCGTTTCTCGCCTATGCGATCGGTGCCGTTGTGGGCCTCGTATTCCTGCTCGTGAGCGCGTTTAGCCTGCGGCGGGACATCCGCACGATCTGTCGCGTGGTGACGATCGTCGTTCTTGCGGGAGTTGCCGCCGCCCTCGTGCCTCCTGCCGCAAGCTCGGGCGAGATGGCGCTCTCCACTCCGCTGCTCATCCTCACCTACGCGACCATGGCGCTCCCGCTCCCCGCTGGGCTCGGCGTGGTCTACGCGCTCTGCTGGGCGACGCCCAAGGAGTACGTGGCGGACGAGACCCTGCGAAGCGAGCGCCGGGAGCGGCTCGAGGCCGCGATGGAGGAGGCTCGCCGCGCTGCGGAGGCCGAGCAGGCTGCGGCGCGCGAGGCTGCCGAGAAGGGCCAGCCTGCCGAGAAGGGCCAGCCTGCTGAGAGCGGACGCGCGGAGTAGCCCGTCTGCTTGACCTGGGGTGACGCCTCGCCCCGGCTGAGATTGAGAGCCATCTATCAGAAAGGCCGTTCATGGAACTCGTCGTCGCTTATCTGATTGTCAACATCGCCGTCGGCCTCGTGGCCTGCCTCTTTGGCAAGAAGCTCTTCTACCTGATGCTTGGCCTCCTCGTGTTTCTCGGGGTCTTTAGCATCGCCACGTCCAGCGCAGACAGCTCGGCGCTGAGCTTTGTCATCGCGGCGGTGCTCGGTGTGGCCGCGGCGCTCCTCTCCAAGTACGTCTACAAGGCCGGCGTCTTTCTCGTTGGCTTTGTTGCGGGTGCGGCTCTCGGATTCATCCTCACGATGCTGCTCCCCAGTGAGGCGGGAAGCTTCCTCTGGGTGATCGTGCTCGTCGCCGGCCTGCTCGTCGGCCTTGCGGCGGTGCGCTGGTCCGACCTCGCCATCCGTCTGGGCACCGCCTGGGCGGGTGCCTCGTTTGCCGTCCCCTCGATGGTCGCCGCGGCGACGGCCTTCCCCAAGATGACGGAGCTCGTGGTTGCCGGCGACGCCAACGCGACCTTCTCCGCGCTCTCCAAGTTCATCGAGGGCGACCTCGCCGCAGCCAGCGGAACCGCGATTCTCGTTGGCACGATCGTGCTCACCGTGATCGGGGCCGTGGTCCAGTCTCGCCAGAAGGCGTAGGCGGGCGAGAAGAACAGAGGGCGGCGTCCGGAGCCGTTCTTTGTCACGCGCTGGTAACGCTTCTTGCGTGGCCTCGCGCACGCTGTTAACGTAGGGGGATATGAAGAGCGCTGTCGCACATATCACGATGATGATGGTCATGGAGATGCCCAAGCCCGGGCACTCTGCCGTGCCGTGTGCGCTTCGCACGGACGGGGAGACCGGGCGCCTTCACTAGGTCACCTCCGGCGGGAGGCGGCCTCCCAGTTCACGTCATCGAGCGGAGCCTCTCGCATGATTCAGATCAAGAACCTCACCAAGACCTACGGCAGCGCGCCAGATGCGCCTCACGCTCTCGACGACGTCTCGATCGACGTTGCCGACGGCGACATCGTTGGCATCATCGGAATGAGCGGGGCGGGGAAGTCAACGCTCGTGCGCTGCATCAACCTGCTCGAACGGCCGGATTCCGGCCAGATTCTCGTAGACGGCCAGGACGTCACCGGGCTCACGGGCGCCGCGCTGCGCACCTATCGCCGTCGCGTGGCGATGATCTTCCAGAACTTTGGGCTTCTCGCCCAGAAAACGGTGCTCGCCAACGTGTGCTTCCCCTACAAGGCGGCAACCGGGCGCGTCACCGCGGAGAACCGCAAGCGCGCCCTGGAGCTGCTGGACATGGTTGGCCTGCGCGATCGCGCAGACTCCTATCCCAGTCAGCTCTCAGGCGGTCAGCAGCAGCGTGTTGCCATCGCCCGCGCGCTCGCGTGCGACCCCGAGTACATCCTCTGCGACGAGGCAACGAGCGCCCTCGACCCGGCGAGCACCAACACCGTCCTCAAGATCCTGCGCCAGATCAACCGCGAGACGGGCGTCACGATCATCGTGATCACGCACTCCATGGGCGTGGTCGAGAAGATCTGCCGCAACGTCGTGGTCCTCGAGCACGGGCACGTCGTGGAGCGGGGGAGTGTGGCCGACGTCTTCGCCGACCCCAAGTCCCAGGCCGCCAAGGTACTTCTCGAGAGGGTTGATTGGGATGCCTGATGTCGTGAACTCCTTTGTCGCCGAGTACGGCGAGCTTCTCGCCGAGGGTACGCTCTCCACGATCGTCATGGTGCTCGTGCCCACGGCCATCTCCTACGTTCTTGGCCTTGCGCTCGGTGTGGTGCTCTATCTCACCGCGCCGGGGTCCCTGCGTCCGATGCCCGCCCTCAACGCCGTGCTCGGATGGGTCGTCAACATCCTGCGCTCCTTCCCGTTCATCGTGCTCATGGTGTTCATCATCCCGTTCACGCGCGTGATCATGGGTACGGCGTCGGGGCTCGCGGGCATCATCCCGCCGCTCGTGCTCGCCACCACCCCCTTCATCGCGCGCATGATCGAGCAGTCGCTCGCTGAGATCCCGCGCGAGAGCGTGGAGGCGGTCGAAGCCTGCGGTGCCAGCGTCCCGCGCATCGTGTTCTCGGTGCTTCTGCCCGAGGCCCTGCCCTCGATCGTTCGCGGCGTGGCGGTCGTGCTCATCGCCGTCCTCGGCTACACCGCCATGGCAGGTGCCATCGGCGCCGGCGGCCTCGGCGACATCGCCGTCCGCTACGGCTACTACCGCCGCGTGGACGAGGTCATGATCGTCGCCGTCATCGTGCTCGTCGTGATCGTCCAGATCATTCAGAGCGTCTGCGACCTCGCTGCTCGCAAGGTCGACCACCGCACCCAGAGCTAGCACTCTAGCGTCTTACCCAGTCCCTTCCTCATCCAAAGGAGAGTCACCATGACCAGCATCACCCGTCGCTCGCTCCTCTCTGCCACCGCCCTTCTCGCCGTCTCTTCCCTCGCCGCCTGTGGGGGCGGCTCGTCCGAGGACGACGCCTCCACCCTCACCGTGGCGGCGAGCCCCAGCCCCCATGCGGAGATCCTGAGCGAGTTTGCCGCGCCACTGCTCGCCGAGCAGGGCATCACGCTCGAGGTCAAGGACTACACGGACTACATCCTGCCCAATCAGGACACCACCTCCGGAGAGGTCGACTGCAACTACTTCCAGCACCTCAACTACCTCAACAACTACAACGAGGAGAACGGCACCGACCTCGTGAGCGTGGGCAAGATCCACTTTGAGCCGATGGGCGTCTTTGCCGGCAAGTCCAGCGACCTCGCCGCCATCGCCGACGGCGCCACCATCACGATCCCCAACGACGCCACCAACGAGGGTCGTGCTCTGTTGCTGCTCCAGGAGCAGGGTCTGATCACGCTCTCCGATGACGCTGGCATCACCGCCACCCCCAATGACATCGTGGACAACCCGCACAACATCGACTTCATCGAGCAGGAGGCGGCGATGCTGCCGTCCACCCTCGCGGACGCCGACTTCTCCGTGATCAACGGCAACTATGCCATCGACGCGGGCCTCACCCTCGCCGATGCCGTCGCCCAGGAGAGCGCCGACTCCGACGTCATCCGCAACGAGTACGCAAACGTCATCGTCACCACGCCGGACAAGGCCGAGGACGAGAAGATTGCAGCGCTCGTTGCCGTGCTCACCACCGACGACTTCAAGGCATACCTCGAGGAGACCTTCGGGGACTCCGTCCAGGCCGCCTTCTAGCGACGTGCCTGCCGGGGCAAGGTCCCCGGCAGGCACCAGCCAAGCTTTCCGTGTCCTAGCGACGCCGCCTGACGCCCAGGCCGGCGAAGGTGACGGCTGCTCCGATGGCCGTCGTGGCAAGCACGGGCGAGGCGGTCTCGCCAGTCTTTGCGAGCGGGCCCGGCTCATCGCGCTCGACGGGGCTCTGCTCGACCTGGTCCTCGTCGTGGTCCTCCAGGCCTTCCTCTTGCCCCCCGTTCCTGAAGAGGTCCACTCTCGCCTCGTTCGTGATGGTCGTACCCTCGCGATAGTCACCGGTCACACGCATGTGGACCACGAGCGGAGCGCGTTCGAACCCCTCGTCTGAGAGGTCCCCCTCGTGCGTCGGTGAGACGTTGGCGAGGTCGTCGTGAGGATGCTTCAGGTCGTCTCTCTCCCAGTCGCCCGTTCTCGTGGTGAAGCCCGCCTCGACACGCCCGTATTCGAGGCGTACCGACACGATGCGCTCGCCATCGGCGAGGCCGAGGTCTGAGGCGCTGAGCTCGGTCGCCTCCGTGGCGCTGACGTCGGCTGCCCACAGCCTCCACCCCGCATACGACAACGCGCGCCCGTCATCACCCAGGGCCTCTGCGTTGCTCTCGTGCGAGATCCATGGGTTCTCGTGGCCGTCTTCCAGCGTCGCGTTGGCCTCGCCCGAGACCTCGTTCGTTCCCTCGCTCGCGGTTGTTCGATACCACACGTTCAGACGGCCGTCGTAGTCTCCCGACGCAGCGGGCGTCGTGATGCCCAGAAGCTCCGTCAGGCCGTCTCTCGCCCCGCTCAGCTCGTCGGTCACCGTGAACTCGTCCACCCATGTGGAGCTCGTGCTCCTTGTGTCAACCGAGTAGTCGAAGCGTCCGTCCTCGGACACGCTCGTCTCCGCACGGTTTTTGCCGCCCTCGCTCTCGAGTGCGTCAGCCTCCGTCAGCACCGCCGTGGGGTCAGCGATCTCCTGGCGCTTGTCGAGCTCGCCAGACACCTCTATCGGGCGGTCGTACATCACGACGGTCTGGATCTCCCCGGTGTCCGCCACCACAAACTCCACCGATGTCGCAAGGTCATAGGTGTGAGGCGTCATCTCCTCGACGAGCGTGTAGACCCCGGGCCTCACCATGTCGATGCGATGCGGCTCCTCCCCGGAGACCCACTGGTCGACGACGCTGCCCTCAGCGTCCAGCAGGGTGAGGTGCGCGCCGCTGACCTCCGCCTCATTTGTGACGTCACGCTTGGAGAGCTCGAGCTTCGTGTAGTCGTTTTCGATCGTGATCACATGCTGGGCGCTGCCCTCGACGGTGCCGTCCTCGTCGATGGTAAACGTTGTGACGGAGCCATCAATGACGATGCCGTCCGGTGCGCAGACCTCCCGTATGGCGTAGATCCCGGCGGGCAGGTGTCTGAGCGTGACGTGCCCCGTCTCGTCCGTCGTGACGCGCACGCTGTCCTTCTCGCCCTCGAAGGGGCCGTCGACGCTCCAGAGCTCAAACGTCACGCCGGCAATCGCCTGGTCCGTCCCGAGGATTCTCTTGTCGAGCGTTATCGTGGTGGGCTCGTTGGGTGCCTCAACGGAGGCGAGAACGACTGCCGTGTGGTCGTCCTCGTAGGTGAGCGTGAACTCCCGGGGCGTCGGGTCGAGGACGTGGCCCGCGGGCGGAACGGCCTCAATGAAGGCGTAGGTCGCGGAGCCGGAGCCAAGGGGGAGCCCATTGACGGTGGCAGTGCCGCTCTCATCTGTGGTCACTCGTGCCATGACCTCTCCGGCGACCGCGTGGGTGGTCCCGTCGGGACCGACCACGTCACGGGTGGCGACCACGTCGTATACGGCTCCCTCGAGCGCATCCGGACATCCCGGGTCAAAGTGGGCGCCCGCGCCGTCCGGCTCGCCATCGGCGCATCGCTTCGTAATCGTTGCCGACCCGCTCGCCTGCTCGTCGGGGAATGTGACGATGCTCAGCGGACCCATCTCGGAGGGGTCGGTGACCGAGAACTCGATGTCCTTCTCGGCAAGGAGATAGGGAGGCTCGGCAGCGACCTCTCGCAGGCGGTAGGTGCCCGGCGCGAGCGCCCCGGGGAAGGTCACGCACCCCGACTCGTCGGTGGTGAAGACGTCGATGACCTCGTGGTTGGGGTACCAGACCTCCTGCGACACGGGATTCCCGTCGGCGTCCAGGAGCTGGAACGAGAAGCCCGCGAGCTCGACGTTCCTTCCGGTCAGGGCGTCCGTCTTCACCACCTGGATGCGAGCGGTCAGAAAGTCGTTGTCCACGATGTAGTGAAGCGTGACGCCGTCCGTCATCTGCTCCGGTCCGATGGTCCACTCCGGTGCTGGGACGTAGCCCTCCGGCGTGGTCTCCGGATCCTCGCGTACCGTGTACCCGGCCTGGTCATAGGGGAGCGCGCCGCTCACGCCCTCGGGACGCGTGCCCAGGCCGAACCAGAGGCCCTCGGTGGACGCGTAGCCGTTCTCGTCCGTGGTGACGGAGCCCACCTCGTCTCCGGTCGTGTTTGAGACGATCGAGAACCTGACGCCCTCCGCCGGATCCTGGAGGCCGGAGCCCTCCGCTCCCGTGTCGCGATACTTCACCAGGTCCAGGTCGAAGGCGATGACATCCTCGAGGTAGCCGTCGTCGGGAACGAGCTCGATGACGCCCGAATCGGGAAGATCCCCCGAGCTCGCCTCGTACGTCCAGGTCCCCTCGATGGGCTTGTAACCGACGGGCGCCCTCGTCTCGGAGACGGTCGCCTCTCCCAGGGGCAGGCCCTCAAAGGTCGCGCGTCCCGTCTCGTCCGTGGTTTCCAGATGCGAGTTTCCGTTGGCGTCGACGACCTTGAACTCCGCGCCCTGGAGAGTCGCTCCAGGCTGCGCGTCGCCTAGGGTTGCGGAGTCTCGCTTCGCGATCGTGAGCGCGAGCGTTCCCGGTTGGTCTGTCAGCCTGACGGAACTCGGCCCCGTTCCCGTTGAGAACTCAACGCGGCCATCGCTTACGACGAATCCTTGGGGCGCCCTCGTCTCGATTGCGTAGTAGCTCGTGTTGGGCTCGAGCTGGCATGCGGCGTGCCCCGAGTCGTCGGTGGTGACGGAGGCGACCTTCTCGTTGGTCTGCGCGTCAAAGATGTCGTAGCTTGCTCCGGCGAGCGCGTACTCGTCGTTTCCGCTTGTGAGCGAGGCGTCCGCGGAGACCTTGGTGAAGGTCACCTCCACGTAGGGGCTGTACTCAAAGCTCACCACCGTCTGCGAGCGCGCCCCGCTGCCGGAGAGCGCGTTGTTGCCGGTGTCCAGCTGATATGCCTCAAACCCTCCGGGTAGGGTCATCTTCTCGATACGCGGGCCGATTGCCTGCTCGTTCTCGATCTCGCCGTTGTGGCCGTAGGTGTAGCCGAGGATGTTCCAGTGGAACCACTCCTTGAACTTGTCGGACGTCCCCTGGAGCGCAACCGCCCCGCTGCACCACATGCGATCGGCAACGAGGATGTGCGTGTATGCGTAGAACTCGTCGTCGGTTATCTCGGTGCCGTCCCAGTCAAGGCCGGCATCAAAGCTCCTTCCCTCGAGGTCGGTTCCGCCGACGCTCTTCCTCCAGACGTTGGCATCAAACCCCGGCCCTCCGTATCCATAGAAGAGGACCTTCTCCACGCTCGAGACCGGCCAGATGACACCGTCGGTCTGGTGGGTCTGCACGGCACTCTTCGCGTAGTAGCCGGACCTCGGGGTTGCGCGTGCGGGGTCGGAGCAGAATGCGACCGTGCCGTTTACGCTCATTCGTGCAGTGCCCTTGATGCCGAGGCCGCCGTACCAGATGAGGTCTCCCACCGTGAGATAGACCGCCTCGCCCGAGGCGGCGGCAGACGCTTGCGCCGCGGCGAGCGAGAACGCCCCCACGGCAGCCATCGCAACCACGAGGAAAAGCGCCCAGAGCCTCTGCGCGCGCCTGCGCGGCCTCCTGGGCGGATCCGCCCTCCGTGCCCGTCTCAGACTCGATTCGTCGTGTTCGCGCCGCGTGGCTCGCGGCCTCTTCTCGTACGTCATGGGGCCTCCTTTCAATTGGGTGGCGGAAGCCTAGCACGGGGCCCCTTACCCGAATTGACGCCCAGCTGTCACGAATCTGCGCGAGCAGGTGAGGGGCGTCGGGCTCTGGGTCCGGTTCACCTTTTTGTCGGTGGGCGGGCGAGTTGGCGCCGCGGGTGTCGCGAGTCGAGCAAAGCGACCCAAATCAGGGGTAGGATTGGTCACGAATCGGTCTCGCGGACAGCCAGGGACGGTGGGCGATGCCCTTCTCCATCGTGCGCAACGACATCACCAAGGTGAGTGCGGACGTCATCGTCAATGCCGCCAACGAGCGCCTCGCTCCTGGCGGCGGCGTGTGCGGCGCGATTTTCTCCGCGGCGGGCTTTGACCAGATGAGTGCCGCGTGCGAGAGGATCGGTCACTGCCCCACGGGGTCGGCCGTGAGCACGCCGGGCTTTGCCCTGCCGTGCCGCTGGGTCGTCCATACGGTGGGACCCATCTGGCGGGGTGGCGGCAGTGGCGAGGAGTCGCTGCTCAGAAGCTGCTATCGGAGCGTCTTCGCCGAGGTGGAGCGCCTCGGTGCCGCCTCTGTTGCGCTTCCGCTCGTATCGGCGGGCATCTTCGGCTATCCCGCCCGCGCCGCGCTCGACGTGGCGCGCCAGGAGGCCCAGGCGTTTCTCGCGCGCAGGCCCGACGCCGTGGTGCTTCTGGTGGTCTTCTCTGCTGACGTGGTCGCCGCGTGCGTACGCGACGGAGCCGAGCTGCGCTCCTTCATCGATGACACCTACGTTGCGCAGAGCCCCTTCGTGGGTGCCCGCGATCGCGCGGCGGACCTGGAGGTTTCGCAGCCGCTGCCCGCGCCGGACTTTGCGGCGCCCATGGCAGCTATGCCCGTTCCCGCGGCAGTTCCGTCCTCTTCCCAGCCAAAGGGAAAGAGGCGCAAGGGGGCGGGCCTCTTCCGTCGCGGGGTCCAGAAGGGTGCGGGTGTCGACGAGCTCTCCGAGCGCCTCGCCAACCTTGACGCGTCCTTCTCGCAGGCCCTTCTCGCCCTGATTGACGCGCGCGGACTCACGGATGCCGAGGTCTACCACCGCGCCAACCTCAGCCGCCAGCTCTTCTCCAAGATCCGTTCCAACGCCGACTACCGGCCCACCAAGCCCACGGCCGTTGCCCTTGCGATGGCGCTGGGCCTCACGCTGCCCGAAACGCGCGAGCTGCTCGGTCGCGCCGGAATCGCGCTCTCGCGCAGCAGCCGGTTCGACGTGATCGTTGAGTTCTACATCTCCCGCGGCGTCTACGACGTTCTTCTCGTCAACGAGGCTCTCTTTGCCTATGACCAGCCGCTTCTTGGGTCGGGGATGTAGGGCGGCGCCGTTTGACGGGCGGAGCCCCGTCTCTGCGGGGGTTGTGCGCTCCTCTCGCTAGGTTGTGCGCACCTCACGCTAGGGTGTGCGCACCATTAAGGTCTTGATGTTCTTCTCGACAAGCCGTCTACCTGCGGAAACGGTCATCGCTTATTCAAATAAATCTAGCAAGTGTGCGCATAACCTAGAGAACGGTGCGCACAACCTTATAGGCGGTGCGCACAACCTTCCGGGGGATGCGCGTCACATCAAGACGCGCGGCCAAGAGGCGCAACGCGCTCGCAGCCTTCTCGGCGAGGATGTCCCCTGACGGTTTACCTCTGGGCGTGCGCCTGCGCGTAGTCTCCTTGTCATCGGATGGCAACGACATAAGGAGGCAACCATGAAGGACAACAACAAGACTGGCGAGAAGCTCGGGCGCACGGAGATCGTCTTCATCCTGGACGGCAGCGGATCGATGAGCGGGCTTGAGGACGACACCATCGGCGGCTTCAACTCGCTGCTCGAGAAGAACCGCAACGAGCCCGGGGAGGCCACGGTCTCCACGATCGTCTTCTCAAACGACTCCCGCGTGCTCCACGACCGGCTGGACATCCGCGAGGTCCCGTCGCTGACTCACGCGGACTACAGCTGCTACGGATGCACGGCGCTCCTGGACGCGGTGGGTGGGGCAATCAAGCACGTGGACCTGGTCCAGAGCGTGCAGCCCGCGGGCTTTGAGGCGGAGAAGGTGCTCTTCATCATCACCACGGACGGCATGGAGAATGCGAGCCGCCGCTACCGCTACCCGGAGGTCAAGAAGATGATTGAGAAGCACCGTGAGAAGGGCTGGGAGTTCCTGTTCATCGGTGCCAACATCGATGCTGCCGCAGAGGCGGGCAACATGGGAATCTCCCGTGAGTGCGCGGCCAACTACGTGGCTGACGGGCGGGGAACCGAGGTGCTCTACAGCGCGATGGCGAGTGCGGTTGCGACGGCTCGCGCGTGCCCGTCATCGCCGATGCCGTCTATGTGGCGTCAGGACCTTGATCGCGACGTCCAGGCCCGCGACAAGCGCCGGTGGAGGCGCGGGAAGTAGGGGAGAAAGACCCGTATCGCTGAAAACCCCTGTCCGCGCTTCCTATTCGGCATGCGCGAGCAGGGGCTTTGGCATGACGTGGATGAAGACGCATTACTACCGGTACGTCACCGTCTCCGAAAGCGGCTTGCGGCTCTCGTGGTTGGGCAGCGGGCCCGTGCCCTCGGCGGCGTAGCCGAGGTCGAGCAGCATGAGGAGCTCCTCGTTATCGGGCAGGCCCAGGCGCTCCTTGGCGACGTCAGGGTCAAAGCGGTTGAGCCAGCAGCTGTCCACGCCCGCGTCGCAGGCTGCCAGGACCATGTGCGTGGCCACGATCGCGGCGTCCTCGATGCCGGAGTCGCGCGCGTCGCCGGGGTAGAGGTAGACGTTCGTGGTGTCGAAGGCCACGGCCAGGACCGTGGGCGCGCCGTAGCGGCAGGGCGTGAGCTCGTCCACAATGGCGAGCGACTCTGCGCTCTGGAGCACGTAGACGTGCTGCTCCTGCAGGTTCTTGGCGGTGGGGGCAAGACGTCCCGCCTGAAGGATCTTTTCGAGCGCCCCGGGCTCCACCCGACGGGTCTCGTCGTACTTCTTGCACGAGTAGCGCTTGGCGATGACGTCTCCGAACTCCATGGCCGGCCTTCCTCTCCGTCTTTCTGCGGAACCCACGGGTCAATGATACGACCGCGCGTTCAAAGAAGGGCTACTTCATTTTTCCGCGGAACAGCTCCTCGTGAGATCCCATGCGCACAAGGCGGATGACGGGGTTTGTCTTGCGCGGCAGATAGAGGACAATCACGTCCACAGGCCCGTCCGATAGGCGGAAGTCAACGTGTCCGTTGTAGTTTCCCCCGGGGGCGGCAAGCTCGTGCGGGTGATACGCCTCGGGGACTCTTCCTGTGGCGATGAGCTCTCGAACGGCAGCCAGAAACTCCTGCCTCAGCTGGGGATGCGTCTTCATGACGCGCTTGTAGTCCCGCTGGAACTGCGGCTCTGGGCGTACCTCCCACATCGCTACGCCTTGGGACCGTCGAGAAACGCCACGAGCTCGTCAGCGTCCGTGAATCCGGGCGCGTCATCGGGAATGAGGCCGAGCTCCTTTGCCTCTGCCGCAATCATCGCGCGACGAGTCTCCTCGTTGGGCAGGGGGTCGGGCGCCTCTATCTCAAACGGGACGCGCCGCTTGATGCAGAGCTGTCGCGCCGCAAGGTTGAAGTAGCCGCTGAGCGTCATGCCAATGGAGTTGAGGATTTCAGTTGTCTCGCGCTTGACGTCCTCATCAAGCGTAATGGTTGTGGTTGCCATGGCTGTCCAATCATCATGAACTACATATAAATGAAGTATCACCTATTTATTACTGCTATATACAATACGAGAAAAGAGATGTTCTGTCGCTTCCCGTGCGCTGTACAATGACCGCGCCGGAAACACCGAGAGGAACGGACCGCCCATGACCGCGCTCGACCTCATGCGCTCTGACGCGTCGTACGCCGTGAGCTACCTCGACATGCCCAACGACCTGCAGCCGCGCGCGCAGCGCCTCTGCTGGCGCTTCAACCAGCTGGATCCCGCGGACACCGAGGCGCGAGACCAGATCTTGGGCGAGCTCTTTGGCACATGGCACCCGCGCGCCGTGGTCAAGCCCACGTTCCGCTGCGACTACGGCTTCAACATCCATTTTCACGGCTTTGCGCTCGTGAACTATAACTGCACGTTCCTGGACACCTCGCCCATCAACGTTGGCGAGGGTGTGTTCATCGCGCCGGGTTGCGTGCTCGCATGCGCGGGTCACGCCGTCCACCCGGAGCAGCGCACGGAGGGCATCCAGACCTCGGCGCCCATCACGCTGGGCAACAACGTCTGGATGGGAGCCAACGTAACCGTCTGCAGCGGGGTCACCGTCGGCGACGGCAGCGTGATAGGGGCGGGGAGCGTGGTCACGCGTGACGTTCCCGCCGGCGCGATCGCGGCGGGCGTTCCGTGTCGCGTGCTGCGTCCCATCGACGAGCATGACCGGGTGACGCCCCTCGCCATGGGAGAGGCGTCACCCGGTCCTTCTCGCCTTGAGCTGTATTTGTGAGCCTCGGCCCTTCTTGCGTTCCCTAGTTGTCGCTGCGGGAGAAGCCGTTGCGCATCTGCATGCTCGCCTCGAAGAGCACCTTGGCGAGAAGGTCGTCCGTCTCGCGGCGGCACTCGTCGGCGATGGTCGCGTTGCAGGCCTCGAGGTCTCCGTCGGCGGCGTCGCATGCGCGCACCAAGCCGGCGCAACGGCTCGTGAGGCGCTCCTGGTAGCGCTCCACGTGCGGCAGGCACGCGCCGTAGGCGGCGTCTGCCAGGGCGGCCACGAGGCGGTTTGCCCAGTAGAAGCTCTCCGTGCTCACCTGCGTGGCGGTGTTTGCGAGGTACGCGGGCGTGGCGGTGACGCGGGCGTAGAACGGCACGAGCGCGTTGAAGGCGTTGCTGCCGAGCGAGACCCACTGCAGCGCGGCGCGGCTCTCGTCCACGTACGGACGCAGCTGGAGCACGGCGAGCTGGCAGTTGCGGTTGATGCCGATGGGCCGGTAGAGCCCGCGCTTGGAGTCGGGGCCGTTGCCGTAGGGGTCATAGGGCGTGCCCTGGTAGTGGAGGGAGAGCACGTACTTCACGTCCTCGATCGTGACCTTGCGCTCGGGCACGCGGCACCACGGGATGCAGTTGCTCTCGGGGCCAAAGTCTGCGCCCGGCGCGGCGGTCTCCCAGGGGCCGGCGTGGGGGCTCAAGAAGCGCTGCATGTCCCAGGCACGCGGCGTGTTGTAGACGTGGTCGGAGTCCGAGTGGCTGCCGAAGGCGTCGCGCGGGTTGAAGTGGCCGGGAGTGTTGCCGAGCGAGAGGTTAAGGTGGTTGGCATCCATCCACTCGCGCAGGTCTGCCGAGCAGAGGTGCTCGCGCTTCTCGCCAAACGCGTCCGTGAGGTCAAAGTCGTCGATGCCCAGCTGGTTGGGCATGGTCACGTAGCTGTCGTCCGGGACGCGGCGCGCGATCCAGTGGTGGCCGCCCACGGTCTCCAGCCACCAGATCTCGTCCGCGTCCGAGAAGGCGATGCCGTTCATCTCGTAGGTGCCGTGGCGCTCGAGCAGCTCTCCCAGGCGCTCCACGCCGTTGCGGGCGCTCGTGGCGTAGGGGAGGACGAGCGTGACCATGTCCTCCTCGCCGATGCCGCCCAGGCGCTCCGGCTCAAAGTCCTTCTCGCCCGCCTTGCCGCGCGCCGCGCGATACTCCACGAGCGGGTCGGCCGCGAGCACGCGCTCGTTGGAGGTGAGGGTCTCCGTTGCGCTCATGCCCACGTTGTGCTCGTTGAACCCGGCGGCCTCCCAGAGGCCCTCGCGCAGGTCCGCGTTGGGCATGGCGGTATAGCGGGTGCCGCCCTCGGGGAGCTCAATCTTGAGGTGGGAGATCACGCTCTCGTAGACGCTTCCGGGCTTGGGTGCCTCGCGCGCCACAAAGCGCTTGGCCTCGAACTGCCCGCCCGGGGAGTCCTCGTTGCGGGCGACGATGGTCGAGCCGTCGTAGCTGGCCTTCTTGCCAACCAGGATGGTGGTGCAGGGCATGGGTCCTCCTTCCCGTCGCGCGCGGGCGCAGCGCGCGGGCGCGTTTGTTTCAATCGACAATCATCTTAGCCCTCGCGCGGCCCGGGCGCTGCCGCGCGGTCGGATAATGCGGTGGCACGCCCGCGAGCAAACGGAGGAAACCCTCATGTCCATGAAGTTCCAGCGTCTTCTGCCCATCCCCAAGGACATCCGCGCCGAGATGCCGCTCTCTCCCCAGATGGCGGCGCGCAAGGCCGACTTTGACGCTGCCGTGTCCGCGGTGCTGCGCGGCGAGGACGACCGCATGCTCCTCATCATCGGCCCGTGCTCGGCCGACCGCGAGGACTCCGTGCTCGACTACGCCTGTCGTCTGGCCAAGCTCGCCGAGGAGGTCAAGGACCGTCTCGTCGTGATCCCGCGCGTCTACACCAACAAGCCGCGCACCAAGGGCGTGGGCTACAAGGGCCTGCTCCACAACCCCGATCCCGAGGCTGCCGACGATATGCTCGGCGGCGTGAAGGCCATCCGCCACATGCACCTGCGCGTGGTGGAGGAGACGGGCATGTTCACCGCGGACGAGATGCTCTATCCCACCAACTACCAGTACCTCATCGACCTTCTCGCCTACATCGCGGTGGGCGCGCGCTCCGTCGAGAACCAGGAGCACCGCCTCGTGGCTTCCGGCGTTCCCATGCCGGTGGGCATGAAGAACCCCACGGGCGGCTCCACCGACGTCATGCTCAACTCCATCTACGCCGCCCAGCAGCCCCAGACCTTCATCTTCCGCAACTGGGAGGTCTCCACGACGGGCAACCCGCTCGCGCACGCGGTGCTGCGCGGCTACGTGGGCCTGGACGGGATCAACTACCCCAACTACCACTACGAGTACCTCGAGCGCCTTGCCGAGAAATACACCGCCTCGAGCTTTGAGAACCCCGCGGCGATCATCGACTGCAACCACGACAACTCCGGCAAGCGCCCGTTCCAGCAGATTCGCATCTGCCACGAGGTGCTCGACTCCATGAGCCGCTCCGACACCATCCGCCGCCTCGTGCGCGGCTTCATGGTGGAGTCCTATCTCGTGGACGGCAACCAGCCCGTGAGCGGCGGCACCTACGGCCAGTCCATCACGGACGCCTGCCTTGGATGGGAGAAGACCGAGCGCCTGGTCAACGAGATCGCCGAGCGCGCATAACGCGCCCGATTTGCAAATTGGGGGCAGGCGTGCTTCGCATGCGCAGCCTGCTTTGAAAGATGCCCGTCTCATGCTAAGAGGCGGGCGTCTTTCTTGATTGAGGCTCGTCTCAGCTTTGCTGCCCGCGGGCTTTACGAAAAGGGGCTCGTCTCAGCCCCTAGGGGGCTTAGGACTGAGACGAGCCCCTTCTCGTAAAGAAATACTGTCCAAGGGCTGAGACAAGACCGCTTTCGTAAAGCGGAACACTCTGCAGGCTGAGACGAGCCCCTTCTCGCATGGTAATCAGCGAGTCTGCCAGAAGGGGCTAACCCTCTTAGCGGACCCATGCTCACATAGGCGACTACTTCCCGCGCTCCGCCCTGCGCTGGGCACGGGCCGCGAGGGCCACCTTGCGCAGCTCCTTCGCGCGGGCGGCGTTCATGGCCTTGACGCCCTTGAGCGGGTACTCGATCCCGAGCTTGTCGTACTTGGCCTTGCCCATGGTGTGATAGGGGAGAAAGTCCAGACCCACCACGTTGTCCCAGTTGGCGATGATGCGGCCGACCTCGGCGCACTCCTCCTCGGAGTCGGTGATGCCGGGCACCACCACGTGGCGCACGAGCGTGGGGATGCGCCGCCGCGCCAGCTCGTCGCCAAGCTCGAGGGCGTGGCTCGCGGGCAGGCCGCAGAGCGTCTCGTGCAGCGCGGGGTCGGACGTCTTGATGTCGAGAAGCACCATGTCGGTGTCATCGAGAAGCGCCGAGAAGCGATCGGCGTGCGCCGCGGAGAAGGTGGCGGCGGAGGTGTCCAGGCAGGTGTGGATGCGGCCTGCGGGCGCGGCGTGGGCGGCGCGGAAGAGGGCTGCCACGAAGTCGGGCTGCGCCATGGGCTCGCCGCCCGTCACGGTGATGCCGCCGCGCTTGTAGAAGGGGCGGTTGCGCTCGTAGCGCTCGAGCAGCTCGCCAACGCTCACGCTGGTGCCGGGGCCGGTGCCGTCCGCGCGGGCGAACTCCCAGGTGTCGGGGTTGTGGCAGTACTGGCAGCGCATGGGGCACCCCTGGCAGAACACCACGAACCTCGTGCCGGGGCCGTCCACCGTCCCAAAGCTCTCGGTGGAGTGCACCCGCCCGATCACGTCAACGTCACGAGCACGACTCTCGGTATCTACAGTCACAGCCGCCCCTTCCACCCGGACACGTACTACAACCATGATAGAGCGAACGGCCCGGGCATTTGCGAAGCAAAGTTTCTGAGCGCGGAGCGCAAAGCACTTTGCGGAGCAATTGCCCGGGCCGTAAGCCTAACAGGTCAGGTAGACCTTACATCGCCTCGTGGAAGGTACGGCTGATGACGTCGTCCTGCTGCTTCTTGGTGAGGGAGTTGAACTTCACCGCATAGCCGGAGACGCGGATGGTCAGCTGCGGGTACTTCTCGGGGTGGGCCTGGGCGTCAAGCAGGGTCTCCTTGGTGAAGACGTTGACGTTGAGGTGGTGGCCACCCTCCTCGACATAACCGTCGATCATGTTGACGAGGTTGTCGACCTGCTCGGAAGCAACGGTAGCGCTCATGTGAGTTCCCTTCTCGCGTGGGTCGCCCCCTCCGGGGCGACCCTTCCTGTCTCTCACAGTGTAGTCGATAAATGTTACCAATCAAGTGACATTTATCGGATTCCCCAAACGACCTAGCAGCAG
>CASFQX010000073.1 GCA_949296375.1 uncultured Olsenella sp.
CGCGTCGAGTACCGCGCCGACCGCTACGGCATCTGCCACGTCCCGATGGGCAAGGTGTCCTTCGACACCCAGAAGCTCGTCGAGAACTACGGCGCGCTCATCAACGAGCTTCTCCGCGTGAAGCCCTCGAGCGCCAAGGGTCGCTACGTCAAGTCCGTGACGTTCACCACCACCATGGGCCCTGGCATCAAGGTCGACACCACCAAGACGCGCAACCTCATGGAGGAGTAGCGCGGATTTCCCGCCAGCTTGACGCGCTTCTCGCCACGTGACACAATGTCCCGTGCGAGACGCGTCTCGCAACGTTCTTTCACTGCATGTCCGCTGCCAAAGACAGCCGGTGCCGCAAGGCTTAATGGGGAAACCCGCCTGCCGAGGTGGTCTTGAGAGTTTCGCATCCTCGAGGACCCCGCTTTGGCCTGCGCCAGACGGGGTCTTCTTTTGCGGAAGGCCCGCCCGCGTCGGCGGCATGCCCGACCGCAACGAAGGAGGTGTAACAACATGCCATCCAAGTCCAATGTCGAGATGCTCGAGAAGGTCTCCGCTTCGCTCGAGGCTTCCCAGGGTGTCTTTGTCGTCGACTACCGTGGTCTCTCCGTCAAGGAGACCCAGCAGGTCCGCCGCGCGCTTCGCGAGGTTGGTGCCGAGATGAAGGTGTACAAGAACAACATCGTCAAGATCGCTCTTGAGAACGCCGGTCTCCCCAGCATCGACGAGGTGCTCGAGGGCACCTGCGCCTACGTCTTCTACGCGAACGACTCCGTGGATGCCGCCAAGGTCATCAAGGAGCAGTCCGAGAAGCTCAAGAAGATGAACTTCGTGGGCGCCATCGCCGACGGCAAGGCCCTCAACGCCGAGGAGGCCAAGGCCTACGCCGACCTGCCCAACCGCGATCAGCTCATGGGTCAGCTCGCTGGCCTCATCAGCGGCTTCGCCCGCGGCATCGCCGTCTGCGTCAACGAGGTCCCCTCTGGCCTCGCCCGTACCATCAGCGCTGTTTCCGAGCAGAAGCAGGCTGCCTAGCACGACCCCGCGGCTCCGGCCGCACCCGAGGCGCCCAGCGTCTCACACACCTACCAAGCATCCGTGCACACGCACGGGACCGAAAGGAACAGAAAAATGGCTAAGCTTACCACCGAGGAGATCATTGACGCCCTCAAGGAGATGACCCTGCTCGAGGCTTCCGAGCTCGTGAAGGCCATCGAGGACACCTTCGGCGTGTCCGCCGCCGCCCCCGTCGCCGCCGTGGCCGCCGCTCCGGCCGCCGCTGCCGCCGAGGAGGAGGAGAAGACCAACTTCGACGTCGTGCTCGAGGGCTTCGGCGACAACAAGATCGCCGTCATCAAGGTCGTCCGCGCTCTTACCAGCCTCGGCCTCAAGGAGGCCAAGGAGGTCGTCGAGGGTGCCCCCAAGGCCGTCCTCGAGGGCGCCAAGAAGGAGGACGCCGAGGCCGCCAAGAAGCAGCTCGAGGAGGCCGGCGCCACCGTCACCCTCAAGTAAGTTTCCTTACTTCGGGCTACGCGCAACGCGCAGACAAGGGGTCGGACCTGCGGGTCCGGCCCCTTTTTTGCGTTGCTGCCGCCCTTCTCGTCTCCGCCCCGCCGCCTTTGCCCCGTCCTTCTCGCCGTCCCCGTTCCGCAAGCTCTGACTTTTGCACGAGCTCGCCCTGCTCTTCTCGCCTGGCGAGAAGAGCAGGGCGAG
>CASFQX010000074.1 GCA_949296375.1 uncultured Olsenella sp.
ACGAAAGGAGGGAAGGCATGACCAAGATCAAGGACATGAGCAAGCGCGAGCGCAAGGTGCTCGACGCGTGCCACAACGGCTGGTTCATGAGCGGCGAGTATCGCGCCATCATGGACGGTCACGAGCGCAGCTTCAACGCTGACAGCAAGCGGCTTCTGTTCAAGGACGTTGACGAGTGGTTCTCCTCCCACGAGCAGAACCACGCGGATTCGCCGCTGCTCGTCAAGTGCGTATGTGCGGCGTAAGCGTCATCACATCCCAAACGGGAGGAGGAGCCTGCGGGCTCCTTTTTCTTTAGACTGCTGCACTGATTCCGTTTCTAGGTGTTTTTTTGGCTGCAGTCAAAGTATCACCTAGAAGGTGGCATTTCTCTACCAGCGAATTTGCCGAAAGGGAGGGCTTTGCTACTTTACGCCCCTTCGAAAAAACACCTAGAAACGGAATTTATGGCTCCAGTTTCGTGGCGTGGTCAAGCATGAGGGCGAGAATGACTGCGAGTCCGCGGCGCAGGCTGTCCTTCTCGATCCACTCCTCGCGGGTGTGCAAGAGGTCGCCCTCGACGGTTCCCACGGTGTGGGCGGGTATGCCCAGCGAGAGTGGGATGTTGGCGTCGGTCGAGGACTCCTGGTGGTGGATCTGCTCCACCCCGCCCAGCTCGCGCAGCACTTCGTCGGTGCGCGCGATGAGCGCGGATTGGCCCTCGGGCACGTGCTCGCCGGAGGCGGGGCGCCGCCCGATGAGTCGCACGTCGATGCGGGTGCCGGCCTTGAGGTGCTCCTCCACGAGCACCACGAACTTGCCGTACATCTCCTCGAGGCACTCCTCGGAGGCGGAGCGGTACTCTACGAGCACGCTCGCGTCCTCGGCGATGGAGTTCACCGTGGTGCCTCCCTCGAAGCGCCCCACGTTGATTGTGGTCTTGGCGCGCGTGGGCAGCTCGAGGGCGTAGAGGTCCTCGATGAAGCTGCAGAGCGCCTCGATCGCGTTGTCCCGCCCGAAGTTCTCCCAGGAGTGGCCGCCCTCGGTGTGGCACTTCACGCGCCAGCGGTGGCTGCCCACGGCGGAGACCACGTGCATGCCGAGGTAGAGGTCAAAGCTCGTGAACTCGCGCACGTGCCCGTCGTAGTGGCGGAAGAGCTCGCGCGTGCCGGCGAGGTTGCCGAGGCCCTCCTCGCAGGAGTTGGCCACCACGAGCACGCGTCGGTCGAGCGGCACCTTGTGGCGCAGCAGATAGCGCGCCGCGAGGAGCAGTCCCACGAGGTTGGCCGTGTCGTCGCCCACGCCCGGGGCCAGGAGGCGCGTCTTGCTCTCGGCGAGCGGCAGCGGCTCGGTATCGGGGAAGACCACGTCAGTGTGGGCGGCAAAGACTGCGATGCCGTCGTCGCCGTTTGAGGGGCCGGGTAGGCTGAGGATGACGTTCTTCGCGTCGTCGACGCGCACGGCGCCCACGGGCGCACCCTGTGCAAGCAGCCAGTCGCGGATGAACTCCGCGCGCTGCTCCTCGTGGCCGGACGGGGCGGGGATCTGCGCGAGCGTGCGCAGGAGCTCGAGCTCCTCCTCGTAGCACTCCTCGGCGTGGGCCTGTGCGACGCGCCTGATCTTCTCGTCCACCGTTTCTCCCTTCGTGCAGACACCTTAAGGGTAGCGTAGCTAGCCGGTAGCGGATGCGGGTTTTAGGCGTTCGGGGGAGCGGACGGAATGCCGCGTGACTTTTGCGGCCGCAAAGTCTGGGTTTGAGAATGGGGCTGCTGCGGGCGAGGGGGCGGGCGGGGCGACAAGGACGGGCGGCCCGCAGGCGAGAGGGACCTGTGCCGTGATGTTTCAGGTTTGTTTTTCACCCTGTGCGCCGCGCACGAGCCGTGCTAGGCTACCCACATCGATAGAGGAGCGGACCCGAAGATCCGTGGGGGAGCCGGCAGGCACAGATCCCCGGGGAGGCGAGGTCCGCCGAACTGGCGCGTCGGGCGCGGCGCGACGGTGGGCCCGCGGGGAAAGACCCCCGGGACTGTCTGCGAGAAGAACTCGCAGGGGCGCTATCCTTGTCCGGACGCACGTCCGCCCTGGGGCCGCGCACCTGCACGGCGATAGAGGGGTGTCATGCAGAAGCGTCCGTTTGTCACCAAAGAGCAGCTCGAGGCCATCGCGGCCGAGTACCCAACCCCGTTCCATCTCTATGACGAGGCCGAGATTCGCCGCCGCGCGGCGGAGCTCAACGCCGCCTTTGCGTGGAACCCCGGCTTCAAGGAGTACTTTGCCGTCAAGGCCACGCCCAATCCCGCGATCCTGCGGATTCTTGCGGATTGTGGCTGCGGCTGCGACTGCGCCACGGGCGTTGAGCTCCTTCTCGCGGACCGTGCAGGCGTGACCGGTCGCGACATCATGCTCTCGTCCAACGACACGCCCGACGAGGACTTCCGCGCGGCGGACGAGCGCGGGGCGATCATCAACCTCGACGCCTACGACATGGTGGCCTGCCTCAAGCGCGCCCTCGGCGGCCGCGTTCCGCGCACGGTGTGCTGCCGTGTGAACCCGGGCGGCGCATTCGAGAGCGAGAACGGCATCATCGGCTCCCCGGAGGACTCCAAGTTCGGCATGACGCCGGCGCAGCTCGAGCGTGCCTTTGCCGAGCTTGCCGCCCTGGGCGTGGAGGAGTTTGGCATCCACGCGTTTCTCGCCAGCAACACGCAGGTGAACGACTACTACCCGCGCCTCGCGCGCCAGCTCTTTGAGATGGCGGCGGACCTCTCCGCACGCCTTGGCGTGCACATTGGCTTCATCGACCTCTCCGGTGGCATCGGCGTGGCCTATCACCCGGACGACATCCCCTGTGACCTGGCTGTCATTGGCGAGGGTGTTCGCCAGGCGTACGAGGACGTGCTCGTGCCCGCGGGCATGGGTGACGTGGCGATCTTCTCTGAGCTGGGCCGCTGGATGCTCGCGCCGGCGGGCGCCCTCGTGACCCGTGTCATCCACGAGAAGGTCACCTACCACGACTATCTGGGCGTGGACGCCTGTGCGGCAAACCTCATGCGCCCGGCCATCTACGACGCCTACCACTACGTGAGCGTCATGGGCGCCGAGGACGCGCCGTGCACGCACCGCTACAACGTGGTCGGCCGGCTCTGCGAGAACAACGACCAGTTCGCCCGCGACCGCCTCATGCCCGAGTGCCACGTCGGCGACCTGCTGTTCATTCACGATGCGGGTGCCCACGGGCACTCCATGGGCTACAACTACAACGGCGCGCTGCGCTCCGCGGAGCTGCTGCTGTGCACGGACGGATCGGTGCAGCTCATCCGTCGCGCCGAGACGCCCGCTGACTACCTGGCAACACTGGATGTGTAAGTAGGGTCCGCTCCCCATTTACACGCGAGAGAAGAGAGGCAACCATGGACATGACCAACCTGACCGGATCGATCGTCGCCCTCGTCACGCCGTTCGCCGAGGACGGCTCCGTCGACTTCCCCGCGCTCGAGCGCCTCGTGGACTTTCACCTGGAGAACGGCACTGACGGCATCCTCGTGCTCGGCACCACCGGCGAGTCCTCCACGATGACCGACGACGAGGACTTTGAGGTCGCGCGTTGCGTCGTCGAGCGCGTTGCCGGTCGCGTCCCCGTGATCGGCGGCGCCGGCTCCAACGCCACCTTCGAGTCCGAGCGCAAGGCCGCCGGCCTCGTCAAGCTCGGCGTGGACGGTCTCCTGCTCATCACGCCGTACTACAACAAGTCCAACGAGGAGGGCATCTACCGCCACTTCACCGCCGTCATGGACAAGGTCGACGTGCCGTGCATCCTCTACAACATCCCCGGCCGCACCGGCTGCTCCATCAGCGAGAAGAACCTCGCGCGCCTGGCGCAGCACCCCAACGCGTGGGGCCTCAAGGAGGCCTCGGGCTCCATCAGCTACGCAACCATGGCGGAGCAGGACCTCTCCGACTACTTCCGCATGTTCTCCGGCTACGACGACATCGTCGTGCCGCTCATGAGCCTCGGCGCCAAGGGCGTCATCTCCGTGTGGGCCGACGTCGCGCCCGCCACGGTGCACCAGATGTGCGCGGATTTCCTCGCTGGTAACATCGAGGCCGCCCGCCGCACCCAGCTCCAGAACCTCGAGCTCATCCACGCCCTCTTCTGCGAGGTCAACCCGATTCCGGTCAAGTGCGCCCTGGCCGAGATGGGCCTGATCGGCGAGTACTACCGCCAGCCGCTCTGGACGATCTCCGACGCCGGCCGCGAGCGCGTGGTCTCCGCGATGAAGGGGGTCGGTCTCCTTGGCTAGCGCGATCGTCATCGGCGGCAACGGCCGCATGGGCCGCCTTGTGCGCGAGGAGCTTCTCGCCCGCGGCTTTGACGTGGTGGGCTCCTACGACGTGGACAACATAGATGAGCTGGACGCCGCAGCCCCAGCAGCCGACGTGGCTGTGGACTTCTCCGCGCCCGCCTCGCTGCCGCACACGCTGGCCTACGCGCGCCGCACGGGCGCCGCGGTGGTCTCCGGCACCACGGGTCTCTCGCCGGAACAGCTGGACGAGCTTCGCGCCCTGGGCGAGAAGAACCGTGTGATCTGGGCGTCCAACTACTCCCTCGGCGTCGCGGCCCTGCGCCGCGCCACTGCGCTGGTGGCCGAGACGCTCGCCGGCTGGGACGTGGAGATCGTGGAGACGCACCACAACCAGAAGGTCGACGCGCCGAGCGGCACGGCCAAGGCCCTTCTCGCCGCCGTCGACCCGACGGGGGAACGCCCCGTCGTGGGCGGGCGCGAGGGCATCGTGGGCGCTCGCGTTCCCGGGGAGATCGGCATGCACGCCGTCCGGGGCGGCACTGTCGCGGGCACGCACGAGGTCCACTTCTTCGGTGTCGACGAGGAGGTCTGCCTCACGCACCGCGCCACGAGCCGGCAGATCTTCGTCACCGGAGCCGTGGCCGCAGCCGCGCGCCTGCTTACGCGCGAGCCCGGCTTCTACACGTTCGACGAGCTCATGTTTGACAAGTAGGGCTGCCGGGACGGGGCGCCACAACAGGAGGGAACAAGCTTTGAACGCACAGGAGATCATCGACTTCATCGCGAACGCCCCCAAGAAGACGCCGGTCAAGGCGTACGTGCGCGAGAAGGAAGGCGCCCGTCTGGACTGGGGCGACGCCCACGTCTACGGCGGGAGCGAGGGCCGGGTCGTCTTTGGCGAGTGGTCCCAGATCGAGCCGGTCCTTCTCGCCAACGCGGACTCCATCGAGTACGTGGACGTGGAGGCCGACCGGCGCAACTCCGCCGTGCCGCTGCTCGACCTCAAGGGCGTGAACGCGCGCATCGAGCCGGGCGCCATCATCCGCGACCGCGTGGAAATCGGTGACGGCGCGGTCATCATGATGGGCGCCGTCATCAACATCGGCGCCGTCGTCGGCGAGGGCACCATGATCGACATGGGCGCCGTCCTGGGCGGCCGTGCCATCGTGGGCCGCAACTGCCACATCGGCGCGGGCACCGTCCTCGCGGGCGTGGTCGAGCCCGCGAGCGCCGTGCCCGTCGTCGTCGAGGACGACGTCATGATTGGCGCCAACGCGGTCGTGCTGGAGGGAGTGCGCGTGGGGGAGGGCGCCGTCGTCGCGGCGGGCGCCGTCTGCGTGGAGGACGTCCTGCCCCGCGCCGTCGTTGCCGGCGTCCCGGCGCGCGTGATCAAGCAGAGGGACGAGAGGACCGACGGCAAGACCGCCCTCGTGGAGGAGCTGCGGCGCCTGTAGCGGCCCCGCGCCCGAGCGTCCTTCTCGCCTGCGCTGCGCTATACTAGTTGGGATTCTGACTGTCCGCTCTTCCTGCCAGCGAGAGGAGACCACATGTCTGGTGTCGTTCCGGGAACGCTGAGGGTGTCAAACGACTGCATCGCCGACCTCGCGGGGTACGCCGCGCTCGAGTGCTACGGCGTCGTCGGCATGGCGGAGATCGACGAGCAGGCGGGCGTCGCCCGGCTCCTGCCCTCCTACCGCCTGCGCAAGGGCATCGACGTCGCCGCCGAGGGCGGGCGCGTCTCGGTTGACCTCCACGTGATCGTGGAGCAGGGCGTCAACATGGCGTCCGTGGTGGGCAACCTCACGAGCTCGGTCAAGTTCCTGCTCAAGCAGATCGCCGAGCTCGAAAGCGTTGACGTCAAGGTCCACATCGAGGGCCTGCGCAACGCGCGCTAGCCGTCCCGCCGAGAAGAACCGAGGTTCCCCAAGATGATTTCGACCGTCATCCGCACGTGCTTCCCCGCGGCAGCCAAGGTGGTCGCCGACCGCGCCGAGGAGATCAACAAGCTCAACGTCTTCCCCGTCCCCGACGGCGACACCGGCACGAACATGTCGCTCACGCTCAACACCGTCGTCAAGGAGGTCCAGGCGCTGCCCGCCGACGCCTCCATCGACGACATCGCCAAGGCGATCACCCACGGCTCGCTCATGGGCGCGCGCGGCAACTCGGGCGTCATCACGAGCCAGATCCTGCGCGGCATCGCCGAGGGCCTCTGCGACGCCAAGAACCAGGAGCACCCCACCCCCGGCGACATCGCGCACGCCTGGCGCCGCGGCGTGAAGGTCGCCTTCAAGGCCGTCCGCAAGCCCGTCGAGGGCACCATCCTCACCGTCCTTCGCGACGTCTCGGCCAAGGCCGACCAGCTCGAGAAGACCAAGATTAGCGCCTCCGAGATGCTCGACGCGCTCGTGGTCGAGGCCTACGAGTCCGTCGCCCGCACGCCCGAGCTCCTGCCCGTCCTCAAGGAGAACGGCGTCGTGGACTCGGGCGCCTTCGGATTCGCCACCTTCCTCGAGGCCTTCGTGAACGCCGCCAACGGCAAGGCGGGCGAGCTCACCGAGTTCAAGACCACCGTCGACGCCAAGGCCGACGTCTCCGCCAAGGTCCAGATCGAGCTCAACGACGACTGGGAGGGCTCGGAGTTCCGCTACTGCAACGAGTTCCTCTTCAAGGCCGAGAAGCCCTTTGACGTCGACGAGGGCCTTGCGTACCTGGCGACGCTCGGCGACTGCGAGCTCATCGTGGGCGCCTACCCCGACTTCAAGGTCCACGTGCACTCCAACGAGCCCAACCGCGTGCTCGCCTACATGCTCCAGTTTGGCCAGGTCTACGAGGTCTTCATCCACAACATGGACATGGAGTCCCACGACCGCACCGCCAAGATCGCGGCCGACCAGGCCGAGGCCGCCGAGGAGCCCGCGGGCCCGCGCAAGGCGCTCGGCTTCGTGGCCGTCGCGGCCGGCTCGGGCGAGGAGGAGATCCTGCGCTCCCTGGGCGTGGACGTGGTCGTCTCCGGCGGCCAGACGATGAACCCCACCACGGCCGACATCCTCGAGGCTGTCGAGCGCGTCAACGCCGACTCCGTCATCGTGCTGCCCGGCAACGGCAACATCCGCATGGCAGCCGAGGCCGCGGCGAGCGCCTGCGAGGGCGCGCGCGTCGCCGTGGTTCCCACCAAGACCGTGCTCCAGGGCTTCTCCGCCATGTTCGCCGTCGACCCCGAGGGCACCCTCGAGGACAACGTCGAGGCCATGACCGAGGCCATCGCCGACGTGCGCGGCGGCGAGGTCACCACCGCCGTGCGCGACTCCCAGGCCGCCGACGGCACCCCCATCCACGCCGGCGACGTCATGGGCATCCAGGACGACTCCATCGACGTGGTGGGCTCCTCCGTCGAGCAGGTCACGCTCGACCTCATCGCCAAGATGCAGGAGGAAGAGGAGGGCGACTCCCTCACGATCCTCGCCGGCCAGGACATGGACGACGCGTCCTTCGAGGCGCTCGTGGCAGCCATCGAGGACGCCAACCCCGACCTCGAAGTCGACCCGCACCGCGGCGAGCAGCCCCTCTACCCCGTGATCTTCTCGATCGAGTAGGCGCAGGTGGGGCCCCGCCCGTCCATATCGTCAGCAGCGGAGAGGGTGCAGCGAACCTGCGCCCTCTCCGACTCTGTGTCGAGGCTGCGCTACGTCTCGGGCGCGCGCGAGGCGGCGCTCGAGCGGCTCGGCCTCGAGCGCGTGCGGGACCTCCTCCTCCACGTCCCGCATCGCTACCTCGACTTCACGCGCGTCACGCCCATCAGCCATGCCGACGTGGGCGCGGAGGCGACCGTGGTCGCGACCGTCGACCGCGTGGAGCTCAAGCGCCCGCGCCCGCGCATGCAGATCGTCGAGCTCTCCGTGGTGGACGAGACGGGCGTGCTCATCGCCACGTTCTTCCGCCAGCCCTGGATCGCCGAGCAGGTCCATGTGGGCGACCGCGTGGCGCTCTCCGGCAAGGTGAGCTTTGGCTACGGGTTCAAGCGCATGAAGGCGCCCTTCTACGAGGTCCTCTCCGGCGCCGACGGGGCGGGCGGCTACGCGCGCGTGCTGCCGGTGCACCCGGTGGGGGAGGGCGTCACCGCGTCGTGGATGCGCCGCATCGTCGCCGCGGCGCTCGCCGACGTGGGC
>CASFQX010000075.1 GCA_949296375.1 uncultured Olsenella sp.
CTCGTGCCTGGTGTTCAGACGTTGCTCTTCCGCTCTCGGCCTGCCGGTGGAGGCGCTCGGCCTCCTCGAGAAGCTTCCCTGCCCCGTCGAGGTCGCCCAGGCGCATGGCGAGCCGGGCGCGGGCATGAAGGTCGTAGGCCGTCCCGAGGTTGTCCCCTGCCTCGCGGTGGAGGCGCTCTGCCTCCTCGAGCAGGGGCCCGGCCTCGCCGAGCCTGTCCAGGAGCATGGCGAGCTCGGCGCGGTCCTGCAGGTCGTTGGCCGTCCCGAGGGCGCTCCCGGCCTTCCGGTGGAGGCGCTCGGCCTCCTCGAGAAGCTTCCCTGCCCCGTCGAGGTCGCCCAGGCGCATGGCGAGCCGGGCGCGGTCCTGCAGGTCGTTGGCCGTCCCGAGGGCGCTCCCGGCCTCGCGGTGGAGGCGCTCTGCCTCCTCGAGCAGGGGCCCGGCCTCGCCGAGCCTGTCTTGGTATATCGAACATCTCGCTGACGTCTGCGCGGCGAAGGCGGCGAGGTCGTCGTCCCCCGCATCCCGAGCGGAGCAAAGCAGCGTGTCGAGCACGGGCCGAGAGGCCCCCCAGTCAAACTGGTAGTAGTTGCCCAACGTCCGCGCGAGCTCGGGGGCACCCACTCTCAGGTCTCGGAGGGCCAGCGAACGGCCGAGGAGAAAGAGGGCGCGGGGGAGGGATTCGAGGGCGAGGTCGTGTGAGGGGCCCGTGCCCATGACGCCCGATCCGCCGCCATCAGCCTCGAAGATCCCGACGAGTCTCCTCGCCAGCAGGTCGAGGCAGCGGTCGACAAGGTCATCGCTCGCGAGACTGAAGAACGCCTCTCGCACGGGGCGCAGCATCGACAGGGAGCCGTCTCCCGAGGCTGTCATGAGGCTCGCGTCCCTCAGGCGGGCGTAGGCAGCCACCCAGTCGCGAGGGTCGGTTCCCGAGAGGTCGGCGAGCGCGCCGAGCTCCGTGCGCGGCAGGTCGCCGGGCGTGAGCGCCATGACGCCCCACAGCACGCGGGCGAGCGGGGCATCGGCAACCGCGTCCCATGACAGGCGGAGCGCGGTCTCGAGGCTGTCGTGCCGGGGGTCCTCGGCGTGCTGGGAGGCCTCGGCCCAGCGGCTCAGGACGTCGCCCCAAGAGAGGGATCTTGTCGCAAGAGTCGCGGTAAGAACGATTGCGAGGGGATGGCCCTCGAGATTGCCGATCAGCTCCTCGAACTCGGGGCCCGATGGGTCAGGCCCGCCCCCCTTCGCCTCGAGGACCTCGCGGAAGAGGTCGACGGACGGCCCTCTTCCGAGCTCGTGAACCCTGATAATCCTGGCGCCCGTCTCGTAGTCCGCCACCGTCTCCCTGCTCGAGGCGAGGACGGATGAGCCTCCGTCGCAGAGCGCCCGGAGCAGGGCGACTAGTTCCCTCCGCCCCTCGTCGTCGGAGGTGACCCAGGCGTCCTCCCAGTTGTCGAGGTAGACGACGGGGCTCCCCAGGTCGGCGAGCTTGTCCGTGAGGTAGCGGGCGTAGTCCGCAGCGCGGACGCCCTCGCGCTGCTCCACCTTCGGGACCCCGAGGGCGTCGGAGACGGCGTCGCACTGCGCCCAGGCGGTCGAAGCCCCGACCGTCACCGCGTAGACGACGTGGCGGCCCTCGTCCCGAAGCCTCCTCAGGACCTCGCGGCAGACCTCGGTCTTGCCGATGCCGCCGGGGCCGGCGACCATGGTGATAGAGGGCCCTCCGGAGAGGGAACCGACGACTTTATCGACCTCCCTCTCTCGGCCCACAATCCCGTATATGGACTCGGGGATGGGCGCGAGGCGAGCGGAGGCCCCGCCCGGCAGCGGCCCCATCTCCCCCTCGAGCCAGCCCAGCAGCGCGTCGAGCGCCTCGTGACAACCGCGGGGGTACCAGATCGGGCGGATGCCGAGCGAGTCGAGCCTGAGGCGCGCCTCGCGGTACGCGGGTACCTGCCTCCCGTCGGGGCCGACGAGCGCGGGGGCGAGCGGGTCTCCGGGGTTCTCGGTCCCAGCCGGCAGCTCGACGAGGGCGTAGTGCGTCATCCCCTCGCAGCACCCGTGGAGGACGTCGAGGGGGCGGTCCCCGGCGAGCGAGCAGCCGAGGAAGAGGACCCGCCTCCCCGTGAAGGCCCGCCTCATGACCTCCACGAGTGGGGCGACCCCGCCGTCCGTCCCGTACACGCGCTCATAGTCCTCCCGGGTGATGACGGCGTTCGTCGGGTCCCACGCGTCCCCGTGGAGCTTGAGGAGGAGGCGCTCGTTGCCGCCCAGGCCGCCGGCCGCCTTGGCGAACTGATAGGCGGTGTGCGGGCACACCCGCTCGATCGGCGCCCCAGCCGCCTCGTATGCCCTCTCTATGAGCCGGTCGTAGTTGGTCGTGAGCACGAACCCGCGGAACGCGGCGGGGATGCCCCGCCTCTCGGGAGTCAGCTTGTCGAACGCCCCGTCGAGGACGCCCTCCCCGAAGGTCTCCCTGAAGGCGTCGCGGAAGGCGTTCGCGCCCATCTCGGACTCGACGAGGGAGGCGGCGCCCTCGAAGTCTCCCGCGTCGAGGCGACCCGTGACCTCAGCCTCGACGGCGGGACCGAGTTCTCCGGCCCAGCCGAGGAGCGCCCCGCGCCACAGCGGGATGGAACCCGCCGAGAATCCGGCGCCGAGCAGCGGGACGACGGAGCCGCCCCTCACCCCGGCGAGGACCTCGTCCAGGTGCTTGGCATTTCTGGCGTACATCCCCCTGACGACGGGGTCACTGCCCGTGTACGTCTCCCCACGCAGCTGCTCGATGGTCACGGAACCCATGTCTGCCCCCACTCACTCAGCTAACTGAGAGCAGTATGAACCCCAGCGATAACGAAACGGCCCAGACCCAGGGACCATTCCGCGGAGCCCGTGCGCGGCTCGGCTAGCGGAAAACCGACCCCCCTACATCCATCTCCCCAAAAAGCCGAGCACGCAGCCCCAGTAGCGCTCCGGATCGGCAAAGACGGCGCAGCAGTGGCCCGCGCCGGGGAAGACCTCCAGCTGGTGTCCGCCGCCCGTCGAAGCGAGCTCGTGCGCCATGCCCACGGGCACCACGCGGTCAGCCTCGCCGTGGACGAGCAGGACCGGCACCCTCGTGCGCGCCAGGGCATCCACCGGCCGCGCGAGCCTGATGTCGTAGCCGCCGCGCTCCCTCATGAGCCTGCGCCGCGCCACGTCCAGAAGCGGGTGCGCCGAGGCCGGCGGCGTGCCGAGCGAGCCCGTCTCCACGACGTTTTCCGCCGTGCGCCAGAAGTCCGTGTAGCCCGAGTCCGCCACGCAGGCAGCCACCTTCGGCGGCAGGTCATCCTCTCCGCAGGCCATGAGGCAGGACGCGGCGCCCATCGAGATGCCGGCAAGCGCTATGCGCACGCCCTCCCCCGCCCGGGAAACCACCCAGCGGCACCACGCCACGAGGTCGCGACGGTCGAGCCAGCCGGCGCCCACCCAGTCTCCCCCGCTCTCTCCGTGCGCGCGCAGGTCCACGAAGAGCAGATTGAACCCCGCCTCCGCATAGCGGCGCGCGTAGGTGAGGCCGGTGCGCCAGTTGTCGTGGTAGCCGTGGACAAAGACGAGCCAGCGCGGCGAGTCCGGACGGCACGCGAGGACGTGCCCCACGAGGCGCACGCCGTCGTCCGAGGCAACCTCCACGCGCTCGAAGCCCTGCGGCTGGCCCTGCAGCCAGCGCCAGGTGCGCCCTGCCTCCTCGGCGCGGTCCCACTCCAGGACCTCGCCCTCGTGGGCGCTCACGCCGGGGGACATCTCGCGCACGCGCACGTCTCCCCCGCCGCCCAGGTACGGGCCCAGCTCCTCGTGGCCCGCGTCGGGCTGATGGCCCAGGACCGCCGGCAGCACCTTGGGCACAAGGGCCGTGGCGGCCAGGCCGCGCAGCCGGGAGACGCCTCTCTTGCCCATTTTGCATCCTCCTTTGCCCGGCATAGATTGCCGGAGTGTACACAGCCGTCATTTCCGGCGTCTCAAGGCGCCAAAACGCCGCCTGTGTACAATCGCCCAATCTACAGCGCCGCCAGCAGCGCCTCGCAGCCCTCCAGGACGTCGCGATACGTGGCATCAAAGTCGCCGGTGTACCAGGGGTCTGCCACGTCACC
>CASFQX010000076.1 GCA_949296375.1 uncultured Olsenella sp.
ACGCTCGCGAGGATCGTGGGCATGCCCAGGTAGCGCGAGACGGAGACGCGCTTGTTGCCCTCCTGCACGTAGAAGCGCTGCAGGTACTCGTAGACGATGATGGGGTCGCGCAGGCCCTCGGTGCGCTGGGAGTCTATGAGGTCGCTCCACTTGGCGGCAAACTCCGAGCCCGCCTCGGCGATGGGGAGAAAGCCGCTCGAGAACATGTTCTGACGGCCTCGAGTCTTGGTGCCGGCTATCAGTGAAAGGTCTATCTCGACAAGCCCCACGGGAACCTCTCCCTGCGACCCCTGGTTCTTGAGGATGTCGTCCAGTGCGGGGGGATAGGGGTAGTGACCGTCCGAGACGTCGCGCTCGACCTGCTTGAGACCAAGTTTGCGCGCCTTTGCGTAGTCCTCGAGCATGGTTCCCCTTTCTTGGCGGGACCGTTCTCACACCATGGTAGCGAATTGCGGGCGACCTCAAGGGGTATCCTTGCAACATGACGGGAGGTTCACATGGCGCTCATCAGGTCGCACAAGCAGGGGTGGGCGATTGCGCTCAGCGCCATTGGGCTGCTCGCCCTCGCGTTTGTACCGAGCCTCGGCATGCTTCCGTATCTTCTCGACCAATCGGTGCAGCGCTTTGCTCTCTTTGGGATCGTTGCCGCGTTCGTGGCGTTTCTCGGCGGCGCGCGCTCCCTTGCGTTGGGGCACCGCAACCTGGCTCGGGCCATCCGGGAGGGGTTCTGCCTGGTTGGGGTCTCGCTTGTGCTCTGCGGGATAGACATGCTCTCGGTGCTTCAGCTCGTTCGCGAGGGGGTGGGACCCTCGCCCGCCTGGTTCCTGGACCTCCTGCAGACGGCCCTGCTCTGCGTCTCCGTCGGCCTCTACGAGGAGGCGCTCTTCAGGGTGCTTCTCCTCGGCGGCATGCTCTCTCGCCATGGGTGGACGAGAAGCGGGATGGCGGCGTCGCTCCTCGTATCCTCGGTGGCGTTTGGGGTCGCGCACGTGACGGGCACGGCTTCGCTCGACCCGCTCTCCTTGGTGCAGATGCTGCTCAAGACCGCTCAGACGGGCTGTATTGGCCTCGTGCTCGGTGTTGTCTACCTGCGCACTCGTAGCTTTGCCGGCATCGTGGCGCTCCACGCGCTCGCAGACTTCTTCCTCATGATGCCAACGGTCATAGGAAGCGGGGCAGACGGGCTTCTCGGGAGCTACGTGAGCCAGGGCGACGACCCGCTCGCGGTGGTGCTTGCCGTGTCCATGATCGCCACCTACCTCCTGGTAATAGCCCTCTATGCCCCTGCCACCGTGCGCACTTGGAGACTATTCGAGGAGCTGCCGGCTCCGGAGCCCGGGCCACTCTCGGAAGGCTGGTTGCAGTGCTGGTATGACGGGCGACCCTTCGTCGAGGTCCGCCGCCCCGTTCGTCCGACCGGGCTCTGAGCCCAAGGTTTTCTCAGCTCGGAGGGTGTGCGCACTCGCCCGGAGGGTGTGCGCACAATTGCAGAAGTTATGCTAGGTCGCGCGACCCTATCGTCGCAGCTAGACGAGTTGCCGAGAAAAACATCAATCGCGCAACGGTGCGCACACCCTCAAGAGAAGGTGCGCACACCCCCCGGAAGCCGTCTACTCGTCAGAATCCGGGCGACCCTCGTAGTTGAGACCTGCTACGAGCTCGCGCAGGCGCTTCTCGTCTCCGCGGACAAACGCCTCGGCGAGCACGGGGTAGGAGAGGCGCGCCTCGTCGTAGAGGTCGGCAAAGCTCTCGGTGCGCAGAGCGCCGGTGAAGGGGTCCGTCCAGGGGAGGCAAGTGAGGTTGGCCGCCGGGCACTCGTCCGTGCGGCGCACGTGGTGGGCAGAGGCCTGTGCGTAGGAGTGCTCGCGGAACCTGCGCTCAGCCATGCCGGCAGCGCGCACGAGCTTGCTGCCTGCGGGGTCTATCGCACGATAGAGGCGCTCGTAGTCACGGACGGCGCTGCCGTACTCGCTCGCGCCAACCTCGATCCCAAAGACGGAGAGCGCCGCCTGTGAGATGAGCGCCCCGGCCACGCGCTCGGTGCGGGCGGTTCGCATGAGGTTGCTCTCCGCCGGGCGCTCCTCCACGGTGGCGTGGCGCTTCTCCCAGAGGATCCAGGAGTCTATGTCGGATTCGATGATGGCGTGAATCTCGTGCTCGGCGCCCGCGAGGGAGGGGTCCGTCTCGACGAGCGCCTTCTGCTGCCAGATTACGAAGGGGTGGGCGGCGCGGTCCAGCGCGTAATGTCCGAGCGCACCGAGCACGAAGGCGCGGCCAATGCGCTCGTCCGCGACGGGCAGGCGGCTCACGCCGTCGCGCAGGGAGAGAAAGGCTCGGGTCACGTGTCCTGCCTGAATCTCGCGTGCAAGCCGGCGGCAGACGAGGGCGCGTGAGGGGAGTGTCGAGAAGCGCGCGTAGAGCGGGTCCGGCCCCTGGTTTCCCAGCAGGAAGGCGAGCAGCTCCTCCTCACCCTCCACGAGGCCCGCGGGGAGATCCGGCAGCACGTCCTCGCCGAACAGGTGGTGGGTTATGAGTGCCGGCATGATCCCTCCTGGGGCCTGTGGTCCTTCTCGTACCTATAGGGTAGCGCAACGTCGGGCACACTAACTCTGAGTTATGCACGAGCGCTCTCAGTTGCGCGTTGGTTGAGATATGCATATAAGCAGCTAGTGGCTTTGAGCCGTCTTTCTCGCTTGGCGAGAAGGACGATGCGCTCGTGCATAAGTCGGGGTTTGCGCGGGGCGGCGGACGAGAAGGGCTATTCCACGAACCCCGAGTCCTCGGCGAGGTCCGTGCCGTCCGCCGCCGCGGTGGCAAGCTCGTCGCAGCGCTCGTTCTCGGGGTGGCCGGCGTGACCCTTGACCCAGACCCAGGCCACCTCGTGCGGCTCGCAGGCGGCGATGAGGCGCTGCCAGAGGTCGACGTTCTTCACGGGCTGCTTGCTCGCGGTCTTCCAGCCGCGTCGCCGCCAGCCCGCTATCCAGTTCTGGTTGAACGCGTTGCAGACGTACTGGGAGTCCGTGGTCATCGTGACCGCGCACGGGCGTCGCAGAGCCTCGAGCGCGGCGATGGCGCCCATGAGCTCCATGCGGTTGTTGGTGGTGCGCCGGTAGCCGCCCGAGAGCTCGCGCTCGTGGGCCACGCCGTCCGGCCCCGTGTAGCGCAGCAGAGTCCCGTAGCCACCCGGCCCCGGGTTGCCGCGCGAGGAGCCGTCTGACCAGGCCTGCACGTGCATGAGGGCGCCGGGTCGCGCGCTGTTCTCGCCCGTCGCCACGACCTTCTCGCCCGCTGAGCGCGAGAACTCCTCCCAGCTCGCCACTACTTGGCCTCCGCCCAGTTGCTGCCATAGGAGACCTCGGCGATGAGGGGCACGCTCAGGCTGATGACGCCCTCCATCGTCTCGCGCACGAGGTCGCTCGCGGCTTCGAGCTCCGTCTCGGGCACCTCGAGGTCCAGCTCGTCGTGGATCTGAAGCACGAGCTTGGAGGCTAGGCCCTCCTCGTGCAGGCGCCGCTCCACCTGGACCATGGCGATCTTGATGATGTCCGCCGCGGTGCCCTGCATCGGGTGGTTCATAGCGGTGCGCTCGCCAAAGGCTATGAGCTGGCGGTTTCTCTGCTGGAACTCGCGGATGTGGCGCTTGCGGCCAAAGAGCGTCTCGGCGTAGCCGCGCTCGTGTGCTACCCTCACTGCCTCGTCGAGGAACGCGCGCACGCCGGGATAGGCGGCGAAGTAGCGGTCGATCATCTCCTGCGCCTCGGCGCGCGGTATCTTGAGCGAGCTCGCCAGGCCAAAGGCCTGCTGGCCGTAGACGATGCCAAAGTTGACGGCCTTGGCGCGGCTGCGCAGCTGCGGGGTCACCTCGTCCAGGGGCACGCCAAAGACGCGCGCGGCCGTGGCGGCGTGGAAG
>CASFQX010000077.1 GCA_949296375.1 uncultured Olsenella sp.
AACGACGAGGAGATCACGCCCGTCTCCGTGAACATCGGCAACTTCACGATGCCCGAGCGCGTGGACGAGCGCCTGCGCGAGATGGGCGCCCACCTGCTGGACGCCGGTGTGATCGCACGCGGGCTGGGCACGCCCCGCTCCACCAACGTGGTGCTCGTGGGCGCGCTCTCCACGGCGCTGCCCTTCGACGCCGAGCTCTGGCGCGACGCCGTGCGCGCCTGCGTGCCGCCCGCGACGGTTGAGGCCAACCTCGCGGCCTTCGACGCCGGCCGCGACGCCGCGCTTCGCGGAGAGGCGCGCTAGCGAGCCTTCGCGCGCCGCGGCGTTGCCATTGGCCGCGTTTTCGTGCAAGCCCCTGAGCTGTGGTTCTTCTCGTCCGCGCAGCTCAGGGGCTTGCTTTTTCTTGCGAGAAAACCCGACCTATGGCACGCGACCCACAAACGCAGGGACCCCGGCCGCAACCGCGACCGGGGTCCTTCATGTGCTGGTGGGCTGGCGCGTCCCCCGACCACGCCAACCCGTCTGTTCGGGGGATGTAAAGACATGATACCCCATTTTGCCAGCGCCCCAAGCGAGGACGGAGGGTATTGCGGATATCGTCCCACCCCAGTGCCAGCGTATCCACCGAACAAATGCGACCGTCCGCGTACTTATCGCCGCCGCGTGGCGTGGGGCACGATAATCTTTTCGAATAATCTATCCGATGCGAGCTTATGGTGGTGATTTCCCATGGGACAGTATGTCGTGGTTGAGAACGAGGGTCGCTACTGCTTCAACCTCTGCGCCTCCAACGGGCACATCCTCATGTCGTCGATCATCTTCCCGTCCAAGGACGAGTGCCTCCACGGCATCGAGTGCGTGCGCGCCTCCGCCGAGAACGCGGAGATCGAGGACAGCACGATCGACGCCTTCGACCGCGAGTCCACGCCCAAGTTCCGCATCTACGAGGACTTTGACGGGCACTACTTCTTCCGCTTCATCACCCACGAGGCCGGCGACATCGCCCGCTCGCACACCTACGAGCACAAGGAGTCCCTGCTGCGGCGCATCGAGCGCACTCGCGCGGAGTGCGACTCCTCCCTCGCGGCAGACGAGAACTAGCCGCTGGCGAGAATAACGACGACTCGGCACGCCCCGGACGCCCCCGAACACGTCCGGGGCGCCCTTGTGAGGACGGGAGGAACCATGGACATGACCGGTGTGAGGCTCACGGAGCTCGTGGAGGCTGCCGGGTGTGCGGCCAAGATCGCACCAGGCGAGCTCGCGGGCGTGCTGGCCGGGCTGCCGCGCCTGGACGCGACCGAGCTCGTGGTGGGCTTTGACGCCTCCGACGACGCCTGCGTGTGGGACCTCGGCGACGGTCGCGGCCTCATCGCCACGACGGACTTCTTCCCGCCGATGGTGGACGACCCATTCCTGTTTGGCCAGGTCGCGGCTACCAACGCCCTCTCCGACGTCTATGCCATGGGCGGGACGCCCGCACTCGCGCTCAACCTCCTGTGCTTTCCCAACTGCCTGGGAATCGAGGTCGCCGGGCATATCCTTGCCGGAGGGGCAGAGACGTGCCGGCGTGCCGGGTGCGCTGTGGCAGGCGGCCACTCGATCAACGACCACGAGCCCAAGTACGGCCTCGCAGTGACGGGCTTTGTGCAGCTGGACGAGCGCCTGGAGAACGGCGGGGCGCAGGTCGGCGACGCCCTCGTGCTCACCAAGGCGCTCGGGACGGGAATCCTCACGACGGCGCACAAGGGAGGGCTGCTCGACGAGGCGGGCCTCGCCGTGGCCACGGAATCCATGACCACCCTCAACGAGGCGCCGATTCGCCTCGCCCGCGAGCTGGGCGTCTGGCCGCACGCCGCTACCGACGTCACGGGCTTCTCCCTCCTGGGCCATGCCTGCGAGATGGCCGAGGCCTCGGGCGTGACGCTCGAGGTGGACGCCACCTCCGTGCCGCTCATGGCGCGCGCCCGCGAGATGGCGGCCATGGGGCTCATCCCCGCCGGGGCCTATCGCAACCGCGACTTCTTCGGCCCCCGCGTGGCGCTCGACGACGCCCTGCCACTCGACCTCGCCGACGTGCTCTTCGACCCGCAGACCTCGGGCGGCCTGCTCCTGGCTCTGCCCAAACTGGACGCGAAGCACCTGGTGGGAGCCCTGCGCAAAGAGGGCCTTCCCGCAGCAGTCATCGGTCGCGCCCTCCCCTGCGGCGAGAAGAGCGTGGTCGTGGCGTAGACCCCACGACACCGCTATCCGTCGAGAAGGGCAGAGAGGTTGCGGGCAAAGCGCTCGCGATCCTCGTTGGTAAAGGCGGCGGGCCCACGCGTCCGGCCTCCCGTGCGTCGCACCTTCTTCTCCTCGTGGCGAATGAAGAGGTCCATGTCGATCGTCGCCCTTGAGTACACGCGCCCGCGCACGCCAATCGCGGCCGCCCCACGTCCCAGCACCATGCTCGCAAGGCCGATGTCCTGCGTGACCACCACGTCATCTGGCTGCAGGCGCTCCACGATGGCAAAGTCCGCGCTATCCGCCCCGACGGACACGTCGAGCACGTCGACCCAGAACCCGCCGTGCTTGGCATCGCGGCCGCGGGCCCGCTCGGGGCCGCGCGGGTCATCCCGTCGGACGTGCCGTTCAAGGTTCTGCGTGGTGTTTCCCACAATGACCACCGGCATCCGCGCCCGTCGCGCGCAGGCGAGGGCCTCGCGCGTGACCGGGCACGCGTCGGCGTCAATGTAGAGGGTACGACTGTGGGCCACCCGCTCCTCCTCTTAGCGCGCCTCGCCCCCATACCAGCGGCGCAGCGTGGGCAGCACCGCGCCGAGCAGCGACGCCGCCTCGTCGACGGTCCACCCCATCGCCTTGGCCATGCGCGGGGCGCAGTCCTCGATCATCTCGTCCATCGTGACGTCCTCGACGTAGGCGCCGTCATCGTAGCACCACCGGCAGAGGTCACCCACCTCGGAGCCGTCCGCCTCGTGGCCGTGCTGGCCGGGCGCGGCGAACATCATGCCGCAGCTCTGGCAGTAGTGCTCCGGCATGTCGAGGAGTGCCGTCACGGGGACGTCAAGCTCGCGGGCAATGAGCTTGATCATGTCGATGCCGGGCTCAGTGGCACCGGTCTCCCAGCGACAGACTGCCTGGCGGGTTATGTAGAGCCTTCGCGCCAGCTCCTCCTGCGTGAGCTCTCGCTCGCGCCGCAGGAGGGACAGCGCGTCCTTGAGCATGAGCATGGGACGTCTCCTCTCATCCGGATTCTTCTCCCCCATTGTCCGGGGGGCGGCGCAAGAGCCAAGCAACAGATCGTTGCGCGGACTACCCCCTGGCAAGCTCACGCTGCACGCGCTTGGGCAGCTTGGCAACAACGAGCCTGTAGCTCAGGTCGCAGAGGTCGAGCACGAGCCCCTCAGGCAGGTCGGCGTCGAGGTCCACCGAGATCCACGTGCGCCCGTCGGAGTAGTAGCCGGGCAGGACCGCGTCCGGCCACTCGGCACGCAGCTCCAGGATGCGGTCGGGATCGCACTTGAGCGAGAGCAGGTGACGCCCGGCATAGGGAGCCTTGGCGTCGGGCACGACCGTGAGCTCGCAGGCAAACTGCCGGCCACCCACCCAGTACACCATCCAGCCCCACTTCTCGTGAAGCGCCTTGGTGGCGCCGGCGAGCGAGAGCAGGCGCTTGTCGACATTCGCAAAGTCCATGGCGGCCCCCAATCAGGGAAACGGATTGCCCTGCCAAAGGCTACCAGACAGAAATAGGCCGGGGCACCGTCTTCGGCGACCCCGGCCCGTCAGTCACGCCCCGCTGCGTCTACGCGTTGAGCTTCTCCTTAAGGGAGAGCAGCTCACGATAGGTGTCAGCGAAGTTCAGCGCCATGAGCTTGCAGGTCTCGGCACTCGCCATCTGATCCTCGGCGTGGAGGAGGAGCAGCGGCAGCGTCTTCTTGCCCGCGCCGGACGCCTCGGCCTGAAGCAGCTTCATGTGCACCTCATGGCCTCCGTTGTATGCCTCGTCACCCTGCTTGACTAGCTCAGCCGCCGTGGCAAAGTCGCCCTCCTTGGCCTTGGCGATCGAGTTGACGTAGCAGGACTTTGCGGTGCCCACGTAGCTGATGATCTCGAAGCAGATCTGCTCGAGCTCGTCCATGTCTTCCATCTCAGCCTCCTAGCTGACTAGCCGAGCATCTTCTTGACGTCATCGAGAATCTTGGCGGCATTCATGCGACCGTAGTCGACCATCGGGATGACGGCGACGGGGATACGCCCCTCG
>CASFQX010000078.1 GCA_949296375.1 uncultured Olsenella sp.
ATGTTCTTCCGCCTAATCCTGCGCTCGCCGTTCGTGACCTTTGGCACGGTGGTCGCGGCCTTTCTCGTCGACGGCATCGAGGGCGCGGTGCTGCTCGTGGCGGTGCTCGTCGCCGGGGCGCTCGTCCTCGCCTTCATGCGCGTGACCACGAACCGCTACCGCAGCATCCAGCGCGGGCTCGACGACGTCCAGCTCGGCGTCTCGGAGAACCTCGAGGGCGTCCGCGTGCTGCGAGCCTTCCGCCGCGAGGATGCGGAGCGCGAGTCCTTCTCCGCCAGCGCAGCCACTGTGCGCGACCGGCAGGTTGTCACGGGCGACATCTCCGCCCTCGTGAACCCGCTCACCTACACGATCGTCAACTGCGGCCTCATCGCGCTTCTGTGGTTTGGCGGCCTGCAGGTGAACGTCGGCAACCTCACGCAGGGTCAGCTCGTGGCGCTCGTGAGCTACGTGAGCCAGGCGCTCGTGGAGCTCCTCAAGCTCACCAACCTCATCGTGCTTCTCTCCAAGGCCTCGGCGTGCGCCCGCCGCATCAACGAGGTCTTTGAGACGCGCCCCACGCTCGCGGACGGCACGCTCGACGCCGCCCCCGCCGCGGACGCCCCCGCACTCGCCTTCGACGACGTGAGCTTCTCCTACCCCGGCGCCGCCGGCAACGCGCTCTCACACGTGAGCTTCTCGCTCACCCCGGGCGCCACGCTCGGCGTGATCGGCGGCACGGGCTCGGGCAAGTCCACGCTCGCGAGCCTTGCCCTGCGCTTCTACGACGTCACGGGCGGCGAGGTCAAGGTCGGCGGCAACGACGTTCGCGACCTCACGCGCCACACGCTGCGCCGCCAGGTCTCGCTCGTGGAGCAGGGCGCCACGCTCTTCTCGGGCACCATCGCGTCCAACCTGCGCTGGGGCGATCCCCGCGCGGACGAGAAGGACCTCGCAGCGGCCGTCGAAACCGCGCAGGCCACGGGCGTGGTCTCCGGCAAGGACGGCGGGCTCGAGGCCGAGGTGGAGCAGTTCGGCCGCAACTTCTCCGGCGGCCAGCGCCAGCGTCTCACCATCGCGCGGACTCTCGTGCGCCGCCCGCGCGTCCTCATCCTCGACGACGCCTCCTCCGCGCTCGACTTTGCCACGGACGCCGCCCTGCGCCGCGCGATCGCCCGCGACTGCGCGGACATGGCCGTGGTCACCATCTCCCAGCGCGTGACCGCCGTGCGCCACGCCGATCAGATCCTCGTGCTGGACGGCGGACGCCAGGTGGGACTGGGCACTCACGAGGACTTGCTCGAGAGCTGCCCCGTCTACCGCGAGATCTGCGAGTCCCAGCTCACCGAGGAGGAGGTGACCCGATGAGAGAGAATACCAGCGAGAAGGACCTCGAGATCGGAACCGAGGCCGCGCCTGACGCCGTGGCCACCGTGACCGCAACGACTCCCGCCGCCCAGGCGACCACGTCAGAGACCGTCCGCCGCGTGCTCGCGCTCTTCTCGGCACGTCGCAGGCGACTCTCGGCGGCGGCGCTGCTCACGATCGCCGTGGTGGTGGGAACGCTCGCGCTCCCCGTGCTCTCCGGACAGGCCGTCGACTGCGTCGTGGGCGTTGGGCAGGTGGACCTCGTGGGCCTCTGGCGCGCACTCGCCTGGATTGCCGTGACCCTCGGCGTCACCGCGATCTGCCAGTGGTCGCTCACCGCGGTCACGAACCGCCTCGCCTTTGACGCAGCCCTCGAGCTGCGCAGGCGTGCCTTCGGCCACCTCCAGGAGCTGCCGCTCTCCTACATCGACTCCCACGGCCACGGAGATTTGGCCGCGCGCATCGTCACCGACGCGGACATGCTCACGAACGGCCTGCTCATGGCCTTCCAGCAGCTGCCCGTTGGCGTCCTCACGATTGTGGTCACGCTCGTCTTCATGCTCGTGCTGAATCCAGCCATCGCCGCCGTGGTGGCGCTGCTCACCCCCATCTCGATCTTCACCGCACGCTTCATCGCCACGCACAGCGCGCGCCACTTCTCGGGCCAGACGCGCCTGCGCGGCGAGCTCACCGCCTACGTTGAGGAGATGGTCGGCGGCATCTCGGCGATCGAGACCTTCGACATGGCGGACGAGGTGCACGCGCGCTTTGCCAAGACGGACTCGGCGCTTGGCGAGGAGAGCTTCAAGGCTGTGTTCTTCTCGTCCCTGGTGAACCCCACCACGCGCTTCGCGAACGCCCTCGTGTACGCCGCCATCGGCATCTTTGGCGCCTTCGTGGCCATGGGCGGCGGCATCACTGTGGGCGGGCTCTCGGCCTTCCTCGGCTACGCCGACCAGTACGCCAAGCCCTTCAACGACATCTCCGGCGTGGCCACGGAGCTGCAGAACTCCGTGGCGTGTGCGCGGCGTCTCTTCGCGCTGCTCGACGTGCCCGCCGAGGATCCGGACACCGCGGAGGCCGTCGTGCTCGCCGAGCCGCGCGGCGAGGTGGATCTGGATCACGTGGCCTTTGGCTACGACCCGCACCGCCTGGTCCTACGCGACGTGGACCTGCGAGTCCACCCGGGTCAGCGCATAGCGCTCGTGGGCGAGACGGGCTGTGGCAAGACCACCCTCATCAATCTCATCATGCGCTTCTACGACGTGGACGCGGGCGCCGTGCGCGTTGACGGCCACGACGTGCGCGACCTCACGCGCGAGAGCCTGCGCTCGGGCTGGGGCATGGTACTGCAGGACACGTGGGTGCGCCGCGCCACGGTGCGCGAGAACGTGAGCATGGGGTGCCCGAACGCCACGCTCGAGGAGGTGCGCGCGGCCTGCCGGGAGGCCTACGCCGACGACTTCATCATGCGCCTGCCGCAGGGCTACAACACGGTGCTCGACGGCTCCGCCTCGCTCTCTGCGGGCCAGCGGCAGCTTTTGTGCATCGCGCGCGTCATGCTGGCGCGCCCGGCGATGCTGATCCTCGACGAGGCCACGTCCAACATCGACACCCGCACCGAGTTGCTGGTCCAGCGCGCCCTGGCGCGCCTCATGGAGGGCCGCACGAGCTTTGTGGTGGCGCACCGCCTCTCCACCGTGCGCGACGCCGACCTCATCTGCGTCATGGCAGACGGCGTGATCGCCGAGCGCGGCACCCACGACGAGCTGCTCGCCGCCGGCGGGCGCTACAAGCGCATCTACGAGGCCCAGTTCGCGCCCACGGAATAGCTGGCGAGAAGGACGTGCGCCAGGCACCGCCGACGTGCGCGAAACAGAGAAACGGCACAGAATCAGCCGTAACAGGCCCTCATTTTGTGCCGTTTCTCTGTTTCGGCGGTTTTCGGTGAGATCCCTACAGGCCGCGCTCGCGCAGGCGGGCGTCGATCTCCTTGAGGGCGATTCGCGTGGCGAAGAGCTGCCGGTAGGTGGCGGTCTTCACCTTGCCGGTGGCTGACAGCTCGCCCATGCGCGCCTTTGTGGCCTCGAGCTCGCCGCGGACGTCGGCGGCAAAGGCGTCGTATGCCTCGAGACGTGCCGCGGCATCCAAGCTCTTCTCGCCCATCAGAAGTTGGCGCCGTTCCAGCCAAAGCTCGGCGTCCAGCCGTAGCGGATGTAAACGCGCGTGGGGTCGACGCCGAGCTCGCGGCAGATTGCGGGCGTGACCTCCTCGGTGAAGCGCTCCCATGCGGTGGCCGGCACCTCTGAGCGCGCGAACACGCTCACGTCGACAAGGACGGAGGGCTCGGAGTCGTCTCCGGCAAAGTAGATCTGAGCGTCATCCTCGAAGAGGCACATGAGCCAGGCCTCGGACTTGCCCGGAACGGCCTCGATGGCCTTGCCGTAGGCGGTCTTGAGGGCCTCTCGCGCGGCGGGCGATACGGGCGCCGAGCAGTACGTGTGAACAACGGGCATGGCCGCTCCTCTCATCCATCAACCAACCACCCCATTCTCACACAAACCTGTCAAAAGGGGACAGGTACACTCGCCCAGGTAAAACCTGCCAATTTCTTGAGGCTTTTGACAGGTTTTACCTGCGAATTGGGGACAGGTACAGAACAGCTGGTAGAACCTGTCAATATTGGGAGACTTTTGGCAGGTTTGACCTGCGGAAGTGTACCTGTCCCCTTTGGCAGGGCTCTGCACAAGTTTTCGACACGGGACACGTATCATGAGCTATCCGTTATCCCACCGTAATGGACAGGCAAGGTGTCTCGCACATGATTCTCGTTCCGCTGCTCGCCATGGCCGCAATCTTCGGGCAGACCGTTCTTCTCGC
>CASFQX010000079.1 GCA_949296375.1 uncultured Olsenella sp.
AGCGGCTATCTCTACAAGGGCTCCTACGACGGCTGGTACTGCGTGCCGGAGGAGACCTACTTCACCGAGACCCAGGTCGAGAAGGCCGACGAGGAGCGCGGCACCAAGGGCCAGCACCTCTGCCCGGACTGCGGCCGCCCGCTCGAGCGCGTCCAGGAGGAGTCCTACTTCTTCAAGCTCTCCGCCTTCCAGGACCGACTGCTCAAGCTCTACGATGAGCACCCCGACTTCGTGCAGCCCGACTTCCGCATGAACGAGGTGCGCTCCTTCGTGGAGGGTGGCCTCACGGACACCTCCGTTTCCCGCACGACCTTCGACTGGGGCATCAAGGTGCCCTTCGACGACAAGCACGTCACCTACGTGTGGTTTGACGCCCTGCTCAACTACATGACCGCCGTGGGCTACAGCCTGGACGACCCGGAGTCCCGCGCCGAGCTCGCGCGTCGCTGGCCCGCCCAGTGCCACCTCATCGGCAAGGACATCATCCGCTTCCATTGCATCCTCTGGCCCGCCATGCTCATGGCCATCGACGAGGCCCTGCCCGAGCACGTCTTTGTCCACGGCTTCCTTACGGTGCGCAACCCCGAGACCGGCCAGGCCGAGAAGATGTCCAAGTCCCGCGGCAACGCGATCGCCCCGCGCGACGTCATCGAGCTGCTGGGTGTCGAGGGCTACCGCTACTACTTCATGACCGACGTCGTCCACGGCGACGACTCCGCGATCTCCTTCGAGCGCATGGAGCAGGTCTACAACGCCGACCTCGCCAACAGCTGGGGCAACCTGGTGAGCCGTGCCCTCAACATGAGCGCCAAGTACTTCGACGGCAAGACGCCCGAGCTCGCCGACGGCTGGGCCGAGAAGGACGGCGTGCTGCGCGGGGTGGCCGAGGGCATCTACGACCGCTACGCGAGCCGCATGGAGGTCTTCGACTACGCCGGCGCCAAGGACGCGGTCATGGAGCTCGTCCACGCCGCCAACCACTTCATCGAGGATTCCGCGCCCTGGGCGGTTGCCAAGGACCCGGAGCGCGCCGGCGAGCTCGTCGAGATCATCGTGAGCCTGCTCGAGTCCATCCGAATCAGCGCCCACCTGCTCGCGCCGTTCATGCCCGAGACCTCGGCCGAGGTCCTGCGCCGCATGTCGCTCGAGGACGAGGCCGCCACGGACGACCTTCGCGCGGCCTGCGCCTGGGGCGGCCTGGCGAGCGGCGTGGCCGTGACCAAGGGCGACGCGCTCTTCCCGCGCCTCGACAAAACGAAGTAGGCGAGCGTGACGGGTTCCCCTCTCGCAAACCCCGGCGCCACCCGTGCCCTGCTCGAGGCGTACGGCCTCGCGACCAAGCACAGCCTTGGCCAGAACTTCCTGGTCAACAACCATGTGATCGAGAAGATCATGGACCTGGCCGAGCTTGGGCGAGAAGACCGCGTGCTCGAGGTGGGTCCCGGCATCGGCACGCTCACGCTGGCGCTCCTCGCTGACGCAGGCCACGTGGTCTCCGTCGAGATGGACCGCGAGCTCGAGCCCGTGCTCTCCGCCCACTCCGCGGCGCACCCGAACTTTTCCTACATCATGGGTGACGCCCTGCGCGTGACGCCGGGTCAGATTGCCGATGCCGTGGGCGGCGAGCCCGACGTCCTTGTCGCCAACCTGCCCTACAACGTGGCTGCCACGGTGATCCTGCGCTACCTGCAGGAGGTCCCGAGCCTGCGCCGTCTCGTTGTCATGGTGCAGGCCGAGGTGGCAGACCGCATCTGTGCGGGTCCCGGCAGCCGCACCTACGGCGCCTACACCGCCAAGCTCGCGCTTCTCGCCCGCGTGACCGGGCGCTTTGAGGTGGGTCCGGGCAACTTCATGCCGCCCCCGCACGTGGACTCCGCCGTGGTGCGCATCGACCGCGACCCGATCGTGAACGCTGCGCACGTGGCGGAGGTGTCCACCGTGATCGATGCCGCGTTCGCGCAGCGCCGCAAGACCATCCGCAACTCCATGGCCGCCTCCGGCTTCTCGCGCGACGCCCTGGACGCCGCCTTTGCCGAGACGGGCATCCAGCCCACCTGCCGTGCGGAGACCCTCGCGCCGGCAGACTTCGTGCGACTTGCCGGCGCGCTCTCAGAGATCGCTTCCAACTAAGGAGAGAATCCATGTCCGAAGAACAGATTGCCCTTGACGACCTCATGCTCACCGACGGTGAGCTCTTCCACGACCGCAAGGGCGCGGTCTGCGACTGGCCCCGCCCGCTCGCGCCGCTCGCGGACACCCATGGCCACCTCACGAGCTTCCGTGCCCACGACCCCGCGATGGCGCTCGTGCGTGCGGCGCTCGCCGGAGTGCGCCTGCTCGTCGTGCCGGTTGACCCCGTGAGCGACATCCCGCGCAAGTGGGAGACCGTGAGCGCGTTCAACTCCTGGCTCGAGGGTCAGATTGACCTTGCGCGCGTGTGCCTGCTCGAGGCCCGCGAGATGGGCCTCACGCCGCCCGTCTTCGAGGGCTATGACGCGCCCGAGCTGCTCGACAACGTGCGCATCGTCGCCGGCGTGCACCCCTACGGCTCGGCCGAGGTGGATGACGTCGCGATCGAGCGCCTGCGCGAGCTCCTGGCAAGCCCGCGCGCCGTGGGCGTGGGCGAGTTTGGCCTGGACTACGGTCCCTACAACAAGGTCGCTCCGGACGTTCAGGAGTCTGCGTTCCGCCGCCAGCTGCGCGTGGCCCACGAGCTCAACCTGCCCGTGGAGCTGCACATCCGTGACGCCGCCGTGGACGTGCGCGCCAACGCGCACCGTCTTGCCGCCCAGGTCCTGCGCGAGGAGGGCGTGCCCGGGTCGGGCTGCGACCTGCACTGCTTCACCTCGGACCTCAAGGTGATGGAGGACTTCACGCGCCTGGGCTGCCACGTTGCCTTTGGCGGTGCCGTCACCTTCACCCGCTCGGACGACATCCGCGAGGCAGCCACCTACTGCCCCGAGCGCTACCTGCTCACCGAGACCGACAGCCCCTACATGGCACCCGTGCCCCTGCGCGGCGAGGAGTGCGAGCCGGCGATGGTGGCCTTCACGGCGGCCTGCATCGCCGACGTCCGCGAGGCAGCGGGCCGCAGCGGCCGCCAGTCCACCTACGACGCCCTCTGGAAGAACGCCTGCGCATTCTTCGGCCTGTAGCGTATGGGAGGCGCGATGTATGCCTGGCTGGCCGTGGTGCTTCTCGCCATCCTGGCGTGCGTCATCTTCATGGCCGGGCTGTTCGTGACCGCATGGCGTCACACATTGGCACAGGTCGAGGCATCGGGGCTGCGCTATCGCATGCGGTGCGAGTCGTGTGGGTTCGAGTTTGAGCTCTCCCCGCGCGAGTTCGCGCGCAGCGGCATGCGGCGCTCCCGCTCGACCACGCGAACGCGCGCCAAAGGCGTGGCGCTGGTGAGCCAGCCTCACTACCACTACGTTGCCAAGCGCTTCGTCTGCCCCGCGTGTGGCGAGAGGGCCTGGTGCGAGAACCTCAACGCCAACGAGGCTCGGGACGTGGTCAACCCGATCGCGCTGCGCAGCTTCGGCGCGGCGCTCGTGGTCCTCGTGGTGACCGGCTTTGTCCTGCGCGCCGTCCTCGTCTAGTGCAGACGGCACGTGAGGCGCGCGTAGCGTGAAGGTCGCACGTACCTCTCGCCAGCGGGCTCCGCGGCGAGAAGGGCGATGAGCAGCTGGTCGAGTGCCTCGGAGATGCGGCGGCGCGCCCAGCCCATGCGCGGACGGCGGGCCATGCTCGGCAGGAGGCCGGCGTCGCCCACCACGAGGCCGCCGCGCCAGGCGAGCCCGCGCTCCCCGCAGCGCTCCTCGAGTGCGGCGAGGGCGTGCGTCGCGACCCCAGGGTCATCGTCCGCGCAGAGCAGCGCGTAGACGCGTGCCCCGGTGGATGCGTGGCTGAGGGGCAGCTCCTCTACGCGCGGCGCGGCGGCGCCCAGCTCGAGGGCGAGAAGAACCGTGTCGCAATCGGCGAGGTCTTCTCCGGAGCGCACGGTCACGATTTCCGGCTCTTCCGTCTTTGCAAGCCATGCGTAGACCGGGAGTGCCTCGACGGCATCTGCGAGAAGCGTCGACGTGGGTGCCGTGTCGCTTGCGTCCACGAGTGCGACGTGCCTTGGGGCCTGCTGTGACGAATCGGGCGACGCGCCCATTGATCCTCCTCCTGACGGTGGCCCTATTGTGCGCCAAACGAGCTTCGGGCGCAGCCTTTGAGGTTGTGCGCACTGTTGCGACTTCTATGGCCTTCTCGCCAAGGCCTGTAGCTGCGAAAACTCGACGTGGTGCAGAATATCAACCCTAGAAATGTGTACACAACCTCGAGAGGATACGCCGCGCGTGCGTCTTGGGGGGGCCTCCGACCCAGAGCCGTTCATCGCCGGGAGGTCACGTTCCCGTGGCGTGCTAGACTGCCCGCACTGGTTTTCTTGTTGACCCCGAGTTGGAGAGGAGGTGGTCTCCGCCCCGTTCATCGCGAGCATCAACCGAGCCGTCTGCGAGTCGCTCGCCGAGGCGCTCTTCCCAACCCGCTGCGTTGCCTGCGACCAGCCGGGGGAGCTGCTCTGCGAGGAGTGCAGGGAGGCTTTGCCCTGGATCGAGCAGCGCCTGGCATGCCCGAGCTGCGGGGCGCCCTACGGCTTTCTCACCTGCACGGAGTGCGACGGAGGCTGGGCTCCGCGGGCAACGGTCGCCGCCCTTGGCTTTCACGGCGCCCCGGCACGGATGGTGACCTGCCTCAAGGATGCCCATGAGCTGCGGCTTGCCCCGGTGGTCGCGGCGGCGGTGGCGTGCGCGCTCGAGGAGGCGTCTGCCTGGCCCGCCCGTGACGGGGACCCGCGCTTCTCTCGCTCCGACACGGACGCGCTCTGTTTTGTCCCCGCCACGGCGGAGGCGTATTTCCGACGCGGGTTCGACCACATGGAGCTTGTCGCACGGGCGCTCTCCCGCGAGCTCGGTCTTCCGCTGGCAGACGTCCTCCAGCGTGCGAGCGCCAGGGACCAGCGAGACCTCGGACGCGAAGAGCGGGCGGAGAACCTCTCGGGCACCATGCGCGCCGTCGACGACCTCTCAGGGGCGCGACTGCTGCTCGTCGACGACGTGGCAACAACGGGCTCGAGCCTTGCCGAGGGAGCGCGCGCCCTTCTCGCCCGCGGAGCCTCGTCGGTCACTGCCTGCGTGCTCGCCCGCGTGTGGTGAAGGGAGCCTTCGGGGTTTGTCGGACGCTCGGCTCCGTTTGGCGGGCCCGGGTACGCGCGCCGAGAAAAACGTCCTGCGGCCAGGTATACTGGGAAGCGTCTCAACCCAGGTCTGTGGTTGCGGGCGTCGCGCCCCGCGCGGCTCCCAAGTCCAGGCCAGACGAGGGCAAAGGGATCCACGTAAGCTCGGGCGTGCGCGCCCGTGCGATCATGGCTCGTCCTAGAGGTAAGCCGTACCGCCCGTCATACCATTCATGAGGCATCCGGCCTCGCGGGCGAGAGGGGCAACAGTGGAGGCGCCGCGGCGCCGCAAGCGAAGTCCCCAGTGCGCGGGTGTGGGGTCAAAGACCAGGTCAGCTGGGTGAGACATGGAGCGAGAGACAGGGGTGTTTATGAAGCGTCACCAGATCTGCGCGATTGCCGCCGCCGTTACCGCAGCCGCGGTGCTCGGGGGCTGCTCGGTTGGCCCGGTCGACCTCGATGACTATCTGACGAGCCTTCCTTCGGTCGAGGAGGCCAGGGCCCAGAGGCGCGAGAGCCTCAGTCCCGTGGTCTCCGACTCTGCGCTCAAGAAGGCGGGCACCCTCGTCGTGGGCATCCCGCTCACCCAGACGGTACCCTTCTCGGCGTCCTCCGAGCAAGGCGAGCTTGTTGGCCTGAGCGTCGACACTGCCCATGCCCTCGCCGACGAGCTCGGCATCGCCTCGATCAGCTTCGTCTCGGTGGGGGACGTCGAGTCCGCCCTCGAGGACCAGTGCGACATCGTGATCGGCGTGGAGCCTGATGACGTTACCACCACGACGGTGCTCGGCCCCTACGCCCAGAGCGCGACGGGAGTCTTCACGCGCGGTGACGTCTCTGTCCCGATCGACGCCTCCGACCTCTCCGGGGCGTCTGTTGGCGTGCAGGAGGGCTCCGTCTCCGCGGTCACGCTCGAGGGCTACGAGCTCGAGGTCGACCGCGCTCACTTCACGAGCCTCAACGAGGCGTTCGACGCCCTCGAGGAAGGTGCCGTGGAGTATGTGATCTGCGACGCCTATGCCGGAGCCTATCTCGCCGCCATCTACTCCGACGTCTCGTTCGCCGGCACGCTCGACGATCCCACGCTCGTGGGCGTCTCGGCGGCAAACGCGGAGCTCGAGGATGCCGTCAGGACCGCGCTCGAGACGCTCCAGACGGGTGGGCTCAACATCGTTGCCCGCGCGAGCTGGGTGGGCGACCTCCCGGACCTCTCCACGGACAGCCGCGTCACCGGTCTCGTGGAGCGCGTGGAGGAGCCCGAGTCCGCCGATGACGCGCAGGACGGCGACGAGGCAGTCGACGAGGGTGACGCCGCCGACGAGGGCGAGGCCCAGGCGCCTGAGGACGAGGGGGACGCTGCCGAGGGCGAAACTTTGTAACGCCTGCCGAGTAGGTTCGCCCGCTCGGGCCGCAAGGCGATGCAAGGGCGCCCGAGTGGGTATGAGTGTCCTAGGGTGCGGCTACGGCCGCACCGAGAAGCGCACCGGAACGCGGTGGCGCGCTCAATCGTAAGGAGGTTCGCATGGTGGACATCAAGATCTCGGGTCGCAAGGTCAGCGTCTCTGACTCGCTGCGCGAGCATGTGGAGGAGAAGATCTCCGGCGCCCTCAAGGTGTTTGACATCAAGCCCATGACCTGCGACGTGGTCCTGCGCGTGGACAAGAACCCCTCTAACCCCGAGCGCAAGGCCTGCGAGGTCACCGTCTTCGTACGCGACAACGTGGTTCGCGTGGTTGCCAGCTCGGACGACATGTTCACGGCCATCGACGAGGCGGCGGACAAGGTCACCCGTCAGCTCCGCAAGTACAAGACGCGCATCATCGACCGTCGCCAGCGCATGCAGCAGGCTAAGGTCGGGACCGTCACCCAGGAGGACCTCGCCGCCCTCATCGAGCCCGGCCCCGACGAGACCGAGGACGATCAGCTCGTGCGCGAGAAGTACGTCGACCTCGTTCCCATGACCGAGGAGGAGGCCCTCGTCCAGACCGATCTTATCGGTCACGACTTCTATGTCTTCACAAATGCGACAACTGGACTTGTCAACGTCATCTATCACCGCAAAAATGGCGGGTATGGCATCATCAAGCCCAAGATAGAGGAAGAGAATGAGCAGTAGCCAGGATATCGAGAACAACGAGACCACCGGCGCTCACGACGAAGTGAGCGCCTCCAACGCCCAGGCGTCGCAGGAGGCTGCGCGCCTGGGCCGCGCTTATCACAGAAAGTCGAGCGTCAGGCTGATTGTGGACTCCTGTGCCGACTTTGCTCCGGAGGTTGCCGAGGCTCTCGGCGTCGAGGTCGTCCAGTTCACCTATGTCATGGGTGGCAGGGAGTACCCCGACGACCTCTGGAAGACCATGACCCCCAAGGAGTTCTACGACCGCATGAGAGCGGGGGAGTACGCCACCACCTCCGCGGTCACGCCGGGCCACTACCTCGAGGTCTTTGAGCGCGCTGCCGAGGAGGGGACCCCGACGGTCTACCTCGCCTTCACGCGCGGCCTCTCCTCGAGCGTGGACGCCGCACGACAGGCGGCGGACATGGTTCGCGAGAGCCATCCGGACTTCGAGATCTACGTCGTGGACAACGTCTGCCCGTCCGCCGCGGCTGAGCTTCTCGCCATCGAGGCGGTCCACCAGGCGGCGAGCGGGCTCACCGCCAAGGAGCTCGTGGCCTGGGCCGAGGAGGCGCGCTACTACATCCACGGCTACTTCACGCTGGACTCCTTCGACGCGCTCGCTCGCGGCGGGCGCATCCCGCCTGCGGCGGCCACCGTGGGTGGCAAGCTCGACATCAAGCCAGAGCTCTCCTATGACACCAACGGCGCCCTCACGCTGCGCGGCATGTGCCGCGGCCGCAAGAAGGCGCTGCGCGCGATCATCGCGGACTTCAAGGCCAACTACCTCGGTGCCGAGGCCGGTGATGAGAAGCTCCCCATGGCGATCGTCTCCTCCGACGCCGAGAAGGACGCCCGCTGGCTCGCGGACCAGGTGCGCCGCGAGCCCGGGTGCGAGGACGTGCCGATCATCTACAGCTCGGTGGGCCCGGTCATCGGCGCCCACGTGGGCCCCGGCATGGTTGCGCTCCTCTTCTGGGGCAAGGACCGTCGCGAGAGCCTCTCGTTCACCGACCGCATCGCCCGCAAGGTCCGCGGCGAGAAGTAGCGCCCGACCAACGAGTGGGTCAAAAGGGGGCAGCCCCCTTCTGACCCATGCAGAAAGGAACTGACTTGCAGATCAAGAACGTTGCCTTCATCGGCACCGGCATCATGGGAGCGCGCATCGCCGGGCACCTCATGGACGCCGGCTATGAGCTCACCGTCTACAACCGCACGCGCGAGAAGGCCGAGGGGCTTCTCTCCCGCGGCGCGCGCTGGGCGGACACGCCGGCCGAGGCAGCGGCGGACGCCGACGTTGTCTTCACGATGGTGGGCTACCCCACGGACGTGGAGGACGTCTACCTCGCCACCGACGGCCTCATCCGTGCTGCCAAGAAGGGTGCCTGGCTCATCGACCTCACCACGAGCTCCCCGCAGCTCGCGCGAGACATCCACGACGCCGCCGAGGTCGAGGACAAGCATGCCTTCGACTGCCCGGTCACGGGTGGCGAGCAGGGTGCGATCGACGGCACCCTCACACTCATCATCGGCGCGTCCGAGAAGGACGTGGCGCCGGTGATGCCGCTGCTCGAGTGCTTCTCGTCCCGCCGCTTCTTCTTTGACCAGCCGGGCGGCGGTCAGACGGCCAAGCTCTGCAACCAGGTGAGCCTCGCATCCTGCATGGTGGGCTACGCGGACGCCCTGGCCCTCGCCGAGCAGTCGGGCATCGACGCCGAGAAGGTCCTCGAGGTGATGGCCTCCGGAACCGGTGGTTCCGGTGCGTCCAAAAGCCTTGCCCCCAAGTCCCTCGCGGGCGACTACAAGCCCGGTTTTCTCGCCGAGCACCTGCGCAAGGACATTGCCCTCGCGTTGCAGCGCTCCGAAGACCTGGAGATCACGCTTCCCGGCGCGGAGACTGCGTTCACCCTCTTCGACATGCTCTGCCAGATTGGCGGCTCCCGCATGGGCACCCAGGCGCTGACGCTGCTCTACCAGGAGGAGGGCACCTGCGCCGCGGCTGGTCTCGACTGGTCCCTGCTCGAGCAGGGCGACGAGGACGGCGAGCACGAGTGCTGCTGCGGTCACGACCACGGCGACGGCGACCACGAGTGCTGCGGCGGTCACGGCCACCATCACGACGGCGACCACGAGTGCCACTGCCATGACCACGACCACGAGGGGCGCGCCTAGTGTTTGGTAGCTTTGAGAGCGCGGTCCTTGCGCTCGTGTTCTTCCTCTTTGGCATCTTCGCCGGCGTTGGCCTGGGCGAGCGTCTGGTCGTGAGGTGCGTCACCAAGAAGGAGTACCTGATTGCCAACGTTGTCACGCTGCTCGTTGGCTCCGTCGTGTCCGCGATCGTCATGATCACGCCCTACCCGATGTTCGTCACCCTCGTCATCGGTCTCATCGGTGGCACGATTGCTGGCCTCAAGCTGGGCTTTGGCGAGTCCGTTGGCCCGTGGAAGGCGCATGACAAGTACTTCCGCGTCAACAAGGAGCAGCTCAAGCGCTCCGAGACGGGGGAGCGCGCGGAGGCCGTGCGCCGGGCGCGCCGTGACGGCACGCCCGAGCCCGAGCTCATGAGCGTGGTGGACGACAAGTCCGACAAGAACGAGTAAATGGGGACTCGCCCTTTTCACGTGCGAAAAGGGCGAAGAACCCCTATCTGCACACAGCAGGAGATGCATGAACACGACTGACATTCCGCAGAGCTCCATCGCGGTGCTCATCGACTTCGAGAACCTCGCCTTGGGCACCGGCCGTCGCAACCGTCGCGGCCACCAGGAGCCGGGCCCGCTGCCCGACGTCAAGCTCATCCTCGAGCGCCTCGTGGACAAGGGTCGCATCACCGCCAAGCGCGCCTACTGTGACTGGCAGCGCTTCGAGGCGGCGGTCACGCCCCTGCACGAGCTGGGCATCGAGCTCATAGAGATCCCGGATCGCGCCTATACCGGCAAGAACTCCGCCGACATCCGCCTCGCCGTGGACGCGATGGAGATCTGCCTCACCAAGGACCACATCGACACCTTCGCGATTCTCTCTGGCGACTCGGACTTCTCGCCTCTCGTCTCCAAGCTCAAGGAGTTTGGAAAGACGGTTATCGGCGTGGGTATGAAGGATGCCACGAGCTCGCTGCTCACCGAGGTCTGCGACGAGTTCATCTTCTACGAGGACATCACGCGCGGCCCGGGAATCCCGGACTTCTCCGCCAAGGTCCCCAAGGACAAGCAGGACTGCTACCAGCTGCTCTTTGAGACGATCGACGCCCTTCAGCGCGAGAGCGACTCCTTCATCCTGGCGTCTCGCCTCAAGGACACGATGAAGCGCAAGCGCCCGCAGTTCTCCGAGTCCAGCTACGGGTATCGTTCGTTCACGGCGCTTCTGCGCGAGGCTGCGAAGCTCGGCTTCATAGAGATTCACCAGGACCCCAAGAGCGGCACGGCCGTGGTCGACGGGTTCTGCGAGTAGGAAGAAAGGAACTGATTCATATGGCAGATTTTGACGGCGCGCAGATCGTGGGCCTTATCGAGGAGCTCTCCGGCGCGAGCAGGCGCAGGCGCCAGGAGGTTGCCCACCAGCTCGCCCTCGTTGCAAAGGCTCATCCCGAGCTGTTGCTCTCGTACGTCGACGCCCTTGTCGACGCGCTCTACCGGCCCGAGGCACAGACGCGCTGGGAGGTGCTCGACGCCCTCTCCGCCATTGCCGAGGAGAACGCTGACGCCGTTGTGGGCGCATATGACGGCGCCGAGGCATCGCTCTTTGATGATGGCTCCGCCACGGTGCGCCTTGCCGCCTTCGTCTTCCTGTGTCGTCTCGGTGCGAGCTTGCCCGAGCGCTCCGACCTGGTGTGGCCCGTCCTAGACGAGGCAATCCAGTGCTACCACGGAGACGCCGAGTACCGAGACATGCTCGCCGCCCTCATCGGCCTTGCTCGCGGCTCCGCGTCCGAGGAGACTCGCAAGGCTCTCGCCGACCGCGTTGCCTTTGACGCCGAGAACGGCGCCGGCTACATCAAGACCTTCTCTGCCGAGATTCTTCAAGCTCTCGAGTAGGTTTGTGCACGGTTCGCAAATATGCCTTCATGGAACTAGAATCTAGCTGATTAACCCCTCGTCGAACGAAAGGGAGAGAAGTGAGCGAGAAGAACGAGGAGCTCGACGCCGCGGAGGACATGAGCGGCAAGGAGACCGAGCAGGCCGAGACTGCAGTGGAGGCAGAGCAGGCCGACGAGAACGAGCCCGCCGAGGAGCCGGAGGAGCCCAAGGAGACCAAGGCTCCCAAGTCCGAGCCCGACAAGTCCGAGTCTGCCAATCACCTCGATGCCCCCGAGCAGGCGTCACGCGGCATCTCCGCCCCCATCTGCGTGTTGATTGCCGTCGTCGCGCTCGCCATTGGCGTTGCCCTCGGCCACTTCCTCATGGGCGGCGCGGGCTCGAACATCTCCCTCAACGGCCGCAGCACGCTCTCCGAGAGCGAGCTCAACAGCACCATCGCCACGTACACCTTTGAGGGTGCCACCCACAACATCACCGCTCGCGACGTGCTGACCTTTGGCGGTGCCGAGCCGACGGCAAACGAGGACGGCACCTATGACATTCCAAACACCAGCTCCATCGTCGCCTACGCCCAGACGAAGCTCATGCTCGATGACGCTGCCAAGCGCGGCATCGATGTGACCGATGAGGACGTTGACGAGTACCTCACCACCTACTATGGGATGGACCTCGCGACCTACGCCTCCTCGACCGGCGTGACCGAGGACGCGGCGCGCGAGATGCTCCGCATGTACGTGACCATCTCCGAGCTTGGTGAGAGCGTTGCCGGCGGCAGCCTGCCCGAGGCCCCCGCCGAGCCGGCGGCCCCTGAGGACGGTGCCGAGGAGACCCCGACTGCCGCGTACGCCGAGTACATCATCGGTCTCGTGGGTGACGAGTGGGACGCCGACGCCAACACCTGGGCTCGCTCCGACGGTGACTACTACGCAACCCTCTCCAGCTACGAGATCACCAACGACTCCGCGACCTACGCCGCCGCCAGCGCTGCCTACAGCGTGGCCTACGCCAAGTACCAGGAGGCCTACAACGCGGCAGCCGAGAAGCAGAACGCCTATACCACAGACCTCTTCTCCAGGGCGTCCATCCAGGTCGGGACGCTCCTGAGCTAGCATGCGCGTCGCCATTAGCCAATGTCTGCTTGGAGCTCCCGTTCGCTACGACGGGGGCTCCAAGCCCGTTTCCGAGGTCATGGAGCTTGCCGAGAAGGTCGAGGTCGTGCGTGTCTGCCCCGAGACGGCAGCGGGGCTCCCGGTTCCGAGGCCACCAGCGGAGCAGCGAGACGGGCGCGTCTTTCTCGCCGACGGCCGTGACGTGACGGCTGAGTTTTCCCAGGGCGCGGACCGCTGCCTGGGGGCGGTGCGCCGCCTGCCGGTCTCGTTGGCCGTGCTCAAGGCAAAGAGCCCCTCCTGCGGTGTCGGTCTCGTCTACGATGGGACGTATACCGGAAGACTCGTTTCGGGCCAGGGCGTCTTTGCCGAGCTGCTCGAGGAGGAGGGGATCTGCGTGGTGACCGAGGATACCGTGCGGGAGTGCAAGCCGAGTGTGGAGCATCCCGTTGCCATCGTGCTGGGAAGCGGCCTGGGGCATCTGGGCAGCCTCGTGCGCCCTGTGCGACGCATCGACTACCGCGACATCGACGGCTTCCCGCTCTCGGCGCGCCCCGTGGCGGGACACAGCTTTGAGGCCACGGTCGGCACGATCGACGACGTTCCCGTGGTCGTCTATCCCGGTCGAATCCACCTCTACCAGGGCTATAGCGCCGCCGAGGTGACCGCGCTCGTGCGCCACGCTCACCACCTTGGCTGCCGCGACATCGTCTTTGCCTGTGCGACGGGCGCGGTTCCGGGCAACGCGGGCGTTGGCCTCGGCATCCTCACCGACCAGATCAACCTCACCGGGCGCAACCCGCTCGCCGAGTGGGACGGTCTGCGCGACGTAGAGAGCCCGTTCGTTGACATGAACGACGCATACTCGCCCTACCTGCGCACTATCGCGCTCGGCGTGGCAGACGACCTGGGTATCCACGTGGAGGAGGGCGTGTACGCGGGCGTGCTCGGCCCGTGCTTTGAGACGCCCGCCGAGGTGGCCGCCCTGCGCACCCTCGGCGTGTCCTACGTGGGCATGTCCACGGTGCTCGAGGTGATCATGGCACGGGCGCTCGGCATGAACGTGCTGGGCCTCACGCTCGCAGCAAACGAGTCCGGTGCCCCAGCCGTCTCCCACGACACGGTTCTCGCGGAGGCAGAGAAGCATGCCGAGGACTTCGAGGCGCTGGTACGCGGCGTGCTGCGGTTGCTGTAGCGAGGCTCTTCTCGCCGGGAGCCGGCTCTTTGACGCGGGACGAACTGGCGAGAAAATCGACGCTTGCGCGGGGTTCTCGTTTCCCGTATAGTGGGATGTCGCTGATACGCCAGCTTAGCTCAGTTGGTAGAGCACCGCTCTCGTAAAGCGGGGGTCACCAGTTCGAGTCTGGTAGCTGGCTCCAGCCAAACGAACGAGCCGTCGGGTTTCTCGCCCGGCGGCTCTTTTGCG
>CASFQX010000080.1 GCA_949296375.1 uncultured Olsenella sp.
GGAAGCCCTGCTTGATGCCAATGCGGTGCTGCGCTACCTGCTAGAGGACAACCAGGAGCAGGCGGAGGCCGCCGCCGAGGCGATAGCGCGGGGCGCCGAGGTCACCGTGGAGGTGCTCGCGGAGTGCGTCTACGTGCTTGCGGGCGTCTACCACGTGCCGAGGGCGCGCATCGCGGAGAGCCTCGGCATCCTGCTCGATGAGGTGGCGTGCCGACGCAAGAACGTGGCCGCGGCGGCGCTCGGCCTCTACAGCGGCGGTTCGTTCGACTTCGTCGACTGCATTCTGGCCGCAGAGCGCCAGGAGCTCGGCCGCGACGTCGTGACGTTTGACAAGAGGCTCGCCGCGCTGCTGGGCAAGGTGGGGGACTAGCTCGCCTGAGGGTCTCGCATCGCCCCTGCCGTCTGTCGATGCGTGGGAGGCCGGGTAGAAACCTTGGCCTATCATCGTTCAAAGCTCCTTTTGGGCAGGAGGATGTCATGGCGAGACGAGCGAGAAGGACGGTGCTCTCGGCGCTCGCGCATCCGCTTGTCATGCTGCTCGTCTTCACGGCGGCGCTTCTCTATGTGCGGCCTGCCCTCAGGGATGCCGCCCCGCGCGCGGACTCACTTGCTGCGATCCTGCCAGCCGGCCAGTACGAGACCCTCTTTCAAAGCTACGAGAGCCAGCGCTCTGCGCTCGAGCTTCTTGACGCTCAGATCGGGCGCGCCGGTGGAGACCCCGTGCTTGAGCGCCAGCGAGACCAGCTGGCAGACAACGTCGCTCTGCTTGGGCGCGCCTGTGAGGCGGAAGAAGCCAGAGAGCTCCTCCGTGCGGTTGCGACGTATGACGAGCGACTGGCGGAGAGGAGTCAAACCGCTCATAACGGCGCTTATCTTGGTGCCGAGGCCACCCTCTATCGCGCCCTCGCGGAGCTCGACGATCCTCGTGTCATCGAAAATTCCGGGGAGATGCCTGCCGTCGTCTACCTGGCGACGAACCAGTTTGCGCTTGCGCCCGTTGTCTTTGCGATTTCGGACCTGGGATTCGCGTCCAACACGACCTACGACGGCTCGCTCGAGTTTCTCCTGTGGGTTGTGCCGCTCGCTGCGGCAAGCTTTGCGGGAGCATGCCTGTCGGAGCGCGCCGCAGCTCCGGTGTGTCTCCGCCTCGGCAGCGCTCACGCTGTCGTGGTTGGGGCGGTGTGCGGGTGCGTTGCGGCCGCTGTCGTCGTCCTGCCCGCTGCGGTTGTCTCCACCCTTCGCAACGGCGTGGGAGAGCTTGCCTATCCGCTCGCCTATCTAAATGGCGTTGGGGGCTCTGTTGTCTCCTCGGCGGGGACGCTGCTCGGCCAGCGCGCCCTCATGCTCGTTGCGAGTGCACTGTTCTTCTCGGCCCTGGCACATCTTTCGCTGCGGCTGGCGAGACGTGCCGTTCCGGGTGTCCTCGCGGCGGCTGGGGTTGTTGCCCTCGCGGTGCAGCCGTGGTGGTTCTCGCGGAGCAATTCCCTTCTCGACGCGGCGTGCCTGATTCCCGTAACGTACCTGGATCCGTTCCGGGTTACGGGTGGGGGAGCCTCGACTCTGGTCTCTACCCCCGCATCGCTGATTCCGGGGGCGGGCGCTGGCGTCGGCGTCCTCGTGCTCGGCCTGTCTGCCGTTCTTGTTGCCGCAGCTCCCAAGCTGGCCGCCCTTCTCGCTTCGACGACCTGTCGCTGGCGCCTCGTCACCGCTTGCGACCTGTCCTCGTGTCTGGGCGGCCTCTTCCAGGCTCGGTGGTTCGGTTTCGTCGCGGGGCTCTCTCGCCGTGTGCTCACCCTGCTTGCAGGCGACCCCCTGGCTCACGGCCCGCCGTCACGCCGACCGGGACTCACGCGCGTTGGTGCCAGCCAACGTGGCTCAGGTGTTCGATTCCCCGTGCGCACCCGCGGATCTCCCACCTAACTCGGCATGGGTCGAGAAGAACGGGACCGCAGTTGTGTGAGGGGAGTCGAACATGCATGAAGGTAAGAGAGTGTCGCACCCGGCGGCGTTTGTGCTTGCGGCGCGGATTGCAAGGTGGACGGCGAGAACGTGGTGGCTGTGGCTGCTTATGATGACAGTCGCGACGTGCCTCGTGGTGTCGCTCGAGGTGCCGAGCTTCCATACGATTGTGGGTGGCACGTATCACCCGGACGCCATGACGATGAACGCGGAGCTTGCTGGACAGGTGTCCCAGGAGTGGCTGGATGCGCCCTCGTCGACAGTCGCGGAGGAGCGCGCGAAGGAGGACGCGAGGGCTCGGGCGGCGGCTTACGCGGACTACCTCGCCGCCACTGAAGACCGCGGGCGCATCGGGGCCGCAATCAAGCTGATGGAGCTCTCCCTCGCCCATCCCCCGGTGGGGCAGGTGCGCGCCGAGGCGGAGCTCGAGCTTGCGTTTTACCAGAGTCTGCTGAAAACGGAGGAGCCGCGGCTCTACGAAAGCCTCGACGAGATGCCGGCGCTCGTGCTTCTCTCCAGCCGTTGGCAGGATCACCTGTGCGTCCCGCTCCTGAGTGACGCGCTGGACGTCCTCGCTCGGCCCGCTGACGTTGAGACTGGCAGTGAAACCGGACGCGAGGCCTACGTGCTCGCCCTCGTGCCGATGATCGCCGCCATAGCCTGCACCGCCCGATGGCGGGCAGGAGAGCGGCTGCTCGGTGCCGTCCCGGTGGCCCGCGGCCTCGTCTCGGCGCTTGGCGTAGGCATATCCGCCGCTGCCGGATGGCTCGCGGTGGCGCTGACGAGGCTGCCGCTCGCCCTCGTGGCGGCGCTGCGCAACGGCATCGGTGACCTATCCTACCCGGTCGCCTTTTTCCGTGAGGGGGATCCGGTGCTCACGACCGCTGGTGCCACGCTTGCTGGAACGGCTGCGTTCTACCTGCTCGTCGCCCTGTTTCTGGCGCTTGTCGTGGAACTCGGTCTCGTGCTGACCCGCCGTCTTGTGGCCGGGGTGGCGGCGTGCGCTCTGATTGCGCTCGTGCCGCTCATCCCTGGCCACTACGGGAGCCTCTCCCCGCTGGGCGACCTGCTGCTCTGGTTGCCGAGCACCTACCTCGACGCGCCGCGCGTCATGGGCGGCTGGGGCTATCAGGTGAACATGCTCAACAGCCTCGTCCCGGATGCGCGCATCGCGCCTATTACGGGAGTTTTGGTGCTGGGCGCGTCCTCGGCGGTGCTTGCGACGGCTCTGTCCGCGGCCATTCTTTTCAAGAGCCGGAGTGCCATCCGGCGCAGAACGGGCGGAGGGGGCGCGTCCGGCGAGAAGAACGTGCGACCGGGCGCCCCTGCGCACGGTGCTCATTTCTCAAGCGGTCGGAGTCACGCGGCGGCTCGCGAGGGCGCCGGACTTCTCGCGGTGTGTTTGCTCGTCCTGCGACGTGGAGCGCTTTTGCCGTGCCTTGCGGTGCTGGCACTGGCGGTGTGCCTCGCCCCGGGGGTGCTGGGGCTCCGAACCGGTATGGACTCCTTCACGCGGGAGGCGTATGGGAACCGTTATCGACAAGCCAGCATGACGCTCGGCGCGGATGGAACGGTCCCCTCCGCCGCCGAGGAGGAAGAGGCTGCGCGACTGCGGGAGGTTGCCTTCGCTTCGGACGATGCCACGTTCGCTCGCGAGGCGGCCGCCTTCGAGGCATGGCGAGCAGAGCGCATTCGGGCGGGGGAGCTGGGTGAAGACGGGCCCCTTGAAGCGGGGGAGGCCGAGGCGCGCGCCGCGTACTTCTCGGCCCTGGCGTCCTCGGGCGACCCGCGCGTGCTGCTGAGCGCAGCCGAGCTCTCGCCGTTCTCGTACCTGGGGTTTGTCTCGACGCTCATCCCTCCGGCCCTCATGGCGGCCCCTGCCGCCGCCGCAGGCTCCGTGCTCGTCTGGCAAGCGCAACGTGGTCTCATCAGGCAGGTTCCCGTACGCGGGCGGCGGCTGTTTCGCGGGGTTGCGGCTTCCGTTGCGTTTCCGGGCTCGGGCGTCTGCCTCGTAGCCTGGGCTGCCGCCGTGCTCGTGGCGCTCGTTCGCAACGGCTTGGGCGACCCCTCGCAGCCCTGCCTGTTTGTCGTAGGGGGAGAGCTCATCGTCAGAGGCTCACTCGATGCCGCCCTCGCTTGGATCCTCTGGAGCCTCGCTCTCTGTCTTGTCTGCTCGCTCGCCTGCGCACTTCTCGCCGTATCTCTCTGTCGCGATACCCGCCGCGCTCGCGGCACCTTCGGAAAGGAGTTCCGTCATGCTCAGCGCTGAGAATCTCACCCTTGGTTTCGGAAGCCACGTTCTTCTCGACGGTGTATCTCTTGAGGTGCGAAGGGGTGTGATCACGGGTCTCGTCGCGCCCAACGGATACGGCAAGACCACGCTGCTGCGGGCCCTTGCGGGACTAGGGGCGGGTCGTGTCCGCGGTCTGGTGCGCGTGGATGACATCGACCCGCGTGACACCCCCGCGATGCGACGCGCGGTCTTCTACGCTCCCGGGGATGCCTCGCTGCTGTATCCTGCACTTACGGTGCGCGAGCACCTTCGAGCTGCTGCGGACCTCTGGGGATCAGGATTGGACGTGGAGGCGATGGCGCGTCGATGCGGCGTGGACGGCTTTGTGGCCAAGCGCGTCCGGACGCTTTCGCAGGGTATGAAGCAGCAAGTTACGCTGGCGATCGCTTATCTCACGGGTGCGCGCTACCTGCTGCTGGACGAGCCCATGAATGCGCTCGACCCCACCAACGTGGGTATCAACACGAGGCTTCTGCGCGAGCTTGCGCGCGCAGGTCGGGGCGTGGTCCTGAGTTCGCACATCCTTGCCAATGTGGATGAGGTGGCAGACGAGGTGCTCTTCATCAAAGACCGGAACCTGCTTCTGGGCCGCGGCGACTCGGCCGACCTCTACCGGCGGCTCTACGAGTCGTGACGCATCCGCTACAATAGCTGCGCTCAAACCACACGTGATGAAAGGGGACAGTCCCTTTTCATCAAGCACAGATGATGAAAAGGGACAGTCCCTTTTCATCACGGGAGGAAACGCATGCCAAGCCTTGAGGAGGAGATCTCTTCTCGCCGCACCTTTGCCATCATCTCGCACCCTGACGCTGGCAAGACCACGCTCACGGAGAAGCTCTTGCTCTACACCGGCACTATCCAGAGCGCCGGCTCGGTCAAGGGCAAGGCCAGCGCCAAGCACGCGGTCTCCGACTGGATGGACATCGAGAAGGCGCGCGGCATCTCCGTCACGTCGTCCGTGCTGCAGTTCACCTACGAGGGCCACTGCGTGAACATCCTCGACACCCCCGGTCACCAGGACTTCTCCGAGGACACCTACCGCACGCTCATGGCTGCCGACTCCGCCGTGATGGTGATCGACGGCGCCAAGGGCGTGGAGGCCCAGACCGTCAAGCTCTTCAAGGTGTGCGCGCTGCGCGGCATCCCCATCTTCACCTTTGTGAACAAGCTCGACCACGAGACACGCGA
>CASFQX010000081.1 GCA_949296375.1 uncultured Olsenella sp.
CGTCTTGCACTCCACCAGACTAAAGCGTATATTCGTCCGTGCTTTAGTAGAGTAAAGTACCGGCCCTGCCGAGAAGAACCACTGGAAGGAATTCCCATGCTGAACAGAAGGAAGTTCGTCCTCACCTCGTTCGCCGCAGCGACTCTGTCCATCGCGATGCTCGCCGGCTGCGGCGGCGCTCCCGCCAGCTCCGACGACACCGAGGCAGGCACCGGGGCCGTTGACACCGGCACGCTGATCGTTGGCTTTGACTCCTCCTATCCGCCCTACGGCTACGTTGGCGACGACGGCGAGTACACCGGCTTTGACCTCGAGCTCGCCCAGGAGGTCGCCGCTCGCAACGACTGGGAGGTCCAGCTCGAGCCCATCGACTGGGACGCCAAGGACACCATGCTCGACAGCGGCGCCATCAACTGCATCTGGAACGGCTTCACCATGGAGGGTCGCGAGGACGACTACACCTTCTCCGAGCCGTACATGCTCAACGGCCAGGTCATCGTCGTGCGCGCCGACTCCGGCATCGAGAGCTTTGACGACCTCGCCGGCAAGGCCGTGATCACGCAGGTTGACTCCGCCGCCTACAACGTGCTCGCCGGCGATGACGCCACGCAGGCAGACCTCGCCGCGACCTTCGCCAGCCTCGAGACCATCCCCGACTACAACACCGCCTTCATGCAGCTCGAGTCGGGAGCCGTGGACGCCGTGGCCTGCGACCTCTCCATCGCCGCCTACCAGCTCGCCGCCAAGCCCGACGCCTACGTCCAGCTCGACGAGTTCCTGTCCGAGGAGCACTACGCCGTGGGCTTCAAGAAGGGCGACGACACCACCGCCGAGAAGGTCACCGAGACCCTGCGCGCCATGGACGAGGACGGCTTCATCGCCGAGCTCTGCGAGAAGTATGGCGAGGACGGTATCTCCTACGACAACTGGTGCCTCGAGTAGAGCACCTCACGAATTCCTCCCGGGCGCCGCTGCCGTCGCGCAGCGGCGCTTTGTGAGTAAAGGGGCGATGTGAAATAGGGCTCCGAAATAGGGCTCCTGCCCTTTTGACGGACCCATTTCCACATCGCAAGAAAGGATCAGCGTGGACACGCTCACCATGACAGCAATGCTCGGCGAGGGTTTTCTCGTCAGCCTTCAGATCTTCGCGTTCACCCTGCTGGGATCGCTGCCGCTCGGCATGCTCGTAGCCTTTGCACGCATGAGCCGCTTCAAGCCGCTCGCGCTTCTCGCCCGCCTGTACATCTCCATCATGCGCGGCACCCCGCTCATGCTGCAGATGTTTGCAATCTACTTTGTGCCGTACTACGTCTTTGGCATCCGTCTCACCACGGACAGCAAGTGGTACGCCACAATCGTTGCCTTCATCATCAACTACGCGGCCTACTTCGCCGAGATCTACCGCTCCGGCATCCAGTCCATCCCCCGCGGCCAGCACGAGGCCGCCCAGATCCTGGGCTACTCGCGCGCGCAGACCTTCTGCCGCATCGTGCTGCCGCAGGTGGTCAAGCGCATCATGCCGTCCATGACCAACGAGGTCATCACGCTGGTCAAGGACACCTCACTCGCATTCTCCATCGGCGTCATCGAGATGTTCACCGTGGCCAAGCAGCTCGTGGCAAGCCAGGTGTCCATGCTGCCCTTTGCCATCGCCGCCGCGTTCTACTGGATCTTCAACCTGCTCATCGACTTCGTCGCCGGGCGCATCGAGAGAAAGCTGAGCTACTACCATGACTAGCGCAAGCACGAACACAAGCGCAGACGCGAGCGCCGCCGAGAAGGACGAGGCGCGCGCAATCGTCTCCCTCGCGCACGCGCGCAAGAGCTTTGGCGACGTGGAGGTCCTGCACGATATCTCGCTCTCCGTGGCGCCCGGCGAGGTCGTGGCCATCATCGGACCATCCGGCGGCGGCAAGTCCACCCTGCTGCGCTGCCTCACGCTGCTCGAACGCCTGGACGGCGGCGACCTCTCCTACGAGGACGTGGAAGTTGTCCGCAACGGCACGTACGGCGACAAGAACGTGCTGGCCGCGGCACGCGCCCGCTTTGGTCTGGTGTTCCAGAACTACAACCTGTTCCCGCACTTCTCGGTGCTGCGCAACGTAATGGACGCGCCCGTGTGCGTGCAGAAGCGCGACCGTGCCGAGGCCGAGGCAGAGGCCAGGGCGCTTCTCGCCAAGATGGGACTGGCCGGCAACGAGGACAAGGTACCCTGTCAGCTCTCCGGTGGTCAGCAGCAGCGCGCGAGCATCGCCCGCGCCTTGGCCCTGCATCCGGACATCGTCTACTTCGACGAGCCCACGAGCGCGCTGGACCCGGAGCTCACGGCCGAGGTCCTGCGCGTCATCAAGCAGCTCGCCGCAGAGAACATGACGCTTGTGATCGTCACTCACGAGATGGGGTTTGCGCGCGAGGTCGCAGACCGCGTGATCTTCATGGACGGCGGAGTGATCGTGGAGGAGGGGCCGGCCGAGCAGGTTATCAACCATCCGCGCGAGGCCCGCACGCGCGCCTTCCTCGCCCAGCGCGAGTCCTGACCTGCCAAAAGGGGACGGGTACGCTCCCGCAGGTGAAACCTGCCAAAAGTGAGCAACTTTTGGCAGGTTTCACCTGCGGGAGCGTACCCGTCCCCTTTTGGCAGGTCACTCGGCTGACTTGAGGGCGCCGACCATGTCGATCTTGTCGAGCGCGCGGTTGGTGATGAGGTTCACGATCAGCGTGAACACAAAGGCCATGGCCGCCGCAATCACGTACGTGAGCGGACTCACCACCACGTCGAAGTACAGCGACGGCATGCGCAGAATCGTCGTGAGGCTGCGGGCCAGCGCATAGCCCACGGGCAGGCCGATGACCACGCCGATTGCCGTGAGGATGAGCGTCTCCTTGTTGATGTAGCCGTGCACCTCGGGCGGCTTGAAGCCCAGCACCTTGAGGGTGGCCAGCTCGCGGGCGCGCTCGGAGATATTGGTGTTGGACAGCGTGAAGACCACCGTGAACGAGAGCGCCGCAGCGAGGACGATGACCACATAGACCACGGTGTTTATCAGCGTGAACGCACTCGAGAAGTCGTTCACCAGCTTCTGTGTGGAGAGCACCGAGAGGAAGCGCCCGTCCTCCGAGAGCCGCTCCGAGAAGGCCACCTGCTCGTCAGCCGTCCCCGTGAGGTGCGCGAGCACGCCGTTTGCCTCAAAGTCCTTCTCAAACGCCTCCTCATAGGCATCCTCGGTCATGAAGAGCGTGTTGCTCAGGTAGTTGAGCGTCACCGCCCCCGCCTCCGTCTCGCCCTCGGCGAGTGTGGAGTCCTGCAGCGCGAGCTCGTCCCCCGGCGAGAAGCCCATGACCTGCTCGGCGTTCTTGGTGATGACCGCACCCTCGCTCTCGAGCGAGATCTCCGCCCCAGACTCCTCCGCGAGCCGCACGTAGCCGTCAAGGCTCTCGCCCTCGGGCACCACCATGAGCTGCACGGTCTCGCTGTCGTCCCCAAAGCTCACGCTGAGGCTGTCGATGTAAACCCGCACCAGGTCAGACACCTCGTCGCTGGCGAGGAGCTCCTCGCTCACCGCCTCTAGGTCGTCCGTGTTCGTGACCGCCATGAGGTCGTAGCGAATCACGCCAGCGTCCCCGTACTGGCGCGGCGAGAGCGAGATCACCGTGTCCCGAATGCCAAAGCCCGTGACGAGAAGCGCCACGCAGCCCCCGATGCCGAGCGTCGTCATGAAGAAGCGCTGCTTGTAGCGGAAGAGGTTTCTCGCCGTCACCTTGCCGAGGAAACTCAGACGCCGCCAGAGCGGGCCGATGTACTCAAAGAGGATGCGCGAGCCGGCCTTGGGGGCCTTGGGCCGCATGAGGGAGGCGGGCGTCTCCCTCATCTCGTGCCGGCAGGTGAGGGCCGTGGCGCCCACGATACCCACGATGAACAGGGCGAGCGAGACCAGCGAGTAGATGGCATCGAAGCCGTAGCTGAAGCTCGGAAGCGCGTACATCGTGGCAAAGATGCGGAAGATGATCGTTGGCAGCACCACAAAGCCCAGAAGGGTGCCGATGAGCCATCCCACGAGGCAGGCGGCAAGCGCGTAGAACACGTACTTGGAGAGGATGCGCGCGCGGCCATACCCGAGCGCCTTGTAGATGCCGATGAGCCCGCGCTCCTCCTCCACCATGCGTGTCATCGTGGTAAGGCTCACGAGCACCGCCACGATGAAGAATACGATGGGCAGCACGGTGCCGAGCGCCTCGATCGAGGAGGCGTCGGAGTCAACGCTCGCGTAGCTCGAGAGGCTCGAGCGGTCCTGCACGTACCAGGTGGCGTCGGGGAGGTCCGCAATCTCCTCGCGCGCGTCGGCGATCTCTGCCAGGGCGTCGTCACGCTCCTGCTCGAAGGTGGCACGACCCTCGTCGAGCTCAGCCTGCCCGTCGGCGATCTCCGCCAGGGCGTCATCGAGCTGGGCCTGCGCGTCCGCCAGCTGGGCCAGGGCGTCGGCGCGCTGCCGGTCGAGCTCTGCCTGGCCCTCCGCGAGCTGGGCGCGGCCGTCCGCTATCTGCTGGGCGCTCTCGGCGAGAAGAACGCGCGCGGCCTCGAGCTGGTCGTAGGCATCCCAGAGATCTCGCCAACCCTGGTCTATGGTCGCCTGCTGCGCGGCAAACTCCGCCTCCACGGCGCTTCTCGCCTGTTCGATGGCCTGATCTAGCTGCGGCAGGCCCGCCTCGGCCTGCGCGAGACCGGCAGCCGCCTGGACGCGTCCGCTCGCGAGTGCCGCGGCGTTCTGGCCATCCGGGGCGTCCGCGCTGCCGAAGGAGACGATCCGGTCGATACCCTCCTGATAGCCGGCATAGGCGTCACGCTGGGTCTGAAGGCCGTCACGCTGGGCCTGAAGGCCGTCGCGCTTCTCGTTTTGGACAACGAGCGCCTCCTCGAGCTCCTGCTGCCTGGCGAGAAGCTCAGTGAGCTCGGGCGCCTCCGGGTCCGCCTCCTGGAGCTCCCCGATCTTCTCCACAACCTCCGCGAGCTCGGTCTCGTTTGCCTCGATGGACGCGTCAAGCTCGCCGATCTTCTCGTCGAGCGACGCAAGCTGCTGGTCAATCCCGGCAAGCTGCCCCGCGAGGAGCGACGAGATGGGCGTGAGCGTATCCGACGCCTGTGAGAGCACGTCGGCGTAAGCGGCGGTAGCCGCCTCCACGGCCTCCTCGTCCGCCGGGTCAACTGCCTCGACGGCTGCCCAGGCCTCGCGTGCCTGGGTTGCCAGCGCGCCGAGCCCCATGTCCATGCCCATCATGCCCTTGAGCGCGGCGGCGAGCTGGTCGATGCCCGCGGCAACGCTCTCCGCGCTGTCATCGAGCCCCGCGATGGTCTTTGGCAGAGAGTCAACGGCCGCCTGGGCCTCGTCGCGCTGCGCCTCGAGGTCGCCGATCGTCAGGCCGTCCGCGATCTCGATGCCGCTCACGTTCTCCCGCGCGGCATCGAGCGCCGCCTGGCCGTCACGAAGCTGCTGCTCGGCGCCTGGCAGCGCCTCCTCGTATGCGGCGAGCCCCTCCTCGTACTCGGCGAGGCCCGCCTCGTACTCCGCGGCACCGTCCTCGAGCTCGCGGCGGTTCTCGTCAATCGTGGCCTGCGCGTCATCGAGCTGCGCCAGGGCATCCTCGCGCTGCTCGTCCAGCTCTCGCTGGCCGTCGGCAACCTCAGCACGCCCCTCGTCCAGCTCGCGCTGAGCGTCGTCGAGCTCCGCCTCGGCTTCCGCCAACTCCTCGAGCGCCTCCGCCTCGGCGTCATCCACCTCGGCGTTTGCGTCTGCGCGAATCTGGTCGCCGCGGGCACGCTCGCGCTCGGCGCGCGCGCCCTCCACGCTCTGGAACACCTCGTCGACGATCTGCTCGTACTCCCCCGAGTAGCACAGCGGCGCCTCGGCGCCCTCGACCGTGAGGTAGGCCACCGTGTAGACGTTCTGGTCGATGACGCTGTCGCTCGTCACAAAGAACGAGTACTGTGAGCCGCCGCTCGAGCGGAACGACATCGCGCCCTCGCCGGCGTTGATCTCCATCGGGTCGAGCACCACGCCGCAGATCACGTAGTCGCGCCGCTCAAAGACCTCGGTCGCGTCCTCCTCGCCGTCATCTGAGCCGCGGAAGGTCACGGTGTCCCCCAGGCTGAGGCCCGCGTCGTCCAGATAGCGCCTGGTCACGGCTATCTCATCAGCTCGCTCGGGAAAGCTCCCCTCAAGGAGCAGGGGCTCGTTCATCCCGGCGGGCGAGAGCGCCTTGACGTCGACCTTCTCGGCAGCGGAACCAACCGTGGTATAGGCGGTCTCCACCCAGCCGCCCTCCGCAACGTCCACGCCGTCAAGCGCCGCGAGCGCCGCAACGTCCTCGTCCGTGAGACCGAGGGTGGACTGCACGCGCACGTCAAAGAGGCCCTGCTCGTCAAAGAACGCGTCGGCAGAGTTTCGCAGGTCAACGCAGGCTGCGCGCAGACCCACGAGCATGGTCACGCCAAGCGCCGTGATGGTAACGAGCGCCAGAAAGCGCTTGAGGCTCCCGCGCACGGTGCGCGAGATCCCCTTGGCAAACGCCGAGTTCGCTTTCGGGCGGGCGGACATGGTCTACCACTCGATCTCTGAGATGGGCTTGGGCGCCGGATTTGTGGTCATCGACGTGACCTGACCGCTCTTGAAGCGGATGAGACGGTCGGCCATGTCGGCGAGCGCCGCGTTGTGCGTGACGATCACGATTGTGATGCCCTCGCGGCGCGAGGTGTCTTGGAGGAGCTGCAGAATCTGCTTGCCCGTCTGGTAGTCTAGGGCGCCGGTGGGCTCGTCGCAGAGCAGCAGCTTGGGGTTCTTGGCCAGGGCGCGCGCGATGGAGACGCGCTGCTGCTCGCCGCCAGAGAGCTGTGCCGGGAAGTTGTTCAGGCGCTCCGCGAGACCAACCTTGGCCAGCGTGTCCGCGGGATCCAGCGAGTCCGGGCAGATCTGGGTTGCCAGCTCCACGTTCTCGAGTGCGGTGAGGTTGGGCACGAGGTTGTAGAACTGGAAGACAAACCCAACGTCAGCGCGGCGATACAGCACGAGGTCATTCTCGCCGGCGTTTGAGATGTCTCTGCCGTCAACCGAGACAAGGCCCGACGTGGCGCTGTCCATGCCACCCAGGATGTTGAGCGCCGTGGTCTTGCCTGCGCCCGAGGCGCCCAGAATCACGGCGAGCTCGCCCTTCTCGACGACGAAGCTCGCGCCATCGAGCGCGTTGATCTTTGCCGATCCGCTGCCGTAACTGCGAACCACGTCCCTGAACTCGATGTAGGCCATCGTCGCCCCCGATAGTCCAAGCTCTCGATTACTCGACAGCGTGTTGTCTAAATTGAAGTATACTGAGAAGGGACGGCGAGAAGAACCCGCGCTCGACAGCCGCCCCGCAAGTGTCGCGCAAATGTGGAAAAGGGACAGTCCCTTTTCCACATCGGGAGGAAACGTGAAGAAGCAGCCGAAGGTCACCGAGCAGACGCGTGCCAACCTTCGCCAGGCGTTCTGGGAGCTCTACTCCGAGAAGCCCGTCGAGAAGATCTCAGTGCGCGAGATCACCGACCGCGCCGGTTACAACCGCGCAACCTTCTATCTCTACTATCACGATGTCTACGAGCTGCTGGAGGAGATCGAGAGCATGGTGCTCGGCAACATCGAGCGCCTGGTGAACGAGCGCCTGCTCAAGGGCGAGAAGCTCGAGTTCTCGCAGCACATGAGCCTCATTCTGCGCCTGGCGCAGCGCTCGCGCGACTACACGCGCGTCCTTCTCGGCCCTCACGGGGACCCGGCGTTCTCCGGCCGACTCAAGGAGATCATCAGCCCGCTCGTGGACCGCTTCTTCCTGCCCGAGGCTGAGCTGGACGAGCAGGCGCGGCGCGTGGTGCGCGAGTTCTACCTCTCCGGCATCCTTGCGATCATCCGCACCTGGACCGCCGAGGAAAACCCCATGCCCATCGACCAGCTCATCAACCTACTCATGCAAATGGTCCTGTAGCGACCTGCCAAAAGGGGACGGGTACGCTCCCGCAGGTGA
>CASFQX010000082.1 GCA_949296375.1 uncultured Olsenella sp.
AAGCCGCTCCTTCGCTACCTGCGCGACGACCTCAAGCTCACCTCCGTCAAGGACGGCTGCTCCGAGGGCGCGTGCGGCACCTGCACCGTGCTCGTGGACGACCGCGCCACCAAGGCGTGCGTCCTCACCACGCGCCTGGCAAACGGTCGCGACATCGTGACCGTGGAGGGCCTGCCCCACGAGGAGCAGGAGGCCTTCGTCTACGCCTTCGGCGCCGTGGGCGCCGTCCAGTGCGGCTTCTGCATCCCCGGCATGGTCATGGCGGGCGCGGCCCTCATCCACAAGGTGCCCGACCCCACCGAGGACCAGGTCAAGGTGGCCATCCGCGGCAACGTCTGCCGCTGCACCGGCTACAAGAAGATCATCGAGGGCATCCTGCTCGCCGCCGCCATCCTGCGGGGCGAGAAGGACATCGACCCCGAGCTCGAGCGCGGCGACGACTACGGCGTGGGCAAGCGCGCCTTCCGCGTGGACGTGCGCCGCAAGGTCCTGGGCTACGGCAAGTATCCCGACGACATCGATGAGCGCGACTTCCCCGATCTCACCTACGCCAGCGCCGTGCGCTCCAAGTACCCGCGCGCCCGCGTGGTCAAGATCGACGCCGAGAAGGCCCGCGCCATGCCGGGTGTCCTCGCCGTGCTCACAGCCGCTGACGTGCCCGTGAACGCCGTTGGCCACCTGCTCTACGACTGGGACGTCATGACGGCCGAGGGCGACGTCACCCACTGCGTGGGCGACGCCATTGCCCTGGTGGTGGCCGAGGATGCGGCCACGCTCGAGAAGGCAAAGCGCGCCGTCAAGGTGGAGTACGAGGTCCTCGAGCCCGTCCGCTCCATCGAGGAGGCCCGTGCCGAGGACGCGCCCGTGCTCCATAAGCCCTACCTCGCCTTTGGCAACTGGGTCACGCCCGAGAACAACATCTGCCAGCAGCGCCACGTGGTCCGCGGCGACGCTGCCGCCGCGCTCGCCGGCGCCGCGCACAAGGTGACGCGCACCTTCAAGACGCCGTTCACCGAGCACGCGTTCCTCGAGCCCGAGTGCGCCGTCGCCTTCCCGTACAAGGGCGGCGTCAAGGTGTGCTCGTCCGACCAGGGCGCCTACGACTCCCGCAAGGAGATCGCCCACATGCTGGGCTGGGACGCCACTCCCGAGAAGGTGGTCGTGGAGACCATGCTCGTGGGCGGCGGCTTTGGCGGCAAGGAGGACGTCTCCGTGCAGCACCTGGCCGCGCTCGCCGCGCTCGCGGTGGACCGTCCCGTCAAGGTGCGCCTCACGCGCCAGGAGTCCATCAACTTCCACCCCAAGCGCCATTACATGGAGGGCACCTTCACCCTCGGGTGCGACGAGGACGGTACCTTCGTGGGCCTGGACTGCGAGATCAACTTCGACACCGGCGCCTACGCGTCGCTCTGCGGCCCGGTCCTCGAGCGCGCCTGCACGCACTCCGTGGGCCCGTACTGCTACCAGAACACCGACATCCGTGGCTATGGCTGGTACACCAACAACCCGCCCGCCGGCGCGTTCCGTGGCTTCGGCGTCTGCCAGAGCGAGTTTGCGCTGGAGAGCCTCATCGACCTTCTCGCCGACGAGGTGGGCATCTCCCCGTGGGAGATTCGCTACCGCAACGCCATCGAGCCGGGCAAGGTCCTGCCCAACGGCCAGATCGCCGACCGCTCCACCGCCCTCAAGGAGACCCTGCTGGCCGTGAAGGACGTCTACGAGGCGCACCCCGGCCACGCCGGCATCGCGTGCGCGATGAAGAACGCGGGCGTGGGCGTGGGCCTGCCCGACGCCGGCCGCTGCAAGATCCGCGTGGAGGACGGCCGCGCCGTGGTCTACTCCGCCACCTCCGACATCGGCCAGGGCTGCAACACGGTCTTCCTGCAGGACGTCGCCGAGGCCACGGGCCTGCCGCTC
>CASFQX010000083.1 GCA_949296375.1 uncultured Olsenella sp.
CCGCCAACGCCATGAGCGAGCTCACCACCGAGCCCGTCGACGACGCCGCGGTCCTCGAGGCCAAGTACGCGAGCGCCGTGAGCGACGCCGCCGTGGAGGACGACCTGGCGCGCCTCAAGGCAGAGATGGGCCTGTAGACAATCTAGGCTCACCCTGCGCACCTTCACCGGGCTCGCGGGCTCGGTAAAGGTGCGCTATGCTGTGTGCCACTGGCTATCAAAGGGGGACCCATGTCCGACTACGTTCTCAGCTGCTGCTCCACGGTCGACCTCACGCACGACTGGCTCGAGAGCCGCAACATCAAGTATGTGCTCTTCAACTACTACCTCAACGGCGAGGTCTGCAAGGACGACTTTGGCGCCACCAACTCCCCCGCGGACCTCTATGCGAAGATGCTCGCCGGGGCCGAGGCCAAGACCTCGCAGATCAGCGCCGGTGACTACATGGAACACTTCGAGAAGTTCCTTTCGGCGGGCAAGGACGTCCTGCACGTGACGCTCTCCACGGGCATCTCGGGCACCTACAACTCCGCTTGCACCGCCCGCGATCAGCTCGCCGAGAAGTACCCCGACCGCAAGGTCATCGTGATCGACTCCATCGCCGCCTCCTCCGGCTACGGAATGCTTGTGGACAAGATGGCGGGCCTTCGCGATGCCGGCATGGGCATCGACGAGCTCGCCGCCTGGGCCGAGGAGCACAAGAGCGAGGTTCAGCACTGGTTCTTCTCGTCCGACCTGACGTTCTTCGTGCGCGGCGGGCGCATCTCCAAGGCGTCCGGCCTCGTGGGCGGCATGCTCAAGATCTGCCCCGTCATGGACGTGGAACCCGACGGCTCGCTTGCCGTGAAGGAGAAGATCCGCACCAAGGCCAAGGCCATCAACCGCGTGGTTGAGAAGATGGAGGAGCTCGCCGAGGGCGGCCTCGACTACTCCGGCAAGTGCTTCATCTCCCAGTCCGAGTGCATCGACGACGCCCAGGAGGTCGCGCGCCGCGTCGAGGAGAAGTTCCCCAAGCTCGACGGCAAGGTCGAGATCTTCCCCATCGGCGCCACCATCGGCGTCCACACCGGCCCGGGTACCGTTGCCCTCTTCTTCTGGGGAAAGAAGCGCGCGTAACGCTTCCGCGATTTGCACCTTTCGCCCCTCGTTCGTCTTCAGAACGAGGGGCGTTCCGTTTTTAGGTGGTTTTATTGCCAACCCTCGAGTATCCGCCCATAAGCTGACTGAGAAATCGCAGGTAGATAAATGTCACCAAATTGGTGATACTTGGCGCGTTGCGAAAAAAAACGCCTAAAAGCGTTTCTCTCTAAACGGAGAGATCGAAAAAGCTGCGATAGAGCTCGAGCTCCTCGGGCGTGTCCAGGCTCGAGGCAAACTCGACTCGTCCATCACGCTCGCGAGCGGCAAGGAGACGCTCCTCCTCGAGGCGGGCTCGCAACTGGCGAGCCGTTCCGGCTCCGCCGTCGAAGAAGCTCACGTCCGAACCGAGGACCTCCGCGATCTGTCTCCTCACAAACGGGTAGTGCGTGCAGCCCAACACCACGCCGTCGACTTTCCCCGCGTACGGCCCCACGTAGCCCTCGATCATCTCCCGGACGTCGGGGGCGTCGAGGCTGCCCCTCTCGATGCGGGCGGCGAGGCCAGGGCACGGCACGGGGACGACCTCGCACTCCCCTCCCCAGGCGCGCACGAGCTCGTGGTACTTCTCAAGACGCAGCGTCACCTCGGTAGCCATCACGAGAATCATCCCGTGCGGGAGCGCGCGTGCTGCCGGCTTGAGGGCGGGCTCGATGCCGATGATCGGGACGTCGGCGTGGGCGGACCGAAGGGCGGCGGCGGCAACCGACGTCGCGGTGTTGCAGGCGATCACGATCGCCTTTGCGCCGTCCTCGAGAAAGCCCTCGACGATGCCGCGAGAGAGGTCGAGCACCTGACCCTCGGTCTTCTCGCCATAGGGCGCGTTGGCGGAGTCCCCGAAGAAGCGGAAGTCCTCGTGCGGCAGCTCCGAGACAAGGGCGCGAAGCACGCTGATGCCGCCCACTCCCGAATCAAAGACCCCCACAAAGCCGTCTTCCCGGTGATTCACGCCAACCCTCCTTTCCTAGCTCTCAGAAGGATAGCGCATTGGCTGGGGTCTCCGTGGCTCATGCCTCTCACCCCGTAAACCTCGCCTCTCGCAGTTATATTTCTCAAAAGGTATATCGACAGACATAGTACTTGTGGATACACTGTTATCAACGACGGTCGAGGAGGTGACCCATGACGACGAGAGATGCGGAAAGCGACCTCATCCGCGGCAACATCGACGCTATCGTGCTGTGTGCACTCTCCAGAGGCGACTCCTACGGTTACGAGATTCTCAAGGGCGTTGCCCAGGGCAGCGAGGGAGCCTACGAGATGAAGGAGCCCTCGCTCTACACGAGCCTCAAGAGGCTTGAGAGCCAGGGGTTCGTGGAGAGCTACTGGGGCAACGAGTCCCAGGGCGCTCGGCGCAAGTACTACCACATCACGGAGGGCGGGCAGACGGAGCTCGCGGAGGCAACATCGCGGTGGGTCCGCGCGAGAACCATCATTGACCGGCTTCTCAGACAGAGCGGAGGCATCAAATGAGCGGCAGAGGCGACATCAGGATGTACGTCGAGCACCTCTTCGTGGGGCGTACGCTCGACGCCGAGACCATCGAGCTCAAGGAGGAGATCTACGGGAACCTCGTCGCACGCTTTGACGACTACGTTGCCCAGGGCATGAGCGAGGGCGAGGCCTATGCGAAAACCTGTGAGGCTGTGACCAGCCTAGATGACGTCATGGGCGAGAGGGGCACCACGGACGTCCCGGGCGGCGACGCCTGGGCGAGCGCGCCCGCACCAGTCGAGCCTGGCACATACGATGAGGCGGAGGCCCACCTCTGGCAGGATGGCGCCGAACCCACGACGGTCCTGACTCCCCCGGCAGCGCCCTCCCCCGCGGCGACCCCTTCGACCGCAGCGGCGCCCAAGCGCTGGTCGGCAGGGAAGATTGCGGCCATTGTGGCTGGCGTGCTCGTTGTAGTGGGCATCGTCGGCTTCCTCGCGTTCAACATGCTGGGTGCGCAGCGAGCTCTCAACGACTACCAGGGCCAGACGTCGCAGAACGTCCAGCAGGTCGACCAGCCCGACGACACCGTCTACACCGACGAGGCAACACCCGAGGACACGACCACGACGAACCAGACGACCGACACGTCCGACACGCAGGGAACTGGCGCAGGAAACGGCCAGGGCACGGGGTCGCAGAATGGCTCGGGCAACAGAAACGGCGCTCCCGCGCAGAGCGGCACCGGCCCCACCTCCGAGGTGCAGGCGCTTGCCCCGGGAACCCTCGAGGGCTATGTGGGAACCACCCTCTCTGACGGCGCGCGCATCACCGAGCTCGCTCGGGCCCTGCCTCTGGGCTCCTACCTCACGGAGGCAACGGGTGACGCTGCGACGGGAACCCTGACGCTCACCTATCAGTACGAGAATCGTGACTACGTCGCGCACGACGATGACCACATCGACCGCGCCCTCGTCTTTGATGTTGTTGCCCTCATGTGCACGATGAGCGACGTGAGCACTGTCTCGGTCGTCGAGATCGAGGACGACGGCTGGGACTATGACCGTGACCTGTACGTCTTTGAGCGGGGCTCCGTTGAGAGGCTTCTTGGCGTCGAGCTCACCCCCGCTCAGCTCACGGCATCCTCGTGGTCGACGCTGCGCGACACGGTCATGTCCGAGCACTGCTGGGATCCCATATGGGAGCGCGCCGAGCGCGACTAGATTTGCGGATTGTACACAGACGGCTTTTTTCTGCGAATCCCGCGTCGATATGACGTCTGTGCACACTTGGGCAAAGTACACACTGACTTGTTCTGTCAGAATCAGTGGAACCCAAAAGAAAGGAGCCCCATGAGCAACGAGGGCAAGAAGGTAAAGGTCCACTACGTGGGCACGCTCGATGACGGAACGAAGTTCGACTCCTCCCGCGACCGCGGCGAGCCGCTGGCCTTCACCTGCATGGCCGGTCAGATGATCAAGGGCTTTGACGAGGCCGTGCGCGAGATGGAGGTCGGCCAGGTGGTGGACGTGCGCCTGGAGCCCGCCGAGGCCTACGGCGAGCGCGACGAGCGCCTCGTCCAGACCGTTCCCGTGGCTCAGATGCCCGGCGCCGAGGAGCTCTCCGTTGGCGACCGCGTGATGCTCTCCTCCCCCATGGGACAGCCCTTCCCCGCCGTCGTGGCGGCCGTTGAGGACGGCAACATCACCTTTGACATGAACCACGAGATGGCCGGCAAGGCCCTCAACTTCAACATCGAGCTCCTGGAGGTTGCCGAGTAAGCCCCTCGGCAAAGGCGCCGCCACGAGCTAGGGACGCAGAGACCGGCCCGCCTCATCCCGCGCGCAGTTCTTGCGAAGCAAGCTGTCTGAGCACGGGGATGAGGCGGGCCGGTCTTTGCGTCAAAGTCGCTAGATCGCGGCGAGGGCCTGCTCGATGTCGGAGATGAGATCGGCGCTGTCCTCCAGGCCGCACGAGAAGCGCACCATGGCCGGAGAAATACCAGCCGCAACCAGCTCCTCGTCGTTCATCTGACGGTGCGTCGCGGAGGCCGGGTGCAGGCAGCAGGTTCGCGCGTCGGCAACGTGCGTCTCGATCGCGGCAAGACGCAGCGCCGCCATGAACTTCTCGGCAGCCGCACGGCCGCCGGCCAGCTCGAATGACACCACTCCGGAGCCGCCCTCAGGCAGGTACTTCTGGGCGAGCTCGTGATACGGGTCACCGGCCAGGTGCGGGAAGCGCACCGAGGTCACCTTGTCGGAACCCGCAAGGTACTCCGCCACGGCGAGGCCGTTGGCAAAGTGGCGCGGCATGCGCACGTGCAGGCTCTCGAGGCCCATGTTGAGGTAGAACGCGTTCTGCGGGCTCTGGATGGAGCCGAGGTCGCGCATGAGCTGCGAGGTCGCCTTGGTGATGAAGGCGCCGGCCTGACCGAACTTCTCGGCATAGACGATGCCGTGATAGGACTCGTCCGGGGTGGTGAGGCCGGGGAAC
>CASFQX010000084.1 GCA_949296375.1 uncultured Olsenella sp.
CAGCGTTGAAGCTGCGCTCGTGACCGTCCATGATGGCGCGATACTCGCCGCTCATGAACCAGCCGTTGTGGCACGCGTCGAGCACCTTGCGCTCGCGCTTGCTCATGTCCTTGATCTTGGTCATGCCTTCCCTCCTTTCGTAGTACGACACGCTCGTTATACCCATTTCTACCGTTCATGGAAAGAGGGTTGACAAAACTATGATTTGTCCTACGCAAAGGCTTCACAACTGCATTCGATTTCGTTTCTTCTAGCTCAGCACCATGTTACGCAGCAGTTTGCAACACACTATGACCATCGCTCAAAGTACCCGGAGCAATACAATCTAACTATAGCCAGCCATCCCAAAGGAGAATCGGTGAATCTCAAGCAGCTCGAGTACTTCGTCGTCATTGCCGAGGAGGGTCAGATCACGGCCGCAGCCCGTCGCCTGCACATCTCCCAGCCGCCTCTCTCCTACGAGCTCGCCCAGCTCGAGCGCGAGCTGGGCACGCAGCTCGTGCGCCGCGGCCCGCGCGGCGTCACGCTCACCGAGGCGGGAAGGCTTCTCCACGAGCGCGCGACGCGCATCCTCGCCATGGCAACGGCCACGGCACGCGAGGTATCGAGCGTGGGCAAGGGCCTCACGGGCACGCTCTGCCTCGCGGTCTGCGACTCCGCCGCCGGCCTCGCGCCGGGGACGCGCCTCGCAGAGCTCTCCTCACTCGCGCCCAACGTCGCTCTCGAGCTGCGCGAGGGCAGCGTCCCCGAGGTCCTCGAGCTCGTGACCAGCGGCATTGCGGAGATCGGCGTCGTGCGCACGCCCTTTTCCACACAGGGCCTGCGCACCCGCTACGCCCCGACCGAGCCGCTCGTGGCAGTCATGCCGCCAGCGCTCGAGCGCGGCGACGAGCTCACGGTCCCTCTCGCTCAGCTCGAGGACGTGCCAATCGTCTGCGACTCTCGAACGGCAGCTGTCATTGACTTGGGCCAGAACCGTGAGCCCTTCTGCGTCACCGAGGACGCCCGCAGCGTCTGCTCCTGCGCGGCGGCAGGCTTGGGAGTGGGCCTCGTGCCGCGCTCGCTTCTCACCATATGCGACACCGGTCCCTGCTTCATAAAGACGCTTGCCGAGAAGGACCTCGACTCGCGCGCCGCCGTGGTCTGGAAGGCAGACCGTGCCCTCTCCCCGCTCGCCGAGCGCGCAGTCACCCTCCTCGGTGAGCTTACCTAAAAGGACCTGACCCCATTTAGGCAACGAAAACGCCCCCGGAGGGAAAGGGTCCGGGGGCGCAGGAGGAAGGCGTGTGGGCGAGAGACGCTAGGCGTCAGTGTCATCCTTGCTGGACTCGGCGTGGGAGACGGAGGGCTCCTCAATGGGATCCGGCTCGTCGTCCTCCATGCCCTGACGCACGTTCTTGACCGTCTTGCCGATGGCGGCGCCCATCTTGGGCAGGTTCTTGGGCCCAAAGATCACAAGCACCACAAGCAGGATGACGGCAAGCTCAGGAACGCCAAGACCAAGAATCATAGGGACACCTCCCGGGACGCGTGTTCTTCTCGTTCCATGATATGACGACCAAGCTCTACGGGAAAATACATATGAGATGGGGTTGCCATACATCGATTGTATGGCAACCCCATCAGGCGAGAAGAACCTGTGCCCGCAGCGCAATCCCCTACTCGATCTCGCTCTGCTCGAAGACGTGGAAGCCAGCCTTCTCGATGGCCCAGCTCGCCTCCGCAGCGCTCGCGGGGTCGGCGATCTTGAGCGCGAGCACCGCCATGTCGTCGGTCGTGGAGAAGCAGTAGAAGTACTCGATGTCCACGTCGAGGTCGTCGAGCTTCTCGAGCAGGTCCGCGGCGCCGCCCGGGTGATGGGGCACGGCGATGGCCATGACCTTGGTCTTGATCGCGCGGTAGCCGCCGGCGTCGAGCGCCGCGAGCGCCGCCGCCGTGTCACTGCAGATGATGCGCACGATGCCGTACTCGGTGGTGTCGGCCACGGAGAGCGCGGCCATGTTGATGTTGGCGTCGCCGAGGGTGCGGCACAGAGACGCGATGCGGCCGCGCTTGTTCTCGAGGAAAACCGTAATCTGATCGATCATTACTTGATCCCCTTTCGCAGATCGACGATGCGCTTGGCCTTGCCCTCGCTGCGCGCGATGGTCTTGGGCTCCACGAGCTTGACCTTGACGCCCACGGACAGCGCCGTCTTGAGGCGCGCAGAGATCTCCTTCTGCAGGCGCTCGACCGCGGCGACGGAGTCGAAGGCAAAGTCGGGGTTGACCTCGGCCTTGAGCGTGACCATGTCGAGCGAGCGGTGGTCGGTGTCGACCTCGATCTGGTACCAGGAGGAGACCTGGTCGAAGGTCTTCATGACGTCCTCGATCTGGCTCGGGAAGACGTTGACGCCGCGGATGATCAGCATGTCGTCCGTGCGTCCGTGGATGCGGTCGATGCGGCGGTGCGTGCAGCCGCAGGCGCACTCGCCCGGCAGGATGCGCGTGATGTCGCGCGTGCGGTAGCGCACCACGGGAGACGCCTCGCGGTCGATCGTGGTGAGCACGAGCTCTCCCCACTCGCCGTCGGGCAGGACCTCGCCGGTGTTGGGGTCGATGATCTCGGCGTAGAAGTGGTCCTCCGCCAGGTGCAGGCCGTCCTGCTCCCAGCACTCGATGGCCACGCCCGGACCCATCGTCTCGGTGAGGCCGTAGACGTCGAGCACGTGGTAGTTGAGCTTGCGCTCCAGGTCGCGGCGGAAGTTGTCACTGAAGGGCTCGGCGCCGTGGATGCCCGCGCGCAGGTGGAAGTCGCGCGCCGGGTCGATGCCCATCTCGATGGCGGTGTCGGCGATGTGCATGGCGTAGCTCGGCGTGCAGCAGATGATCGTGGAGCCCATCTCCTTGAGCACGCGGATCTGGCGCTCGGTGTTGCCCGCGGACATGGGAATCGTGGTGGCGCCAGAGTAGAGGCCGCCGTAGTGCGCGCCCAGGCCGCCGGTGAACAGGCCGTAGCCATAGCAGACGTGGACGACGTCGTCCTTGCCGCCGTTGGCGTACTCGATGCCGCGCGCGAAGCACTCGCCCCAGATGTCGAGGTCGTGCTGGGTGTAGCCGCCCACCGTCGCCACGCCCGTGGTGCCGGAGGACATGTGGATCTCCTTCACCTCGGAGAGCGGCGTGGCAAACATGCCGTAGGGGTAGTTGTCACGCAGGTCCTGCTTGGTGACAAACGGCGCCTTCTGCAGGTCGTCGAGGCTCTTAACCGAATACGGGTCAAAGCCGGCGTCGTCGAAGCTCTTCTTGTAGAACGGCACGTTCTCGTAGCACGCGATCACGGTCTTCTTGATGCCCTCGAGCTGGATCTGCTCGATCTGCTCGTGGGGCGTGTGGAGAATCTCCTGCATATCACCCTCCCGTTGGAACCCAAAACTCGCTGCGCTGATTCTATGGCGAGAAGAACCGTGCGGGTGCGGGACGTTCGCAAACGGAAACGCAGCCCACCGCCGCCGGCACGCCCAACGGCAGCCCCCGACGCGCCCCTGCCGCAACTCCCATCGCATCCCCGTCGCAACTCTGGTTTTTGCACGAGCTCTCCGCTCTTCTCGCCAAGCGAGAAATACCTGACAAGCGGTTTACCAGCACACATAGGTATCTCAACCAGCCTGAGCTCCAGGCCGCTCGTGCAAAAGTCACTAGTTGCGCTCACGCAGCCGCCGCGTCAGGCAACGGTAAGCGCAACGTAAACCCTGAGAACGATACCGTTGACGGAGAAAATCACCCGCTCGTCCGATTGAGGAGCATACTTGTTTTGTCTGTGGTTCTGAGGGAAGGAATGCCCATGCTTCGAGTTGGTCTTCTCACAAGCGGCGGCGACTGCCAGGCGCTCAACGCCACCATGCGCGGCATCGTCAAGACGCTCTATCGCCAGTCCAAGGAGCCCGTCGAGGTCTACGGCTTCGAGGACGGCTACCAGGGTCTCATCTACGAGCACTACCGCATGATG
>CASFQX010000085.1 GCA_949296375.1 uncultured Olsenella sp.
CCGCCTCTAGCGCGCAACCCGAGCGCAGTGCGGGCCACACCATGGCGCTCCTATTTGCGTTTGCTCCGGATGGGGCTTGCCAAGCCGCCGTGTTGCCACGACGCTGGTGGTCTCTTACACCACCGTTTCAGCTTTTCCCTTTGCGCGGCCCGAGGGCCGGCCAGTTGGAGTCTTCTTTTCTGCGGCGCTTTCCGTCGGGTTACCCCGCCCGGCCGTTAGCCGGCATCCTGCCCTGTGGAGCCCGGACTTTCCTCATGACGCGCAAGCGCGTCCCGCGGTCGCCTGGCCCACCTCGCGTGGACGATTCTACCATGAGGCCGCTACCGGGCCAGATGGTTTTCCCGTGTCGATGCTCTACAATGGCTGCGTTTGAACGACGGCCCCGCGGGGCCCTTTGCGGAGGTACTGTATGGGACTGCTCGAGAAGATCGGCGGGCTGAGGCGTGCTGTTCCGGATGCGCTTGACGTTGCCGCTGCGCCCGGCGTTGCCTATGCCCCGGTGTCTGGCACGGTTGTGCCTCTCGACCAGGTGAGCGATCCCGCCTTTGCCCAGGGCATGCTCGGGAACGGCTTGGGGATCGCGCCCGAGGGAAACGTCGCCTACGCACCGGTCTCGGGCGTGGTCACCGCTGACGTGAAGACGCGCCACGCCCTGCTCATCCGGACCGCCGAGGGCGCCGAGGCTCTCCTTCACGTGGGGCTGGACTCGGTGGCCCTGCGAGGGGAGGGCTTTCGCTGCCTTGCTGAGAAGGGCGACGAGGTGTGCGCCGGACAGCCCCTGATCATGTTCGACCGGGCACTCATGGTGGAGCGCGGGCTCGACCCCACGGTCATGGTGACCGTCTCTAGCTCCGATGCCTTTGCGCCGGCGGAGGTTGCCGCGGGGACCGAGCGCGTCGTCGCGGGCGAGGCGGTGATGAGATGGGCGGTCTGACGGGCGTGGGCGCGCCTGGCGCTGCCGGATACCGCACGCTGCGGGCGGGCGTCGAAGCCGTGGGCGAGTTCGAGGACCGGCGCAGCCGCTTTATCGCGCAGCTCAGGCGCGTGGGGAGCGAGGCGGAGGCGGAGGCCTTCATCGCCGAGGTCCGCTCGCGTCACCACGACGCACGGCATAACGTTCCGGCCTGGATTCTGGGGGACGGGCGCGAGCGCTGCTCAGACGACGGTGAGCCCAGCCGCACGAGCGGCATGCCCACCCTCGAGGTCCTGCGAGGCGCCGGCCTTGCAGACGTGTGCTGCGTGGTGACGCGCTACTTTGGCGGGACGCTCCTGGGGCCGGGCGGGCTCGTGCGTGCCTACACCGCTGCAACGCAGGCGGCTGTTGCGCAGGCGGAGAAGGACGGCGCGGTCTGCGAGATGACGCTCGTGTGCCCGGTGACGGTCCAGCTGCCCTATGCGCTCTATGACCGCGTGGCCCGGATGTGCTCGGATGCGGGCGGGCGCGTGACCGACCAGCTCTTCACCGATGACGTGCAGCTGACCTGCGTGTTCAGGGCCGGTGACGAGGAGAGGTTCTGCTCGGCCGTGTACGAGCTCGCCGGCGGCGAGGAACTTGCCCGCGCCGGCGAGCCCCGCTTCGCGGAGTTCTAGGGCGCCTACCTCGCGCGGGCGAGCGAACCCATCGGGTCCCAGGGCGCGAGCACCTTGGCGTCCTCGGTATCGTAGGCGTCGCGCTCCTCGTCCGTGAGGTAGCGGCGGTCA
>CASFQX010000086.1 GCA_949296375.1 uncultured Olsenella sp.
CCCTCGTTCTTGGCGATCATCTGCTCGTAGACGTGGTTCTCCTCCCACATGGCCAGGCGCTTGGGCTCGTTCTGGGCCAGGCTGGCGCGCATGGGAAAGCCCGTGCTCGGCAGGTTGGTCGTCTTCTTGTACTCGTTCTTCGCCACGCTTCCTCCTTCCGTGCAAAGGGAGCAACCCCTTCTGCACGCTCTCCGTGGAAAAGGGACAGTCCCTTTTCCACATCGCCCTCGGGCACAAAAAACGCGCCCGTCCCTCCTGCTGGGACGAAGCGCGCCTGCGACTTCGCTTGTGAACCACCCAGCGAGCGGACATCCGCCGTACTCGGCTGGCCTGTGTCGGCGGCCACTCCGGCGACGCCTACTCGCTCGCGCTTTCGGGCCGCGGCTCGGGGGTGATCTTCGCCGGGACGCGACCGCGGGCTCCCACCGTCCCCGCTCTCTCTTGGCCGCGCGTCCCCGGGTACTCTCCCCGTCAACGCCTTGGATATGCATGGTAGCACGGATGCGGACGGAGGGGCGAGATACAACGAGAAGAACTTTGGGCAGACCTAGCCGCTCACCGGGTCATAGCTATAGAGCCGCATGCCGTCCCAATAGTTCATAATGGTTGTCCCTGCAAAGACGGCAGTGCCTTGGGGAGCACGCGTGTTGCCCATGGGATAAATCGCCCATCCAGCGATATTCCTGAACTTATCGACGTAGTCCTCGGAGATGTTGCCAACCGCCTGCTTCTGCCTGCAAATGGTGGGGCTGGAGCCGAAAAGGCATATCATGTCACGAGTCTCTCCGACCTCAAGTTCGTCACCCCCGTCGTACACCGTACCGCCGTAGCTCTGACGCGACACAAGAGCAGAGAAGCTCTGGCGGAAGACCTCACCATAATCTGGATTGCATTCCGATTCGTAGTCAAAGGGATTGAGATACCGAGTCTCGTAGGCATACTCTCTTATATCGTCTAACGCCGAAGCATCTTCTAACGTCACCGGCTGTGACAACGGTCCGAATGTCGCAACCTCGTACTCAAGACTGCCTCCTTCATCAAGGATGATGAAGTCGGAGAAATCGTTGAGGTCGTAAAGCGGGATGAGCGCGAGCGCCATCCCCGGGGCCTTCTTACCCGGGGTCGTGTTTGTGAGCGTCACGGAGCAGTTGGAGAAGTCGAAGTATAGGCCAACCTGCCCCGGCTTGCCCTCAGTCGTGTCGACGGTTATCGCAGGGTTGAGGTCGTAGTCGATGCGATAGGTGTAGCCGTCCCAGTCGGTGTAGGTGAACGACCCCTCTCCTGGTTTGATCAGCTCAACGGCGCCCTGGGCGACAACGAGGGCCTGCGCCGCCGTGTCGTACTCGTCCGCCACAGCCCGCAGCCGCTCAGTGGCCTCGTTGAGCTCGGCAGCCGTCTCGGGCTCGTCCTCGTAGTCGCCGTGCTCGTTCTGCATGGCCTGGGCGTCCGCAAGTGCGTCCTCGAACGCGTCCAGGGCGTCGGGGTTCTTGACGACACCCGCCCGGAACTCCGCATCTTCGGCCTGCGCCGACTCAATTGAGTCCTGCAGTGAGAGCCAGGACTCCCGGGCGTCGTCGTAAGCAGACTCAAAGTCCTCGCGCGCCTCATCGATATCGGGTTCCTCCGTCTTGGTGGAGACGTCGACCTTGACGCCGCCGCATCCAGCAAGACCAGACGTCAGACCAAAGAGCCCCATCGCCACCGCCGTGCGGCGAGAAACTCCACCACTAGCGGCAGATTGGGCATCGCCCCTCTTAGCATCGTCAGTCATCAGCTTTCTCCCCCTGCCTCTCATTCGCGTCGCGAGGCTCTCCCCTGCCATGATCCTGCGGAGACTCGGGCGCGCCGTTTTTTGCCGCAGCGTCGGCAACGGCATCTGCCGCTCGATCACCTACGCCGTTCACAACGTTCCCAATAACGTTGCCGAGGAGATAGATGCCGGCAATTACACGCAAGTCAATTTGCCGACCTCAAACCTGAGACTCCCTGAAAACGAGGCTATCCCCCCGGAGCCAAGTGTCAACGTCCCAATCCGCCAGCGGGCAGGCGGCAGGAGGACAGGCCGCAAAGAACCCCTGACTTTTGCACGAGTCGACGGTGCTTCTCGCCTGGCGAGAAGCACGATGCGTCGCGTCTACCTGCTCACATGCATTGTGGTACTAAGTGAAAAGAGCGTGGGCTCGTGCAAAAGTCAGGGGTTATGAGATCGGTCCGTAAAAAGACCCCTCTCGGCGCGGAAGGTGTCGAGAGGGGCGATGGGCTCGTGAGACTGGCGCGCTAGACGGCAGGCGCGGGCATCTTGGGGGCGAAGCCATCGTCGCGGGTAAGGATGTTCATGAACTCCTCGCCGGTGATGGTCTCCTTCTTCTGCAGGTAGTGAGCAATCTCGTGCAGCTTGAAGCGATTCTCGCGGAGGGTGCGCAGGGCCGCCTGGTGGCCCTCCTCCACAAGCGCCTGAACCTCGGCGTCAATCTCCCGTGCCGTGCCCTCGGAGCAGGTGAGCTGCTCGCCGCCACCTAGGTAGCGGCTCGCGGGCTGGCCGAGCTGGACCATACCGAACTTGTCGGACATGCCGTACTGCGTGACCATGGCGCGCGCGAGCTGCGTGGCCTTCTCGATGTCGTTGGAGGCACCGGTGGTCATCTCGTTGAAGATGAGCTCCTCTGCCGCGCGGCCGCCGCAGAGCACCGCGATCTTGTCCTTGGCCTCCTGGCGGGTGGTGAGGAAGTGCTCGTCCTCCTCCACCTGCATCGTGAAGCCGAGCGCACCCGAGGTGCGCGGAACGATCGTGATCTTGGAGACGGGAGCGGAGCCCTTCTGCATGGCGGCGACGATGGCGTGGCCGGTCTCGTGGTAGGAGACGACCTCCTTCTCGTGCGGCGAGAGCACCGTGGACTTCTTCTTCTCGCCGGCGATGACCACGTCCACGGACTCGAGCAGGTCCTCCTGCGTCACGCGCTTGCGACCGAAGCGCACGGCGCGCAGCGCTGCCTCGTTGATGATGTTGGCGAGGTCGGCGCCCGACGCGCCCGGCGTGGAGCGCGCGATGATGCCGAGGTCGATGCCGCGCTCCATCTTCACGTCATTGGCGTGGATCTGAAGGATCGCCTCGCGGCCGGCGAGGTCGGGAAGCTCCACCGGGATGCGGCGGTCAAAGCGGCCGGGACGCAGCAGCGCCTGGTCGAGGGTCTCCGGACGGTTGGTGGCGGCAAGGACAACGATGCCCTTGTGGTTGTCGAAGCCGTCCATCTCGGAGAGGAGCTGGTTCAGGGTCTGCTCGCGCTCGTCGTTGGAGGAGAGCGAGGTGTCGCGGCGCTTGCCCACGGCGTCGATCTCGTCGATGAAGATGATGCAGGGGGCCTTCTCGTTGGCCTGCTTGAAGAGGTCGCGTACCTTGGCGGCACCGCGGCCGACGAACATCTCCACAAATGCCGAGCCCGCGATCTGGAAGAACGTGACGCCCGCCTCGCCGGCGACGGCCTTGGCGAGAAGCGTCTTACCGGTGCCCGGAGGGCCCACGAGCAGGGCGCCGCGCGGGCAGCGCGCGCCGATCTCGTTGTACTTCTCGGGGTTCTTGAGGAAGCTCACGATCTCCTGGAGAGACTCCTTGGCCTCGTCCTGGCCGGCCACGTCCTTGAAGGTGACGCCGGTGTCCTCGCCCTTGATCTCCTTGGCGTTGGACTTGCCGAGACCGCCGCCGCCGAAGCCCCCGCCAAAGTTCATCGACGGGCCATCATCGCCCATGGCCTTCTTCATGCGGCGGTTGAGCCACCAGCCGATGCCAAGGAAGAAGAGGATCGGCAGGCCGTAGGAGACGAGCAGCATGAGCCAGATGTCTCCGGAGGTGTCGGGGATGGTGGCGTTGGCGTTCACGTCGTGCTCGTCAAGACGCTGGATGAGCGTGTTGTCGTAGGGCCACATCGTGGTCTCGTAGACCTTCTCGCTCTCGCCCTCGCCGGTGGTGAACTGCAAGGTGTTGTCACCGGTATTGAGGTCGACCTTCTCGACCTCGTTGTTGTCCACCATGTTGAGGAAATCGGAGTAGGTGACGGTCGTGATCTGAGTGGCGCGAAGGTTGGGGTAGATCGCCTGGCTGATCGCGAGGTAGGCGACAATCGCAATCAGGATGTAGAGCAGCATCGAGCGGCGTCGCTTGTTCTCGTTCATGTTCATCGTTAGGGCTAGTCCTTTGCTACGGGTGGTCCTTGGGTCTAGAGATACCCAGATGACCCATTTTAATCACCCACGGCTCGAATCTTCCCCCACGTTCTCCACACCTCGTCAAAAGGCCACTCGGGCCGAGATGATCAGAGCCCCCTCCCGGGAGAATAGCTGCCAGAAGGCAACGGCAGAGCTGGCGGCAACGTTCAGCGAGTCAACGCCGCGCGCCATGGGGATGATTGCCGTGTGGTCACAGGAATCGAGGGCGGCACGGGAGAGCCCGTATCCCTCGCTGCCAAAGAGCAGGGCGCGGCGACCGGCGGCGAGAAGGGCCGGGTCGTCGAGGGCAACGGCACCCGGCTCGAGCGCAAGCGCAATCGTCGAGAAGCCCCGCTCGCGCAGGGCCGAGAGCGTTGCCCCGGGCCAGTCTCCCCTCTCGGCGCGCGCCCAGGGAAGCTTGAAGACGCAGCCCATCGAGACGCGCACCGAGCGCCTCGAGAGAGGGTCGGCGCAGCGCGGCGAGAGCACGACGGCCTCCGCCCCGAGAGCGGCCGCGTTTCTGAAGAGCGCGCCCACGTTGCTCACGTCAACCAGGTCCTCCACGACCACGACGTGACGCGCGCCCTCGAGGACCTCCCCCACCGCGAGCGGGCGCGGTCGACGCATCGCGCACAGGAGCCCGCGCGTGAGCCTAAAGCCCGTGAGCAGCTCGATCTGGTCGTGCGGGAGGACGTATGCCGGCACGTCGTCATCTGCACGGACAAGCACCTCGCTGCTCGACTCGAGGTCTCGTTCGTCGACGAGAAACGCGAGCGGCTCCACGCCCTCGTCGAGCGCAACCTCCACGACCATACGAGACTCGGCGACGAGCATGCCGCCCTCGGATGCGAGGCCCCCTCTCATCTGGTTGTTCGTGAGCCTGGCAAAGACGTCGAGGCGATTGTCGGACAAGCTGGTGAGCCTCACGATGCGAGCCATGTGCACGCCTCCTAAACTTTTCAGTAATCGGTCCCATTTGCCTCACGCTACGCTACGATAACAGGGTTGAAGCTAGGCTCGAGAATAACGTCAAGGTGCAACATGGCAACTCACTTCAGTTCCCCAGAAACAGAGACGTCCGAACACAGCAAGCTCCTGATCATCATCCCCTGCGCCATCATCGGCGTGCTCCTCGCCGTGTATCTCGGCGGGGTCGTCTTCTTCCACAACGTTTTCATGCCCGGAACCACGCTCGATGGCATGGACGTCTCGCTCAGGGGCGCGGCAGACGTGGCCTCCGAGAAGAGCGATGCGCTCGCCGGCTACCAGACGCACGTCACCGGTGACGGCGTCGACCTCACGATCACCGCCGAGCAGATCGGCCTCGCCTATGACGGCCAGAGCTACGCGAGCGATGCCATCGCCGCAACGAACCCCTGGTCGTGGCCCGTCGCCATCACGAGCGACCGCGCCATCACGGCGGAGAGCAAGGTCGTCTTTGACCGAGAGGCCCTTCTCGCCCTGTTCGAGCCCTTCAAGCAGGCTTCGGCGGAAAGCGTCACCTCCCTTGGCGGGAAGGTCGTCTCCTTTGACTCCGAGCGCGGGGCCTTTGGGCTCAACCCCAGCATCACCGCGCAGTACCTCGACGACGACGCTCTCGTGGACGCCCTGACCGCAGGCTTTGCCGCGCAGCAGCCCGCGATCGAGATCGGCGTCGACCAGCTCGGCGACACCGACGACAACCTGCACGCAGCCGCCGATGCGGCGAACGCCCTCCTCGGCGCCGCAGGAAGCACCCTCACGCTTGACGGCGAGACTGCCGGTGAGCTCACGTCCGACGTCATCGCCGGCTGGGTCGTGGTCTCCGACGACCTCTCGGTCTCCCTCGACGGAGACGCTGCCGCCACCTGGATCAACGAGGCGGTCGGGAACCTCAATACCGTCGGTGCCGAGCGCACCTTCACGCGCGCAGACGGCAAGCAGGTGACCGTCTCCGGCGGGTCCTATGGCTGGAAGGTTGACGAGGCCAGTGCCGCCGAAGCTCTTC
>CASFQX010000087.1 GCA_949296375.1 uncultured Olsenella sp.
CCAGATGCCGAGAAACACGAGGATCTCCTCGCCTCCGTTGCCGATGGCGGCGACGAAGTTCTCCCCGCGCGCGAACGCCTCCTGGATGTTGGTCCAGAGCAGGTCGATGAGGTGTGCGCTGTAGGCGGTGGCACCGAGCGACCCGGCAACGTAGAGGATCGAGCAGCTCGTGGCCACGACGAGCCTCCAGCGCTGTCCGGCGGCCGCCCGCCAGAGGCGGCACGCGGTGCCGAGGGCGTCGGTGGGAACCTCAAGCTCCTCCTCGACGGGCGTCTCGCCCTCGCCGCGCCTGAGCTTGGCGGCGGTGTCGAGCTCGCGGTTCTTCTCGTTACTCATGGGAGGACCCTCCCCTCGTCTGGGAGTCGGCGATGGCGCGGTAGGTGGGGCAGCTCTCCATGAGCTCGTCGTGGCGCCCCAGGCCAACAACCTCGCCGTCCTTGAGGACAACGATCTGGTCGGCGTCGTGGATGGTACTCACTCGCTGGGCGATGATGAGCGTCGCCGCGTCCGTGAGCTCGCCGGAGAGCGCGTGGCGCAGCGCGGCGTCGGTCTTGTAGTCCAGCGCGGAGAACGAGTCGTCAAAGACGTAGAGGTCGGCCTCGCGCACGAGGGCGCGGGCGATGGCCAGGCGCTGGCGCTGGCCGCCGGAGAAGTTGGTGCCGCCCTGGGCCACGCGCGTGCCGAGCGCGTCCGGCAGCTCGCGCACGAAGCCGCCCTGCGCGACGTCGAGCGCGTGCCAGAGGCGCGCGTCGGAGGCGTCTGTGTCTCCGTGGCGCAGGTTCTCCGCGATGGGGCCCGAGAAGAGCCACGCCTTCTGCGGCACGTACGCGATGTGGCGGCGCAGCTCATCCTGGGTCAGGCGCCGCACGTCAACGCCACCAAAGCTCAGGCTGCCGCCCGTGGCGTCGTTGAAGCGCAGCAGCATGCGGGCGATTGTGGACTTGCCGGAACCGGTGTTGCCGATGATCGCCGTCACCTGGCCGCGGCGCAGGGAGAACGTGAGGTCGTGGAGGGTGTCCTCGTCCGCATCCGGGAAGCGCATGCTCACGTGGTCAAAGCGTGCGACCTCGTTGTCCTTCTCGCCGGGCTCGCCGGAGCCGAGCGCCACGGGCGCGGGGTCGTCTGCGATCTGGGGGCGCACGTCCAGCACCTCGGCCGCGCGCGTAAGGCAGGCCAGAGCGCGGGGCACCTGGAGGATCGCGAACTGCGCCATCATGAGGAACATCATGATGAGCATCGCGTACTCCACGAGGGCAGAGATGGAGCCGATCTGCATGGCGTGCGCGCCCACGCGGTCCGCGCCCACCCACATGATCACCGCCTCCACGGCGTTCATGAGGAAGAACGTGATGGAGTCCGTGAGCGCAAAGACAAAGTTCACGCGGATGGCGTTGGTGGCGAAGTCCGTGAAGGTCTCGTCCAGGCGGGCGCGCTCGTGGCGCTCCTTGCCAAAGGCGCGGATCACGCGCACGCCGGTGATGGACTCGCGCAGGCGCGTGTTCATGTTGTCGATGAAGCCCTGGAGGCGCGTGAAGATGGGCGCGGACTTTGCCACCGCAGCCACGCAGATCATGATGACGGCCAGCGTGACCGCAAGGAGCACCCAGCCCATCACCACGTCAGTGGCAAAGGCCAGCGCCACGGCGATCACGCACATGATGGGCACCGGGAAGATCATGAGGATGGACATGAGCAGCGTCTGCTGGACCACGTTGGCGTCAGAGAGCGTGCGCGTGATCATGGAGCCCGTGCCAAACGCGTTGAAGTCCGAGGCGGAGTAGGCGAGCGACGCCTCGTAGACGCGCAGGCGCAGGTCGCGTCCCACCTTGGCGCACAGCCGCGACGTGAGGTAGACCGTCGTGAGGTAGCCGCCCGAGCCCACGAACGCGGCGATGAGCATGGCAACTCCGTGACCCATGAGGGCGGACATGTCCCGGGTGTTCACGGCCACGTTGATCATGGCCGAGAGCTGCGTGGGAATGAACAGCATGCCGGACATGTCCGCGAGCGACGCCACGAAGATCGCGGCGAGAAGCCCCTTGTAGGGCGCCATGAGACTCAGGAGCAGGCGCGCGGAGGTGCGCTTGCTGTAGTCGCGCTGGGCGGTGTCGCGCTTGCTGGTGTCGCGCTGTTGCTTGCTCAACGGTCACACTCCCCTTCCTTGAGTTTGGCAAGTTCGCGGTCGATGGCCTCGGTGTAGGCACTCACCAGGCGCAGAAGCTCCAGGCGCTCCTCGGGGGCGAGGCTCAAAAACGCGCGGTCCTCGGCGGCGATTGCCGGGCGGATGCGCTCGTCGGAGAAGGCGCGCCCACTGGGCGTGAGCGAGACGAGCTTGGACTTGCGACTCCCCTCCACGTAGTCAAGCTCCACAAGGCCGCGTGCCTCGAGCGTCTTGAGCGCGGAGTTCACGGTCTGCTTGGAGTACGAGAAGTTGCTCGCGATCTCGCGCTGCGTGATGGAGCCGCCGGAAACCTCGATGGCGTAGAGGATCCAGTACGCGGTCTCGGAGAGGCCGCAGTTGCGCGCGAGTTCGTAGTAGAGCTTGTCGCTCTCGCGATAGAGCACGTCCATCTCGCGAGCGCTTGTGATGTCGTGTTGCTTGGGCACGGGACTCCCCTCTCAACTTTTGGTCGAAGAGAGGTTAGTCCGATTTCGGATTAACGTCAAGGGTGGCGGGGCGATTGTGGTCGGCTGGTGCGCCGCGCGCTTAGAGAGCTTTGCGATTGGAGGGCTGAGGGCCGCGGACGCTTAGGGTTTGGCGCCGTTGGAGGGATGAGGGCCGCTGGCGCTTAGGGTTTGGCGCCGTTGGAGGGCGGCGGGCCGAATGCGCTTAAAGATTGCCGAGAAAAGAGGGCGAGAACCACGAACGAGTCTCCAACGAGGCAAAACCCTAAGCGCTTCTCGCCACCAGCCC
>CASFQX010000088.1 GCA_949296375.1 uncultured Olsenella sp.
ATGCGGGCGAGGATGCCCTCGATGGCCTCGAGGAACGGCTCGGGGTCGTGACTCTCCCCGTCGGGGGTGGGCACCTTCCCCTTGCCCTCGAGGCCCGGTCCGCACATGGTGCAGTACTTGATCGCGGAGCCGCCTACGTCGAGAACCGCCAGCTTCTTCATGTCCTTCTCCTGTCCCTGCCTGCTGCCTATATGACGTTCACGTCGCGCAGCTCGGAGCGCATGCCGTTGCTGCGTGCGACGGAGAACTCGAAGGGCGTTCCGTCGTCGAGGAAGCCGACCTGGGAGATCTCGAGCAGGGGGGTGCCCGCGTCGAGCCGCAGGCGCGCGGCCTCCTCCTCGGTCGCGCCCACGGCGCGGATGATGCGGTGGAAGCTCGAGATCTTGAGCCCGAGCGTGTCCTGGACGAACGAGTAGACGGAGTGGTAGAGCTGGTCGCGCTTGAGGCCGGGCGTTACGTCGATCGGCATGTAGGTGTACTCAATCGTAATTGGGTCGTCCTCAAGGCAGCGCACCCGGCAGAAGTAGTAGGTGAAGTCGTCGGGGGAGATGCTCAGGTGCCGCGCGACGCTCTCGGGCGGGTTCGTGACCGAGAAGTCGTAGACCACCGAGCTCACGCTCCTCCCGCGCGCGCTGTGCGAGGCGGTGAAGCCGATCGGCTGGTCGGGCCTGGTGAACCCGAACGTGTCCTCCCGCGTGCCGTCCTTGCCCACGAGCAGCGGGTCGACGCCCCCCGTGTCGAAGAGCTCCGTGGTGTTCTTCACGTAGGTGCCCGACCCGCGCTTGCTCGCGATGAGGCCCTTCTCGGTGAGGATCTCGAAGGCGCGCTTGACGGTGATCTTGCTCACGCCGTAGCGGTCGCAGAGGTCCACGACCGTCGGTAGCTTGTCGTTGGGCACGAGGTCGCCGTCCTCGATGCGGCTCTGGATGTCCTGGGCAATCGTCTCGTACTTGAGCATGGCGGCTTCCCTCGTGCTTCCCGCGGTCCTCGACGCACTCCGCGAACGGTCTTGTTTCGCCCGCGAGCGGTTTGATTTTGCGGCCAGGCAAGAGGGCGCGGGTTCGTGCGCGTTGCGCCCCGTCGGGCTGGTCGGCTGCAAAACCCCAGCTCATCGACGTGGTTCTCGTCTGACGTAATCCATTATCTCCCTTTGTCCCCGTCTTTGTCAGCAATAAATCCGCTACATAGAGAAAATAAGAGCGCTACAATTTAACCAACAAAGCGCGACAAAGAGCCGCGCGGGACGAGAGAGGAAACGGAGGCATCATGGCAGAACTGACCTTGCCCAAGGACTTCTTCTTCGGGGCGGCGATGTCCGGTCCGCAGACGGAGGGAGGCTGGAACGTAGGCGGCAAGCTCGAGAACCTCTGGGACACCTGGTCCAACGACGACATCGGGGCGTTCCACAACCGCGTGGGCTCCTACGTGGGCAACGATTTCATGCACCGGTACCAGGAGGACCTTGCCATCCTCAAGGGGCTCGGGCTCGACAGCTTCCGCACGTCGATCCAGTGGAGCCGCCTGCTCGACGCGGACGGCAACGTCAACCCCGAGGGCGCGGCGTGGTATCACGAGCTCTTCCGCGCGGCGCGCGAGGCGGGGTTCGAGCCCTTCGTGACCCTCTACCACTTTGACCTCCCCACCTACCTCTTCCGCCGCGGCGGCTGGGAGAGCCGCGAGACCTGTGAGGCGTACGCGAACTACGTCGAGAAGGCGCTCCACGAGTTCGGCAAGGAGGTCCGGTACTGGTTCACGTTCAACGAGCCAAGCGTCGAGCCCGAGAACCGCTACTGGCACGGTGGCTGGTACCCGCAGCACCACAGCTTCCGCGAGGCCGTGGTGGCGCAGTACAACATCTCGATCGCGCACGCGCTCGGCGTCGCCCGCTACCGCGCGGCGCGCGAGGAGGGCGCGCTCCGTCCGGACGCGCGCATTGGCATCGTGTGCAACTTCAGCCCCTCCTACACCAAGGAGGACCCGAGCGAGGCCGACCTCGAGGCGCTGCGCATGAACGACGGCCTCACCACGCGCTGGTGGCTCGACCTCGCGACCAAGGGCAGCCTGCCCGCCGACGTGCTCGAGACCCTTGCCCGCCTCGGGACGCCTGTCCCGGCGCGCCCCGGCGACGAGGAGGTCCTGCGCTTGGGCGTCGTGGACTGGCTCGGCTGCAACTACTACCAGCCCTGCCGCGTGCAGGCGCCGAGCCGCGACCGCGACGAGTGGGGCAACCCGCTCTTCGCCGAGCCCTACGTCTGGCCCGAGCGCGTCATGAACGAGAGCCG
>CASFQX010000089.1 GCA_949296375.1 uncultured Olsenella sp.
CCGCACACGCCCCAGCGCGCGCACGCCGCGCCGGGCACCGCCCCCGAGCGCACCCGGAGCTCCGCGAGCTGCGCGGGCAGGTCTCCCTCCCCGCGCGCGTTGCGAGCACAGGTGACGAGCGCCGCCCCCACCAGATAGTGGTGCACGGGCCCGAAGGCGTCGCACTCCGGCGCCGCCATGAGCTCTTCGAGAAGGTCGGCGGGGCTCAGCGCGTCGCTCTTCTCGCAGGTCCTTGTCGCCCAGGCGTATGCATCCTGCTGGTCGCTCATTGCGTCCCCCCTCATATTGATAGCCGTCGATATATGACTGAGTGTATACTCTACATCGACGTTTATCAATCTGTTGGGCAGGCGGGCGCGAAGGGGGCCACCATGGGAGTCACGTTGGGGGAAGCCGACGATCGCAGGCCGCGCGTGGCGTTCGTGTGCACGCACAACTCATGCCGGAGCCAGATCGCCGAGGCGCTCTCCCGGGCGCTCGCCTCGGACGCGTTCGAGGCGTTCTCGGCCGGCACGCACCCCGCAGACGCCGTGAACCCCGACGCGCTGCGGCTCCTTCGCAGCGTGCCGGGAGTCGACACGGCAGGACTTCGTCCCAAGGCGCTCGACGAGCTGCCCCCGGTCGACGTCGTGGTCACGATGGGCTGCGGCGTCCAGTGCCCGATGCTGCCCTGCGCGCACCGCGAGGACTGGGGCCTCGAGGACCCGACGGGCAGGGGCGACGAGGCGTTTCTCGCCACCATGGGCGAAATCGAGCGCCGGGTGCGCGGCCTCGCGGAGCGTCTTGCGCGCAGCGGGCTCGTCACGACAGGCGCGCACGACGGGCTCTCTGCGGACGTGCTCAAGGCGCTCGCGGACGAGAGGCGCCTCGCCGTCCTGCGCATGCTCTCCCAGGCCGACGAGCTCTGCGCCTGCAGGCTGCTCGAGCGCCTCGACATCAGCCAGCCCACGCTCTCCCACCACATGGCGCTGCTCGTCTCCGCGGGCCTCGTCAGCGCGGAGCGCCGGGGCCGCTGGACGCACTACCGGCTCGAGCGCGGGCGCGTGGCCCGGCTCGCCGTCGCGCTCGGAGAGCTTGCGAGCGAGGCGCCGGAGCGCCCGGGCGAGGCCGTCCCCGCCGCGCGCAAGACCCTCTACCTCGTCGGCGGCCCGATGGGCGTCGGCAAGTCGACCGTCTGCCGCGAGCTCGGCCTCATGCTGCCGCGCTCGGTCCTTCTCGACGGCGACTGGTGCTGGCAGGCAGACCCCTTCCAGGTGACGCCCGAGACAAAGGCGCTGGTGCTCGACAACATCTGCCACCTGCTCGGCAACTTCCTGCGCTGCGGCGCCTACGAGAACGTGGTCTTTGGCTGGGTGATGCACGAGCGGGCGATCGTCGAGGAGATTCTCGAGCGGCTGCCGATCGCCGAGTGCGGCGCGCAGGTGCGCTGGGTCTCGCTCGTGGCGCGCGAGGAGGAGCTGCGCGGGCGCGTCGAGCGGGACGTGGACGCCGGGCTGCGCGAGGCGGACGCGACGGAGCGCGCCCTCTCCTACCTGCCGCTCTACCGGGAGCTCGGCTCCGAGCTCGTAGACACCACCGGGCGCTCGCCCCGCGAGGTGGCGGAGCTCATCGCGGGCCGTCGCGAGCGCTTCCGACGGCTCACGCAGGCCATCGAGGCGGACGCGGCAGCCGAGCCGACGTGGGACCCCACTGTCTCCGACCGGGACCTTCTCAATGCGGAGCGGGTAAGCCGCTTTGACTAGGGTCGTTCTCGACACCAACATCGTCCCCGACTACCTGAGCGCTACGAGGCCTCGTCATCTCGATGCCGTCAATCTGCTGGAACGCCTCTTATCGTCAGAGGAAACCGCAGCGGTCATTCCCGCCGGCAGCGTCGAGGACACCCCGCGGCGGCGTCCCGCGCGCTACACTGGGCGCACGCCCACGCCACGCGAAGGAGGCACCATGCCGCGCACGCCGATCGCAAGGATGTCGCTCGCCAAGGTCTACCCGCTGCTCGTCCAGAAGGCCGAGCGCAAGGGCCGCACGCGCGAGGAGGTCGACGAGGTGACCTGCTGGCTCACCGGATACGACGTCGCCGGCCTCGAGCGTCAGATCGCGGCGGGAGTCGACTACGAGACGTTCTTCTCGGAGGCGCCGGCGCTGAACCCCAACCGCGTGCTCATCACCGGCAAGGTCTGCGGCGTGGACGTTGCCGCCATCGCCGACCCCGTGGAGCAGAACGCCCGCTACCTTGACAAGCTCGTCGACGAGCTCGCCCGCGGCCGCGCCATGGAGAAGATCCTGCGCTCGTAGCCGCCGCATTCGTTTTCGCAGGTAGACGCCAACTCGCCCAATAGTCGATTGACGCTCCGGCGCCCGCGGACCAGCATCGTGGCCACGTTCCGATCCAGGAAGGAGACCACATGACAGACAGCCCGGAGCCGCACGAGGAGCGCCTGGGGCGCGCCGAGGCCGACCGCCTCATCGCCGCCTCGCTCGACCTCTCGGGCGCGGCGCTCACCGGGCGGCAGCGGGCGCTGCGGTGCGCCGCCTTTGCGGCGACGGTCGCCGTCTGGGGTGTGCTCACCGCACAGGTGGTCTTCTCGCGCAATCTGGACCTGCTCCTCTCGGGCCTCGCCGACCCGGCCGTCGCCGGAGGCCTCCTCATGCTCGTGGCGCTGGCGTGGTTCTCGTTCTTCTGCCATGAGACCCTGCCCGGATACTACGACGAGAACCGCAGCTCCTTCGTGACGCGGGGCCCCTTCCGCATGAACCTCGGCTGCCTCATGCGCGTACACAACGGCAACTGGCCCGTCATCTGCCGTGCAGCCCGCTGGTCGGCCGCCACGGCGGCGGTGCTGCTGCCGACGCTTGAGCTCGCGCTGGGAGACGTCCTGCCCATCACCATGGTCGGGCTTCTCGGCTGCGCGGTCTTCTTCGTGCCCATACTCGTCGCCGGCAAGCTGAGTGAGTAGCGAGAGGGGCGTAGGGCCCGGACTGCTACGCCAGGTAGGACTCGAGCGCGGCAACCAGGAACTCCGTCGCGCCCTCGCCCGCCGCCGTGTCGTAGTACGCGCGAAAGCGGTCGTCGGCGAGATACATCTGCGCGAGGCCACGGTGCGCCTCGCGCGAGTAGCGCCCCTCGCCCCAGTGCAGGGCGATCCAGCGCGCGTGCATCCGCGCGAGCTCGCGTGCCGGCTCGCCCTCCGGGTCGCCCGTCGCCATGGCGGTACGCAGAAGTTCCTTGATTGCCTGCTCGAGCCGGTCCTTCTCATCCCACTCGTCCTGGGAGAGGGAGGCCAGCCGCTCGTTCGCCGCGTCCACCGCGTCGTCGCCGTAGCGCTCGCGCGCCTCGCGGCCGTGTGCGCGCTCGTTCTCCTCGATCGCCTGGCGCTTGAGCGCCTCGTGCTTGTCCATGTCCTCGACCCCTTTCGCCGCGGTGAAACGTATTGTATACAGCAACTTGCAATTGGATATACTTCAATCGTAGTCATTTGATTGCAAGGAGCCATCATGTCAGCATCAACTGTTCCGCTTGGCAATCGCGTTGACACCAACCTCAAGCGTGCCTTCGACGCGACCGCGGAGGAGCTCGGACTCTCGCCCACCTCGGCGCTCACTGTCTTCATGAAGCGCTTTGTCGAGGAGGGCGGCTTCCCCTTCGCCGTTCGCAAGCGCACTCCCACCGAGACGGAGTACGCCGCCGAGATGGACGCTCGCTACCGTGCGATGCGCAACGGCAACGAGCAGGCACACGACCTCGTGGAGGCATAGATGCCCTACCTCTGGGATGACCAGGCGTGGGCCGACTACCAGTACTTGCTGACACAGGACAAGAAGACCCTGCGACGCATCAACGCGCTGCTCAAGGACATTGCCAGAACCGGTGGCACAGAGCGCGGCATCGGGAAGAGCGAGCTGCTCAGGCACTCAACGGAGGGCCTGAGCAGCGTTCGCATAGACGCAAAGAATCGGCTGACCTACAAGGTCGAGGACGGAGTCGTGCGCGTGATCTCGTGCCGCGGGCACTATGAGGACCGCTAGGCCCGCGCGTCACGCTCCTTTTCGCGCCACCGCCACGCAGGCCGCGGCACGTCCTGTTGCCTTGTCCTCCTTCGTAAACCTATCGTATACTAGGTTTTGATAACCACGGGAGGCAGCATGGGACGACCGTCCGGGCCAACGCGCGACACCAAGCGCCTCATCTGCGAGCGCGCGCTCGAGGTGTTTGCCGAGAAGGGCTACGCCTCGGCGTCGATGCGCGACGTAGCGGCCGCGGTAGGCCTGCGCGAGGCCTCGCTCTACAGCCACTTCCCCGGCAAGCAGGCCATCTTCGACGCGGCGGTGGCACACCAGCTCGACCGCCTGACGCAGGCGCTGCGCTCCCGCCGCGCCCTCGCCCATCCCGCCGACGACCCGAGCGCCTACCTCACGGACGGATCCGCGCTCGCCGAGGTGGTTCTCGCCAGCTACGAGCCCCTCTTCGCAGACGCCGGCATCGTGCGCCTGCGCCACGTGCTCGAGGGGGCGCGCCACACGGACCCCCGCTGTGACGAGCTCTACCGCACCGTCTTCGTCGAGCGGCCGCTCGAGCTGCAGCGCGCGATCTTCTCGCGCCTCGTCGACGCCGGCCTCTTCTCCCCCTGCGACGTCGACCTCGCGGCCCGCCAGTTCCACGGCCCCGTGTTCCTCGCGCTCTGCGAGGGCACGCCCTGGCCGGAGGCGCGCGGGCTCGTCGAGCGCCACCTCGAGGCGTTTCTCGCCCAGCACCGAGCGAAGGAGTGAGCATGAGCACCGCCGTCGTCTACTGCTCGCAGACCGGGTTCACCGAGAGGTACGCGCGCTGGCTCGCGGAGTCCCTCGAGACCAGGGCCGTCCCGTTCGACGAGCGGGCCTCGTCCTCCGTGGCCGCCGCGGAGACGCTCGTCTTCCTCAGCTGGTTCCACGCGGGAGGGCTCAAGGGCGCCCGTTGGCTGCGCGACCTCATGGACGAGCACCCCGAGCGCCGCTATGTGGTCGTGGGCGTTGGGGCCTACCCCATGCCGAGCGAGAAGTGGCCTAGGAGCGAGACCGACGCCGCCTTTGAGCACGCGTTCCCGCGCGAGCGCTATCCCCGCCTCGCACGCTTCTACTGCCAGGGCGGCTTTGACTTCAGCCGCCTGTGCGCCCTCGACAGACTGGCCATGCGGGCGTTCTTCCGCATGCAGGCCAAGGCGGCCAGGACCGACCCGCGCGTCGCCTTCGCGCTCGACGCCATGCGCGAGGGCTTTGACGGGACGCGGCGCGAGTACCTGCAGCCGGTGCTCGAGCACCTGCGGGGCTGAGCCGCTACCCCTCCGCTCCCCCGCGCCCACGCAGCTCGCTCGGGAGGCCGTCCGTGTCAAAGGGGCGCGGGGCCGGCACGTCCTTCTCGCCCCTAAAGC
>CASFQX010000090.1 GCA_949296375.1 uncultured Olsenella sp.
AGCGAATACACGATTCCTTGTCCAGAGCTGCTGTTTCTTGAGCTTGCCGAGACCATGGACCGAGCCGCGCTCGAACTCGTGGGATATGAGCTGTGCGGGAGCTACGCGCGCGACGCGGCTGACCCGCGAGCCGGAGGGGTCACCCACGGGATTGAGCCGGTGACGAGCGTGAGGAAGATCGAGTCATACCTCAGCAGGTGCCCACGGAGACGAGGGCTGGGCGCGGCGAGGGCCGCCCTGAGAAACGTTCGGGACAACGCATGGTCGGCCATGGAGGCGGTCGTGTCTCTCATGCTCGTGCGGGAGGTGGGAGACCTTGGATACGGAATCAGCGAGGTGACACTCAACGAGCGCGAGGACTTTGCACGCGAGCTTCGGGACAGGAGCTCGGCTGCGGGTCGAATTCCCGACATTTCCCTCAACGACCTGCCCATCGGGTTCAACTACGACGGATACGGCCATCTTGACCTTGGCTCCGCCGACCTCTCGTCGCTCGGGGAGAGCAGGCTCGGCGCCATGCTTGCCGCGGTAAGAGAGAAATATGTCGATGACATACGTCGAAATCGCGAGCTCCTTGCCCACGGCCGCATCGTCTTGCCCGTCGTGGCAGAGGACCTCGTTGAGCGCGGCGGGCTCGACGCCGTCGTTCTTGAGGCGGTCATGGCAGTGGAGCATCTCGTGAGCTCGAGTGGCGACGTAGGGACGCGAGTAAGACGGGCGCTGGCAAATGATCTTCCGGCGCGGCGCCAGCAGCTCATTTGGTCGATCTACCCCTGGCACGCGGGCCCCTCCCTGGGCGCGTATTAGGGCCAGACGCTCCACCCCCCGGAAATTAACGCGGTTTGGTTACCTGAAAGTTGTGCGCCATCAGGCATCTCTATGCAAATTGCCGTCTTTTCAGCTTACCAAACCGCGTTAATTTCCGGGGCTTGGTGTCGACAACGGTGCCGGGACACAAAACGGCCGGCCGGGAGCGTCTCCCGGCCGGCCGTTTCTCGAGAAACGTGCTAGAGCCGTGCCTTAGTGCACCGGCTGGAGGCCGGAGCCGGGACCCTGGACCTTGGACCAGGTCTTGGACTGCAGACCGTGGAGGACGATGAAGCCCTCTGCGGCGGAGTGGTCGAAGGAGTCGCCCTCGTCGTAGGTGGCAAGGTTGTAGTCGTAGAGGCTGTAGGCGGAGCGCACGCCGTCCACGAACAGGCCGCCCTTGCAGAGGATGATGCGCACGTCGCCAGTCACGTACTTCTGCGTATAGGCGTTGTACGCGTCGATGGCGTTGCGGTTCTGCGAGAACCACAGGCCGCGATAGACCGTGGAGGCCCACTCAACATCCATCTTGGCCTTCTGCTTGAGGGTCTCAGCGTCGAGGCAGAGCTGCTCGAGCGTCTGGTGCGCCTGAATGAGCAGCAGTGCGGCCGGGCACTCGTAGCACTCGCGGCTCTTGATGCCCACGACGCGGTCCTCAATCATGTCGATGCGGCCGTAGCCGTTGCGGCCGGCGATCTCGTTGGCCTTGATGATGAGGCTGAGCAGGTCCATCTTCTCGCCGTTGATTGCGGTGGGGATGCCTTCCTCGAAGGAGATCACGACCTCCTCGGGCTCGGCGGGGCAGTCCTCGAGGTTGGCCGTCATCGTCCAGATGTCCGCGGGCGGCTTGTTCCAGGTGTCCTCGAGCACGCCGCACTCGATTGCGCGACCCCAGAGGTTGTCGTCGATGGAGTAGGGCTTCTTCTTGGTGGTGGGCACGGGCACGCCGTTGGCCTCGGCCCACTCCATCTCGGAGTCGCGCGTGGTGAGGTCCCACTCGCGCACGGGGGCGATGATCTCCAGCTCGGGGTCGAGCGCGCGGATGCAGGTCTCAAAGCGCACCTGGTCGTTGCCCTTTCCGGTGCAGCCGTGGGCGATGTACTTGGCGCCGTACTGGTGCGCGATGTCAACGAGGTGCTTGGAGATCAGCGGACGGCTGAGCGCGGAGAGCAGCGGATAGACGCCCTCGTACTTGCCGTTGGCCCAGATGGCCTTGGAGAGAATCTTCTCGGCGTACTCGGCGCGCATGTCGATGGCCTCGGAGGCGATGGCACCCATGTCGAGGGCCTTCTGCTTGATCCAGGAGAGGTCCTTCTCGTCCTGGCCCACGTTGCCACAGATGGCGATGACGTCGAGGTTCTTCTCAATCTGCAGCCACTTGACGATGACGGACGTATCCAGTCCGCCAGAATACGCGAGGACTACCTTTTCCTTCTCTGCCATGATGTTTCCCTTTCCTTGGGCGGTTAGCCTATTGACCACTTGGTTGAATATGTGGTCGATTGGTTGGTCGATTACAGGATGTGCACTCACAGAAAAGCCCCGACGTTGCGGGGCGCGATAACTCGAGGTAGAAGACCGCCAAGCTAAAGCGTCGCACGCAACGTCGCGGGCGAGATTCGTCGCATCTGGCGGTTAAGCGGAAGGAGGGCCGCAGCGGGCACATGCGCGCTGTGAACGTTCATAAACGTTGGCCTCCTCAATAGTTGAGCGGGCGCGAGCTATTGGCCCGCGGCTGTCTGACGTGCTGACTATAGGACTTGTACGCCCTACCGGGAAGAATGGATTTCTTCTCGAAACAAAAGGGCCGAACGTCGAGAAGAACGTCCGGCCCCAGGCCTGCGGTGGTGCGCCGTCAGGGTCTCGAACCCTGGACCTTGGGATTAAAAGTCCCCTGCTCTACCAACTGAGCTAACGGCGCGCAATGAAGATTCTACCACGCACGTCGCGCGGCACCCCGGCCCGGACCTACTCCCAGGCCCACTGGCCGTTTGCGAACACGGGGACCTCGGTGCCGTCAGCACAGATACCCGTGATGCAGAGATCGTCTGTGCCGATCATGAAGTCAACGTGGGCGGCGCTCTGGTTGACACCGTGCTCGAGCAGAGTGTCTTTGTCCATTTTCACACCTCCGGAGACGCACTCGGGGAAGCCCATGCCAAGGGCCAGGTGGCAGCTCGCGTTCTCGTCGTAGAGGGTGTCAAAGAAGAGCTTGTCGCTCTGGCGGATGGGCGTGTTCTTGGAAACGAGCGCAACCTCGCCGAGGCGACAAGAGCCTTCATCCGTCTCGATGATGTGGCGAAGCACCTCGCGGCCCTGCTCGGCGCCAAAGTCGACCACGCGGCCGCCCTCAAAGCGCAGCCAGAAGTCCCTCACCATCTGCCCAGCGTGCACGAGCGGGAGCGCGGAGTGCACCACGCCCTCGGCGCGCAGGCGATCAGGGGAGGTAAAGACCTCCTCGGTGGGGATGTTGGGGAAGAACGTCACGCCGTCCTGCGTGCGACCGGCGCCACCGTCCCACACGTGACCTTCGGGCAGACCAACCACGAGGTCGGTGCCGTTCTCGGCGGTGTAGTGAAGTGCATCAAAGCGATGGTTGTTGAGGAAGCGCTTGGTCTTCTCAAAGGAGGCGTTGTGCGTCTCCCAGGCGCTCTCCGGGTCGTCTCCGTCGGCGCGGGAGACCTCGAGGATGAGGAGCCACAGGCGGTAGAGAGCCTCTGCCGGGGAGAGCTCCGGGAAGACCTCGTTTGCCCAAGCCTGCACGGGAACGCCTGCGATGCACCACGCGTTACGGCCAAAGTCCATGCCGTCACGGAAGGACCGACACTCGACGTTGCGGGCCCGAGAGGCAGCAGCGGGCTTGGCAGGGTCGATGCCCCTGAGAATCGCCGGGTCCTGTCCCTCGAGAAAGAGGAACGCCGCGCCGTCCTCGGCAAGCGAGTTCAGCTGCTCGACCTGCCACGAGGGGGTGTGCTCAAAGAACTCCAGGGGGCAGTTCTCGTACGTGAGGCGACTCACCACATCATCGCCCCAGATGACGGTAACGTGCCCCGCACCCGCACGATAGGCGGCGGCCACCACGCGCCGCGCGAAGTCGGCGCGCTCCACGGGAGCCTGGAGCACGAGCTCCTGCCCCCTACGCAGAGACACTCCCTTGCGCACGAGCAGGTTCGCGTAAAGCTCGATCTGGTCCGAGAGCCCCTCGGTGGCGAGGCGGCACTCCTCATCGGTCATGGGTAGGGCGGCCACGAATCATCCTTTCGACCTGCTCAACCGGCGCGGGGGTCGCGCGGGGAGCTGCAAAAATAAGGGCCCCGGCTGGGGCCCAGGCTCATTCTGGAGCGGGCAACGGGACTCGAACCCGCGAGTGTCAGCTTGGGAAGCTGATGCCTTACCACTTGGCGATGCCCGCAGATGTGCGCAGAGACAGTCAGCGCATGGATGAGTATACCCTCTCGCCGCGGAGAGTGGCAACAGGGTGGCGTTCATAAACGGCGCCAATCATGGTTCGTTTTCGTCCCGGAATTGGGTCATTTTGGCCGTTGGAACGCCTCGAACAAACGAGGTTCGCGTTTGCGCAGATGAGTCATGTAAATAGTGTGGCGAGAAAATCCGTCTGGTCCGCTCCCAACGTCTGGAGCGCTCGCATCGCAAGGGAAGCCAGGCCAAAACGCACGATCTTTCCCGACCCCGCAACAATCTGAGTTCGTCCTACGTCAAATTGGCGCACGCCTCGTTTCCTAACGTCTTGTGCAACGGAAACGGAGGAAGCTATGCGGCCACGAATCAAAGTGTCGAGAAGAACGCTGACCAAGCGGCGGCGCCAGGTGCGCACGGCGCCGAGGGCCCGGCTCATTGGCGGCGACCGCCTGGGCGGCGGAAACCCTCCCGCCATCGGTCACGCCGGGAGGGCGCATGCCGCGCTCATACGATAGTGCCCCGTGTCCCAAGCCGGGACGCGGGGCACGAGCATCGACCAAATCGAACAACCCCAGGCTAGGACCTGCGGATGACCTCGGTGACAAGAGCGGCAACCTGAGAAGCCTGGACGCCGTCGACGTTCTCCGCAACATCGGCGGGCGTTCCGGAAAGCGCCGGGAGCCCGCTCTCCTCAACACCCATGATGGTGACGGAGCGCAGCGAGGAGCGCATCGCCGGGGTGGCGTCGGTATCTTCCCAGTCATGGGCCTCAGAGCCGAGCTCGACGTGAAGGTCGGCGGCAGCGTTGTTCAGAAGACGGCTGATTCGGCGGTCTGCTCGGCGCGTCTCCTCGAGGCCCTCGTTCTTGAGCGTCACGAGCTGACCGGCAGCAACGGAGTCGAGGTTGATCACGAAGCAGCCACGAATCTCGGAGCGGTGGTTCGCGAGGAACGCGCGCATGCCGGCGTGGTCGAGCGAGGATCCACCAAGGGCAACGAACCAAATATCGTGTGCGATGAGGGCGTCGTCCCTGAGCGAGAGCACCTCGTCCCTGAGGTCCTCCTCAGTCGGGACCTCGTCGGCCTCATCAGCCTCTTCGACATCATCTCCAAGGAACAACTGCTCGGACTCGTCCTCCTGGGCTTCGGACTCATCCTCAGTCCAAGCCTCGTCATCCTCGAATGTTTCATCGACCACATCGTCGACCATCTGGTCGTCAGCCTGGTCAACGCCCTGGTCATCAACGTCCTGGTCGTCGTGGATCTGGCCCTCGTCATCACCCACGAGGCGCAGGCCGCTGCGAGTTGCCGCGCCTCCCCTCCAGGCTCCGTCGTCATCCTTTGCGGCGTCGTCAGCGGAGTCGTCCCGCTCCTTGGCCTCCTCGTCAGAGGAGGCGAGCCTGTCGCGCAGGCGACCGATGAACGAGAAGAACGGGTTCTTCTTCTCGTCGGCATCCTTGTCAGGGGACTCAGCCGGCGCGGAGATGGTCTCGAGCGGCTCTATGGTCGGGGCGTCCTCAGAGGAGCCCGCGGCATCATCGGCAACGACGCGGCGGCCGTTCGGGTCGGTGGCGAGAGGGTCGACCTCGTTTCCGGACGGATCGGGAAGATCGAAGAGGGAGGCGCGGCGTGCGAGGTTGGAGAGCTTGGGGATGAAGCTCGTCTTGCCCCAGCCCTTCTCGCCCGAGGTCTCGTTCCTCTTGGAGATTCTCGAGGGAAGCGTCGCGTCCGCCTCGTCTTCCTCGGCGGTCGGAGCGGCGGCGATCGTCTCGTCCGTGGCAGCGGAGGCGGTTACGCGCATGTTGCCGGTGGTGCCCGCCACGTCGGCGAGCTCGGCCGAGTCGTCCTCGGGAGCCGCGTCAGGCTGCTCGCTCGGAACGACGAGGTACTCGATCTCACAGGTCTCGGGCAGGATGCCAAGAGACCTCAGGGTCTCCTCGCCGTGACGCACGACCTCGACGTCGGCAGCGCCAGCAGAGACGGAAGCGACCGCGGCGGGGACATCGGACTCGGTGCCCTCCACGTCCTCGGAGATCTCGGCCTCCTCGGGCTCAACGACGGGGACGATGGTGCGGTCCTTGGGCTTGGCGCCGCTCGGTCGGACGTTCTCGAGAACGCCGAGCATCGCGGCAACGCCGGACTTGTTGTCGTTGGCGCCCTCCGTGCAGGCCCCAAATCGGCTGGCGATGGTGCCCACGGCAACGATGACGGCGGGGAGGGCGGCAACGATGCCCACGATCCAGAGGATGGCACGGAAGACGTCGGGCAGGAATCCAAACAGCTGAAGGAGGGCACATACCGCGACCACGAGGGAGCAGGGGACGCTCAGGCGGCTCAGCAGGGTGACGTACGGAGCAAGGGAAGAGGTGTACAGGAAGTTCTCCCGCGGGGTGTCGTAGTGGGCGCAGACCACGATGGTGCGGCTGCCCTTGGTCACGAGGGGGCCGGCGGCCTTGTGCACCGCGATGACGTTCTGGCTCTGGGCGCGCGGGCCAAAGGAGATGTTCGGCGAGCGGCCAAAGACGCGCATGATCGAGAGGACTGCGGGAATCGCGGCGAGAACGAGGCCGACGATGGTGAGCGGGAGCACGCCAACGCCAACGAACACGATGCCCAGAAGGCAGAGGATCGCGAGGACCGCCGGGACCAGGCCAGAAAGCTTGGGCTCGTCAAAGTCCTCGATGACGGGCTCAATATCGTGCTGAGCCATGAGCTCGGAGATGATCTGGGCGGCCTGGAGCTCCTCCTCGCTGTTGGCGGGAGAGATGCCGATCTTCTCGTTGAGGTAGTCAAGGTAATCGTGTGTCATGGCCATGCGAAGCGTCCTTTTCACGAGTGTCGCAAGCGTCGTCGCGCGTGGTGCATACAATCAAAAGAGTATACGTCTTGTCCACGCTTTCCGCGTTAGAGACTGGGAAAGACTCAACGAAGGAACCACGAACGGCAGGAGGAGACATGGAGCTCACGCGAGACGACGAGAGAGCGAGGAGAATCTGCTCCCTCGCCCTCGAGTTCATGAACGCCTCGACACCCATCGCCTCGTCCGACATCGCCCGCACTCACTATCCCGAGCTCTCCCCGGACAGCTTTAGGAAAGCCTTCTCGCGAGACCGGGAGATGCTCGCAGCGTGTGGCGTCATCCTCACCGACCGCAGGGCCGCCTCGGGCGAAGCCCTCTGGGAGGCAGACGCTGCGCGCTCGTTTGCGGGTGGCCCAGAGCTCGCACCCGCCGACGCCGCGGCCCTCGAACTCGCCTGTCGGCCGCTCGCTGACGACCCTTCCTTCCCGCTTTCCGACAACCTGCGCTTTGCGCTTGGCAAGCTCGCCCGCGTATTCTCAGAGTCCCTGGCCTCGGGGCGCGTCTCGGGCGGCTCCGCGCCGCGGCAGCTCGCCGTGCTCAGACGCTGCCTCATGGACAGAACGCCGGTCGAGGCGCGCTACGTCAACGCACGAGGCGCCGAGTCGAGGCGCCTGCTGGCCCCCTATGCGTTCTTCGGGCTCAGGGACACCCTTTACCTGGTCGCCGCCGAGCTTGGCAAGAACGACGAGGTCGAAGAGGGCACGGAGCGCACCTATCGGGTGGACCGCTTCACCTCGGTGACACCTCTCCCCACCTCCTCCTATGACGTCCCCGCAGACTTCTCCGTGGACGACTTCAGGCGCCTGCCGTTCCAGATGGGTCCGTGCACCGCAACGGCAGTCTTCGAGCTGCCCGCAGACCGCGAGGAGGCGGTGCGCACCTTGGCCGGTGTGCAAGGCTCCTTCTCGCTCGAGGATGGCGCCGTAATGTGGAGCGTCCCCTTCAGCGACGCCTCCGCCGCCGCAAGCTGGGCGGTCTTTGCGGGGATAGTCCCGCTCGACCCGCCCGAGCTCGTCTCTGCCTGGCGGGCGACGCTCGAGGGGGCGATCGCGAATGGTCGCTAGGAGGCGGGGCGCGGGAAGGCCGGGCGCCCTCGACGAGGCCCGTACGCTCGTCACGCTCATCTCGAGCCTCTCCGAGACCGGAGACGCCATAGACCCGGCGGCCGTTGCCCAACGAATGGGAATAGACCTTCCGGAGGCCGAGAAGCTCGTCTCGCTGATCCTCTCCTCGACGCTTCTGGGAGACGTCGGGCTGCCCCTCGTAGAGGAGGACGGGTACTTCACCCTCATCGAGGGCGGCGGGGTGCGCGGCAGGAGGCTGCGCCTCTCCCACGACGAGACGCTCGCGCTCGTCGCCGCGCTCGAGCGGATGGGGGTCTCCGCGGATGACCCCCTCAGGAGGCGCCTCGAACTCTCGCTCTCATCTGAGCCCGTCGACGAGCGGCTGGTTCGTCTCCTCATGGCCGGCGGGGAGGGGGGCGGCGGGCTCTCGAGCGCCCTTGCCGCCATCGGCCGGGCCCTCTCCCGCGGTCTCGCCCTGACCTTCTCCTACCAGAAGCCCCAGGCAGACCCCGAGGAGCGGCGAGTTGCGTGCCTCGGGCTCAGGTGTGAAGACAACACGTGGTTTCTCGATGCCTACGACCTCGACCGCCGCGGGGAGAGGACCTTCAGGGTCGACAGGATGACCCAGGCATCCTGCAAAGACCGGGTCACACTCCCCAAAACGCGTGGCGGAACGCCCAAGAGGACGGTCACGATCACCTTTACCGACCCGGCCTACCTCGATCTTCTCCCCTGGCACGATCTACACATAACCGAGCGGGCCGATGGCGTCGTGGAGGCAGAGACCCCCTATTACGGCGGGGAGTGGCTCGTTCGCATGCTGGCGGCGTGCGCCGGGACGGCCCGCGCCCATGACGAGGAGCTCTCCGGGCTCGTCAGAGAGTACGCGAGGCACACCCTCAACGACTGACGCCGCAAACGGCAGAGTGCCGCGAATCACTCGTGAGACGCCCGCCAGATGCCGATGAAGCGCCCGACGTTTGCCCGCTCGAGCTCGGACACACTGCGAGAGGGCAGCGAACCCACGAAGAGGCGGCCGTAGCGCTTGGAGGAGACCCTCGAGTCGGCGAGGACCAGCACACCGGTGTCCGAGGCGCTTCTGATGAGACGCCCCGCTGCCTGCTTGACCGAGATCACCGCCTCCGGAAGCGAGTGCCGCCACCAGGAGCGGTCCTCGCGAAGTTCGCGCTCGCGGACAAGAGGGTCGGTCGGGCTCGCAAAGGGCAGCTTGGGAATCACCACGCAGCGCAGCGTCTCCCCCGCGGCGTCAAACCCCTCCCAGAAGGAGCGCAGGGCCATGAGCGAGAGCGTCCGCTCCTCGAGGAAGCGCGTCCTCAGACGGCGGGCGGACGACCCGCGCTCCTGACAGGCGACCTCGAGACCCGCGGCGGCGAGCCGCGGGCGAAGGGCCTCGTAAGCGGTCTCCATGTCGCGCCTGTTGGTGAAGAGCGTGAGCACAGATCCGCCCATCGCCACGTGTACGTCAAAGAGCAGGTCGACGAGGGCCGAGAGATACTCTCGCTCGTTTGGCGCCGGCATGTCACGGGTCACGATGACGGACATGTTGGCGTCGTAGTCAAAGCTCGATTCCAAACGGACGTCACGGTAGGAGTTGTCTCCGAGCTCCGAGAGTCCCACAGACTGGTCGAAGTGGGAAAAGTCTTCCTTCACCGCCATCGTTGCCGAGGTAAAGACGACGCTCTCCGTCTCGGAGAGCCAGCGCGTGGCTATCTCCGAGCCAACGTCGATCTTCTCGGCGCTCAGGCGCTCCTCGGAGATCCTCCTGGAGGACCTCGAGAGCTGGGCGGAATAGACGTAGCTCGTGTCCGTGCCGTCGCAGATGACTCGCAGAGAGTCGAGAAGGTCCTTGAGGTAGCGCGTCTGTGAGGAGAGCCGCTCCGCCGCCTGTGGCGCCACGAGCGTGAGCGAGCTCACCGCCTCGGCGAGGTCACGGCACGCGGCATCGAGGGCGTCGTCCGCGGCGGACGCGGCATCCATGACCGCACCCCACTCGACGGAGGAGCGAACCTGTTCGTCTATCCACAGGGAGACCACGTCGTAGCCCCCGCCGCCACGCGCGACCCCAACAAGGCCGTGGACGGCCTCAAAGAGGTCCGCGGTCACGAGGGACGCGCGGGAGAGGGAAGACGCCGCCTTGGCGAGAAGCCCCAGGGGCAGAGAGTCTCCCTCAACGCCCATGAGGTCGACCATGGCCCCGTGGATTGCTCCTGACTTTGTGCCGCCAAGCTGCTCGAATGCGTACCTCGCCCGCTCGCCGGACACCTCGAGCGCCCACTGCCTGCGCGCCTCGCCCTCAAAGGCGTGTGCCTCGTCCACGACCCAATGCCTGATGGGTGGGAGGATTCGTCCCTCCGCCTGAACGTCGCAAAGCAGCAGGGAGTGGTTCGTCACAACAACGTCCGAGCATGCCGCCCTGCGACGCGCGCCGTGGAGCATGCACCCCTCGGGAAAGAACGGGCAGCTCGGGCGCATACAGGCGCCCGGGGTCGTGGTGAGCATCTGCCTGGGGACGTAGCGCCACCTGATTCCCAGCGTGTCGAGGTCCCCGTCTGGCGCCTGGCAGGCAAACGCGTAGGTCACCGCAATCGCGGTGAGCATGTCGCAGGAGACCGCGTTCTCGGATCTCCCGTCGCGCGGGACCTGTGCCACGGGCAGCGGGTCTCTTGCCGCCCGCTCGAGCCTCCTGAGGCAGGGGTAGTGGTCGTACCCCTTGAGGCTCGAGAAGGTGAGGCCGCCGGGGAGCGCCGCCGAGAGCGCGGGAAGCTCGTGCGAGACGAGCTGGTCCGTCAGCGCGTTCGTCTTGGTGGCAACACCGATGGTCACATGGTTTCGCTGCGCAAAGAGAACCTCGGGGACGAGGTACGCCACGGACTTGCCAACGCCCGTCCCGGCCTCTATCGCGCGGTACGTCGAGCTCGCGAGGGCATCTCTCACCTCGAGCGCCATGGCAAGCTGCTCCGGGCGACGCTCCATCTGCGCATACATCCTGGAGACCACTCCCGTTGGGGAGAATGCCTCCTCCACCTCGGCCTGCGTCGGAGCGTCAAGCTGCTCCGCCTCGCGAGCGTCCAGACGGCGCTCGGAGGCAACCCCCTCGAGCAACTGTCTTCTGTGTGCCGCGAGAGAGAAGGGAGGGAGGTCTCCCTCACCCTCAGAAAGATAGGAGAACACCGGCCTGAACGCCCAGCTCACCTCCGGGTGCATCTCCGCCAGGAGGGTGAGAAGCCCCATGGGAAGGTCGGAGAGAGCCAGCAGGATGATCCTCCACATACCGCAGAGGGCGTCCACGTCGTCCGAAGCGCGATGGGTGACCGATGCGCACCCAAAGGCAGACGCCATGTCCGCGAGCCGGTGGGTCGTGAGCATCGGCAGGGCGATGCGCGATAGCGAGAGCGTGTCTATCCAGGTGTCGCTCACGCCTGCGCCACCCGGGACGCCCTCTATGAAGGTCCGGTCGAACGTGGCGTTGTGAGCGAGGACCGGGCACCCTCCCACAAACTCCGCGAGAGCGGCGACGGCCTCCGGGGCGCTCGGCGCAAGGGCAACGTCCTTGTTGGTTATGCCGGTGAGGCGCTCTATCTGCTCGGGAATCGGGGCGTCGGGGCGCACGAAGGTCTGAAAGCGCTCGACCACCTCTCGTCCCTCGAGGCGCGCAGCCGATATCTCTATGAGGCTGCAGTCCTTGAACGAGAGGCCCGTCGTCTCGGTGTCCAGGACCACGACGTCCTCCTCGAGCGGACCGAAGGAGACATCCCGCGCACGCTCGGCCAGTGTGAGGTAGCGTTGCCTCACCTCGTCGGGCGTATTCTGGGCTATGAGGTCCGCAAGGGAGCTGCCGGCACCCGTCATGGGCTAGTCGCGCTTCTCGGCGCCCTCGAGGGCGAGCTCGACGAACTTCGTGCAGAGCTCGGGGAACTCGATGCCGCCGTGGCGCGCGGAATCCGGCAGGAGGCTCTCGGCGGTCATGCCGGGGATGGTGTTGGTCTCCAGGATGACGGGCACGCCGTCTGCCGTGACGATGAAGTCGCTCCTCGAGCAGCCGCGGCAGCCGAGGGCGCGGTGGGCGCGCTCGGCGAGGCTCTGCGCGCGGGCGTACACGCCCGGCTCAAGGCGCGCGGGGATGACGTGGTGCATCGAGGAGGGCTCGTACTTCACCTTGAGGTCGTAGAACTCGGCGCCCGTCACAACCTCCACGATCGGAAGCGCGTGGGGGTCATCGTTGCCGAGCACCGGGACGGTGATCTCCGTGCCGGTCACGCAGCTCTCAACGAGCACGCGCCCACCCGTGGTGCCCGCATGGGCGATGGCCGCATTAATCTGGGACCTCTCCGTGACCCTCGTGATGCCAAAGCTCGAGCCGTTAGCGGCGGGCTTCACAAACATCGGGAAGCCGATGCGCTCAACGAGGCCATCGAGCTCGTCGTCGCTCAGCTGCACGCCGCTCGGGAGGTCAATGCCCTCCGGAACGGGGATCCCGGCGGCCTTGAAGATTGCCTTGGCCATCTGCTTCTCGGAGGCGGCGGCAGAGGCGGCGACGCCGGAGAAGGTGTAGGGGATGTGCAGTATCTCGAGAAGACCCTGGATGCATCCGTCCTCTCCGTACATGCCGTGAAGTGCCACGAAGGCCACGTCATAGCCGCCGCCCATGAGCTTGGCAACAAAGTCCCTTGCAGCAAGATCAAGCAGGTCAACCGAGGTAAAGCCAGCATCGACGAGGGCCCTGCGGCATTCCTCGGCAGACTTCATGGAGATCTCCCGCTCGTCCGACCAGCCTCCCCCGATGACCACGACGCGCTTGCTCATCAGCTGTTCTCTGTCCATCGATGCCCCTTTGCAACGGCACATATGCGCTAGACTCACCTTCGTGCTTCCTCGAAGAGGATACTCCAAA
>CASFQX010000091.1 GCA_949296375.1 uncultured Olsenella sp.
CAGTCATGGCGCCCACCTCCGTTCTCGCGCGACAGTATGCGGACAAGCTCGGCCCGGTGCTCGACGCCGCTCGCGTGAGCTGGGCGCTCGTCACCGGCGCCACGCCCGCCGACGAGCGCTCAAAAACAGAGACGGCCGCGCGAGACGGACGGCTCACCGTGGTCTTTGGCACGACGGCGCTTCTCTCCGAGGGACTCGAGTTCTCTGCGCTCTCGCTCGTGGTGATTGACGAGCAGCACCGCTTTGGCGTCGACCAGCGCGCCGCGCTTCGCCGCAAGGGTGCCGGCGCGGACCTTCTCGCCATGACGGCAACGCCCATCCCGCGCACGCTCGCCCTCTCGCTCTACGGGGACGTTGACCTCTCGCGCATCCGCCGCCGCCCGCGCGTCGGCGCGGGCATGACCACGCGCGTCATACCGCCCGACAGCCTCGACCTTGCCTGGGGCGCCATACGCGATGCCGCGGCGGCGGGCAGGCAGGCCTACGTGGTCTGCCCGCTCGTGGACGACTCCGATGACGGCTCCGCGCTCGACGACGTCCCCGAGCAGCTTCGCTCCTCACAGGGGCACCTGCGCTCTGCGGTCGTCACCCTCGAGCAGCTGCGCTCGCAGATCGTCCCCGAGCTTTCATGCGACCTCGTGCACGGCAAGATGTCAGCTGCCGAGAAGGACCTCGCCATGGAGCGTTTCCGCTCCGGCAAGACGCAGGTCCTCGTTGCCACGACGGTCGTGGAGGTGGGCGTGGACGTGCCCAACGCCACCGTGATGGTCGTTCTCGATGCCGACCGCTTTGGCCTCGCTACCCTGCACCAGCTGCGCGGCCGCGTGGGACGTGGGGACGTGCCTGGCACGGTGTTCTTCTGTTGCGCCGCCCGGCGCGGCACGACTGCCCGCGAGCGCCTCGATGCGCTCGAGGCCACCTCGGACGGCTTTGAGCTCGCTGAGCTCGACCTACGCCTGCGCCACGAGGGTGAGGTTCTGGGGTATCGTCAGAGCGGCGGGGTATCGCTCGAGATCTCTGACCTCGAGGGGGACCGCGACCTCGTGGAGTGGGCGCACGAGGACGCCCGCGAGATAGCGGATGCGGACCCGAGGCTCGTCTCGCCCCTGCACCGGGCGCTCGCACTTGAGGTGCGCGACAGGTTTGGCGCCTATTTCGAGGAACTGGAGAGGTCATCATGAGGATCGTGGGCGGAAAGTGGCGCGGGCGCCGGATCGAGGCGCCGGAGGGTCGCAACGTCACGCGGCCCACGACCGACCGCATGCGCGAGAGCATCGCGTCGATGATCCTCTCGGCCCGCGGGCTCGACCTCTCGGGGGAGTCGGTGCTCGACGCCTTTGCCGGCTCCGGCGCCATGGGCCTGGAGCTGCTCTCGCGCGGGGCGGCGCACGCGACCTTCGTCGATCGCGACCGCGGCGCCGTGGCGTGCCTCAGGCGCAGCGCACAGGCCCTGGGCGCGCGTCCCTCCGAGTTGCATGCCCTTGCCGGCGACGTCTTCTCGCTTGCCTCGCGCGGCCTGCCGGGAGCCCCCTTTCACGTGGTGTTTCTCGACCCGCCGTACGCCTTTGACGCCGAGCGGGTTGCGGGGCTCGTGGAGGAGCTCGCGAATTCTGGTCAGCTTGCGGTTGAAGCCGTGGTAGTCTACGAGCACGCCTCAGACGCACCGGGGCTCCGCTCCGAGTGCCTCGAGCTCGTGAGGTCAAAGTCGCATGGAACCACCGCCGTGGACCTTCTGGTGCTGCGCGGCGGGGAGAGAGGCGGGCAATGAGCGAGAACATCATCACCCACGTTGTGGTCCCCGGCACCTTCGATCCGGTAACGCTCGGCCACATGGACGTCATCCGGCGCACGAGGCGCCTGTTCCCGCGCGTCACGGTTGCCGTCGCGGCGTCCGTGAACAAGCACGGGCGTGGCACGACCTTCTCGCTCGAGGAGCGCGTGGAGATGATCCGCGAGGCCATCGTCTGCGAGGGATTGCCGCAGGACATCGAGGTGGCGCCCTTCACGGGGCTTCTCGTCAACTTTGCCAAGGAGCTCGGTGCGGGCGGCGTGGTCAAGGGTCTGCGCGCCATGACGGACTTTGAGTACGAGCTCCAGCAGGCGGACCTCAACAGCCATCTCTCGCCGGATCTGGAGAGCGTGTTTGTCATGTCCAACCCGCAGTACGGCTACGTCTCCTCGTCCATCGTGCGCGAGATTGCCTCGATGGGATCGGACGTGAGCACGCTCGTCCCGGCAAACGTGGAGCGTCGCCTTCTTGAGCGCTATCCGCGCTGAGGCGTGTCTGACGGCGTGTGTGGCGCCGCTCTTTGGCTCGATTTTGCTGCCTTTCGACGCGAAAATGCCACAACCTACGGTTAGACAACAGGGCTGACTTTTTCGCACATGGCGTAATCTGCTAATATGGCGTTTGATGGAGCCTCAGTGTAGGCATCCGATGTGGTATGTGAAAGGAACCATAGATGCAGCCAGGTGAGGAAATCGAGAGCTTGGTAGACGAGCTCGAGCAGATCGTGAACGAGGCGAAGTCCCCATTCATGGACAACGGTCAGAAGAAGATCGTCGACGCCCAGGACGTCTACGAGATTCTCGACGAGATTCGTCGCGTCTTCCCGCAGGAGTTCGCCGACGCGCGTCGCATCCTCAAGGAGGAGCAGGAGACGCTCGACCGTGCCCAGCAGCAGGCCAACTCCATCATCGCCGATGCCCAGCAGCAGGCGATGATTCTTGCCGGTGACCAGGAGATCGTGCGCCTCGCGCAGCAGCAGGCGGACGCCATCCGCGACCAGGCTGCCCAGTACGAGCGTGACACACGCTACAACGCCGAGGAGTACGCCGACACCGTCCTTGCGCACCTCGAGGAGAACCTCAAGTCCCTCACGGGCTCCGTCTCCCGCGTGCGCCAGACGCTCGACGAGAACTCCGGTCCGCGCAACACCACCAACAACGTGCCCTGGTAGTCATGGGTATCGAGCCGTTGCTCTTTGCTATTGACGAGAGGATCGACGAGGCAGGGGAGACCCTACCCTTCGTCGGTCATCTCGATGTTGACGGGTATTCCCTCGGGGACCACTCCTTCGAGCTGCCCGCCGGTCTCGACTACGACCTCGTGCTCACCAACACCGGCGAGGGAATCCTAGCGACCGGCTTGGTTCGCGCCCATGTGGTGGGCACCTGCGACCGCTGCCTCGAGCGCGCCGAGTTTGACGTGACGGGCGAGGTTGACGGCTACTACCTCTTCGAGGAGCCCGAGGCGCTCGGCGAGGATGAGGACGAGGCCGACTTTGAGCTCGTGGCGCCCGACAACACGATCGACCTCTCCGCGGCCCTCGAGTCCGCGCTCGTGATGGAGACGCCGTTCGTGGTGCTGTGCCGTGAGGACTGCCTGGGCCTCTGCCCTGTCTGCGGCGCCAACCTCAACGAGGAGGACTGCGGGCACGTGGAGCAGCTCGAGCGCGAGCGCGAGCGTGAGAGGCTGGAGTCGTCGCCCTTCTCGGCACTTGCGGGGCTCGACTTTGGCGAAGATGGCTCCTCTGAGGGCGTCGAGGACTCCAAGGAGTGAAGAATTGCTGAGCACGTGCCCTTTTCGTGGACTCGTGCTATAGTGTCTCCTTGCGTGAATTGGTAATGAGCGTCTCCGTGGGCGAGCGGCGGCGCTTTCGTGACAAGAGAGGTTTGAGACATGGCAGTACCCAAGCAAAAGAAGGGCCGCGGCGCCACCCACACCCGTCGTTCGGCTAACAGCAAGCTCGCGGCTCCGGCTCGTTCCGTGTGCCCGCAGTGCGGCGCTCCCAAGCTCCCGCACCACGTGTGCCCCAACTGCGGTCACTACAAGGACCGCGAGGTCATCGTCACCGAGTAGCGCACGCCTACAGACGAACGCATGGGGGTCGGGCCGTTTGGCTCGGCCCTCTTTTTGTTTTGGAGGTGCGCGTGGCGCGATCTTCTCGCATGGTGTTCTCGATCTCGCTGAATGCCTTGCGGTCTTGGAATTGGCGCTTCTCGGCAAATCTGGAATTTCGTGTCTTAGAATCGCCACTTTTCGGCAGGCCGAACGTGCTAGCACGTTAATTCGCGCGTTTCTTGGCGAGAAGTGCGGAGCGAGCGAACTTGCCAACTGGGCAAACGCCCTCACGGTAGGAGCCCGAGCGCTCCGCGAGCGCGATCATGTGCCGAGATGCCCAGTTTTTCGGACGCGTTTTTCGGGGTTTTTCGACAAGCGGCGATTCTTGGACGTCTGGGCGGTGTTGCGTGCGCCGCTCGTGTGACGCGCACTTCTCGCCCTGGCTTTCACCGGCGAATCAAATAACACGCAGAATTACCTTTCGTTTCATATAATGCCTGCTGCCGATTTGGAAAAAAGCCGATTCTGCGTGTTATTTTCCGGACAATGAGCGGGCGACAAGAACCGGCGACAAGAACTAGCGAGAAGGGCGGGCGGCTCGCGTGACGTGGCATAATGGACGGCGAGAAACCCGTACGGAGGAGGGCATATGACCACCATCTGCGTTGACGTCATGGGAGCCGACAAGGAGCCCGCAGTGCTCCTGGAGGGCGTTGCTCAGGCGCTGGAGGACGATTTCGACCTCGAGGTCCTGGTCGCCGGTGACGCCAGCGTCGTGGAGCCCTTTGCCTCGGCGCACAGCCGTGCCCGGGCGCTCGTCACCACGCAGGTCATCTCGATGTCCGAGCATCCCGCCAACGCCGTGCGTCAGAAGAAGGACGCGAGCATCGTGCGCGCCGCCGCCGCGGTCCACGCCGGCGAGGCGGACGGCCTCTTCTCCGCCGGCTCCACCGGCGCCGTGCTCACCGCCGCCACCTTTGGCGTCGGTCGCCTCAAGGGCATCAAGCGGCCTGCGCTCTCGCTTCCGTTCCCCGGAATTTCTGGCAAGCCCACGGTCTTTCTCGACATGGGCGCCAACGCGGACGTCAAACCGGACGTTCTGGTGCAGTTTGCCCACATGGGCCGCGCCTACTCGAGCGCCATTCTCGGCGTGAAGGACCCGCGCGTGGGCCTTCTCTGCAACGGCTCCGAGGACACCAAGGGCTCCGAGATGGCGCTCGCGTATCACGCCGCGCTCGAGGCCGGCAACTGCGGTTTTGCCGGCAACGCCGAGGGCACCGACCTTCTTGCTGGAACCTTTGACGTTATCGTTGCCGATGGCTTTACCGGCAACGTGGCGCTGAAGTCCATCGAGGGCACGGGCAAGTTTGTAATCAATCGCCTCAAGGCCGCGATGGAGGCTTCGCTTACCAACAAGATCGGCATGGCGCTGCTCGCCAAGTCGCTCAAGTCGCTCGCCGCGGAGATGTCTGGAGACGAGTACGGCGGCGCCATCCTGCTGGGCCTGCGCGCCCCCGTGGTGAAGGGCCACGGCGCCACGAGCGCCCAGGCCGTACGCATGGGAACGCTTGCCGCCGCCCGTGCGGCCCGTTCCGGCCTCTCCGAGAAGATTGCCGAGGCCTGCGTGGTCTCCCGTTAGGTGAAGGCGAGGGGGACCGTCCCTTTTGCGTGCGCATCGCCGCTCATTGCGGGTAGAATTGATTGAATACCAATGTTAGGAGGAACCATGGATCGCGACGCCATTCTCGCCAAGGTCATCGAGGTCGTCGATGACACGCTCTCTCTCGGTGACGACGTGACGCTGGACGAGAACACCAACCTCAAGGAGATCGGTGCCGACTCCTTTGACCTGCTCGAGCTCGTGACCGCCCTCGAGGACGAGTTCTCGATGACCTTCCCCGACGAGGCCGTGGGCACCATCGCAACCGTGGGCCAGGTCGTGGACGCCATCGCGGCTGCCCAGTAGCGGGGGTTCGTTCGTTGAAGATGCACCAGCGGGTGGCCGAGGCCGAGCGGGTCTGCGGCCACCATTTTGAGAATCAGGACCTCATCGTCTCCGCCCTCACGCACCCCTCGGCATCCGAGGGGCGGCCGGTCTCAGCGTCATACGAGCGCCTCGAGTTTCTCGGCGACTCCGTCCTCGGTGCGATCGTGGCCACGGACCTCTTCGAGCGCTTTCCGGACATGGACGAGGGCGCGCTCACGCAGGCCAAGATCAGCCTCGTCTCGGGCAAGATGCTCTCGAGCGTGGCAGAGCGCATCGGCCTCGCGCCGCTCATCGTGATGGGGGAGTCCGAGAAGGGCACCGGCGAGCGCGGCATGCACTCCGCCCTCGAGAACGTCTACGAGGCCCTCGTGGGCGCCCTCTACCTCGACGCCGGTTACGACGTGACCCACGCGTTCGTGGTCGCCACCCTGGGCCCCGAGGTCTCGCCCGCGCTTGCCGAGAAGCCCATCAGCCCAAAGTCTCGCCTCCAGGAGGTCACGCAGCGCGACATGCACTGCGGGCCCGAGTACAAGCTCGTCTCGGAGGAGGGGCCCGCGCACGACCCCACCTTCACGTCGGTCGTTCTCGTGGATGGCCGTAGGGTGGGCCGTGGCTCCGGATCTTCCAAGAAGTCGTCGGAGAGCGCCGCGGCGATTGACGCTCTCGTTCGTCTCGGCTATGCCGAGGAGGGCGACTTCGAGGGCGCCGGGACTACCAACTAGCACGGAGGACGCCGAAGTTGTATCTCAAGTCTCTGACACTCAAGGGCTTCAAGTCTTTTGCCGACAAGACCCATATGGTCTTTGACCCCGGCCTCACCGTGGTCGTGGGTCCCAATGGGTCCGGCAAGTCCAACGTCTCCGACTCCATCCTCTGGGTCCTGGGTGAGCAGAGCGCCAAGCAGCTGCGCGGCCAGGCGATGGAGGACGTGATCTTCTCCGGCTCCTCGGCGCGCTCCGCCGTGGGTGTGGCCGAGGTTACGCTCGTTCTCGACAACTCCGACCACACCCTCCCCATCGACTTCAACGAGGTGGGCATCACGCGCCGGATGTATCGCTCCGGCGAGTCCGAGTACCTCATAAACGGCTCCCCGAGCCGCCTCATGGACGTCCAGGACATCCTGCACGACTCGGGCCTTGGCAAGGATACTCACTCGATCATCTCCCAGGGCAAGCTCGACTCCATCCTCTCGAGCCGTCCCGAGGAGCGCCGCGCCCTCATCGAGGAGGCGGCAGACATCTCCAAGCACCGCCGCCGCAAGGAGCGGAGCCTCCGCAAGCTCAACTCCATGGACGAGAACCTCGCCCGGGCGAAGGTCGTCTCGCGAGAGATCGGGCGCCAGCTCAAGCCGCTCGAGCGTCAGGTGGACAAGGCCCAGCGCGCCCGGCAGCTCACCGACGAGCTCAAGGGCCTCGAGGTCCAGCTCGCTGTTGACGACCTGCGCCGTCTCCAGGAGGGCTATGCCCGGCTCCAGGCGCGCGGCAAGGAGGCTGACGCCGCCTGCGAGCTCGCTCAGTACCGCCTCGACGAGAAGAGCGCCGAGCTCGAGAAGCTCCAGTCGCTGCTCGAGCAGAAGGGGCTCTTCGTTGGAGACCTCGGCGAGCAGCGCCGCCGCATGCAGGACCTTCTCGGCCGGATGGACGCGGACATGCGCCTTCTGGAGGAGAAGGGTAAGAACATGGTCTCGCGCCTCTCCGACATGCGCATGCAGCTCTCCTCCATGGAGAAGCAGCGCGCCGATGCCTCGACGGAGCACGGGGAGGTTGCCGGCGAGCTCTCCGACCTGCGCGTGCGCGAGGCGAGCCTGCGCGAGTCCATAGATGCCCTCTCCCGCGCCTCGCACGAGGCCGTGGCCCGTCGCCGTGCGCTCGACGAGGAGCTCTCTGGCATTAGCTCCGCCGAGCGAGCCGCGCGCGCCGAGGCGGACCGCGAGACGCTCGCCTACGCCAAGCTCGAGGACCAGATCTCCAACGCCGAGGTCGAGGACCAGATGTTTGCCTCGCGTCTCGACCAGCTCGAGGAGGTCGTCTGCACCGCCGAGGAGGCCGTCTCCGAGCGCACCGACCGCATCGAGCGCATCGAGGGCCAGCTCCTCGAGGCCCGCAGACGCGAGCACGCGCTCTCCTCGTCCATCGCCTCCCATATGGCCGCGCTCGAGCAGGCGCGGGCCGCGCAGAGTGAGGCCCAGGGCAAGCTCTCCTCGGCGCGCGCCACCCTCGAGGCGCTTCTCGCCGTTGACTCCGACGTCGAGTCCTCGAGTCCGCTCGTGGCAGAGCTCGCCTCGGACGAGGCGCGCGTGACCTGCCGCCTGGCGGACCTCGTCGATGCCGATCCTGAGGTCGAGTCCCTGGTGGAGCAGCTCCTCGGGGAGGACCTCGCCGCCCTCGTCGTGCGTGCCGAGGACGACGTCATCGAGCTCGCCAGGCGCGCTCAGGGACTTGCTGCCGAGAAGGACGGGCGTGCCGTCATCGTCTCCGGCGAGCTGGCAGCTCGTCCCGCGTCTGCCGCCGGTGCCCCGGGCACGCCGCTCGTGTCGCGCCTGCGAGTCTCCGACGAGGCGCGTCCGCTGGTGGAGGCGCTTCTCGGCGACGTCATGCTCGTATCCTCCGCAGAGGAGGCGGTGCGCGCCCACGTGAAGGCGCCCGCCCTGACATACGTCACCGAGGACGGCGTCGCGGTCCTCCCTGACGGCCGCGTGCACGTTGGCTCTGTCGCCACGAGCGAGACGGGTGCGCTCGAGCGCAAGCGCCGCATCCGCGCCCTCGAGGCGGGGATGGGCGAGCTCGAGGAGGGTCTTGCCGAGGCGGGGGAGGCCCTTGCCGAGGCCGAGGACGCTCTCGCCGGGGCTCGCGAGGAGGCTGCCTCGGCGAAGGGCGAGATCGCCCGTCTCTCCGCGGAGCTCTCGTCCGTGACGGCCGAGCGCGGCCGCCTCGAGTCCCAGCTTGCGAACGCCGTCTCCGAGAGGTCGCAGGTCACCAAGAGACGCGCCGCCTCAGCCGAGCGAGCCGCGGACGCCCGCGAGAAGATCGAGGAGCACCGTGCCGCCGCCCGCGCCGCGCGCGAGCGCGCCGACGAACTCTCCCACAGCCTCTCCGAGCGCACGGCCGAGCACGAGGAGGCCATCCGTGCCCAGGGAAAGGCCTCGAAGGAGCTCTCCGACGGGCGCCTCGAGCTCGCGATGACAAGCGAGCGCAGGGCAAACCTCGAGCGCCGCGAGCGCGAGCTCGAGAAGCGCGTGAGGGAGCTTGACGTGCGCGTGGAGGCAACGAGGCGCTCTTCGCGCGCCCTCGAGGTGGTGCGCCTGCGCGTGGACCCCCTCTATGACATCTACGAGGCGCTGCACGAGCGTGCGCTCGACTGGGCAAAGCGCCTGAGCGACCGCGCGTCGCTCGCCGAGGCGGACTCAGACTCCCTCAAGCGCACCATCGGTGACGCCCGCGAGGCCGTGAGCGCCGCCACGAAGGAGCTGGACGCCGCTCGTGAGGCAGCCACCGAGGTTAAGGTCGATCTCGGGCGCCTCGAGGTGCAGGTCCAGGGTGCCGTGGATGCCATCGTTGGCACCGGTGCCATCCTTGAGGAGGCGCTCGAGACCCCCGCGCCCGAGGACCGCGACGCTGCCGAGCGTCGCGCGGCGACGCTGCGCTCGCAGATCGAGTCCATCGGCCCGGTGAACGCCGTCGCCATGGACGAGTACCTTCGTCTCAAGGAGCGCTACGACTACATCGACGAGCAGGTGCGCGACCTCGAGGAGGCACGTGCCTCGCTGCGCAAGATCACGGCTGCCATCGACCGCAAGATGCGAAACCGCTTCCTCACGGTCTTTGAGCGCGTGAACGCGAACTTCTCCGAGATCTTCTCGCTGCTCTTCCCGGGAGGCCAGGCACACATCGAGATGACCGATCCCGAGAACCCCTCCGAGACGGGCATCGAGATCGTGGCACAGCCGCGCGGCAAGAGGCTCTCCAAGATGATGCTCATGAGCGGCGGTGAGAAGTCCCTCACGGCGCTCGCTCTGCTCTTTGCCGTCTACAAGGTGCGCACCGTGCCGTTCTACGTCTTCGACGAGGTTGAGGCCGCCCTCGACGACTCCAACCTCTCCAAGCTGCTCGACGCCATCGAGCAGCTCAAGGATTCCACGCAGCTCATTGTCATTTCTCACCAGCGTCGTACCATGGAGCAGGCGGACGTCCTATATGGCGTCTCGATGCAGGCGGACGGCGTGAGCCACGTGGTCTCGCAGCGTCTCGACCGCACTACCGGAAAGGTGGTTGATGCATAAGATGGGCTTCCTCGACAATCTCAAGGCGGGTCTCAGGCGCTCGCGCGAGGCTATCAACGAGATCTTCTACATGGGCGGCGAGGTGGACGAGAGCTTCTGGGAGGAGCTCGAGGACACCCTCGTGATGGGGGACATGGGCGCCGAGGTGGCGCTTCGCGTGGCGGACGACCTTCGCGACCAGGCGGCGCGAGAGAACCTCACCCGCGCCCCCCAGATTCGCGCCGCGCTTGCCGAGCGCCTCGCCGCGGAGTTCCCCGTGGCAGAGCGCGACCCGTTCACCGACGTGCCGAGCTGCGTGCTTTTTGTTGGCATCAATGGCGCCGGCAAGACGACCACGGTCGGCAAGCTCGCCGGCCGCGCCCGCGAGGCGGGCGTGAGCTGCGTCATCGGCGGCGCGGACACCTTCCGCGCGGCTGCCATCGAGCAGCTCGAGGTCTGGGGCCAGCGTGCGGGCGTGGACGTGGTCACGCGCGAGCGTGGCGCCGACCCCGCGAGCGTGTGCTACGAGGTGGTGGAGGAGGCCGAGAGGCGCGGGAGCCAGCTCGTCCTCATCGACACCGCTGGCCGCCTCCACACCTCCTCCGACCTCATGCGCGAGCTCGCGAAGGTGGTTAACGTCACCCGCAAGCGCTCCCAGATGCCCGTCTCCGTCGTGCTCGTGATCGACGCCACCACCGGTCAGAACGGCCTCAACCAGGCCCATGAGTTCAACGACGCCCTCGACCTCGACGGCATCATCGTCACCAAGCTCGAC
>CASFQX010000092.1 GCA_949296375.1 uncultured Olsenella sp.
ATCCTCGAAATCCCAGCTCAACAGAGATGTCACTCCGAGTGTGAACACGGAGAACACAATCGCGGGTACGGGTTTTCTCAGCACTGAGAAGAGCAGCGTGAGGACGCCGAGCACCGCCGGCGCAACCGTAAGCGGGACGTACACCGCGACAAATGTCTCCGGCGCGGCATTCAGATAGATGCGCGCGTACTCGAAGAGGGATATATCCGCCAGCTCCTCATTTGCCACCCCGAAGGGATTCCCCGACAGCTGGCCCAGCGTCGAACGGTACTCCTCGACGGCGGAGGCGTACGGCAGGAAGAAGGCGGCGACCAGCAGAACGGCAAACACAATGGTCAGCATGCTCGCAACGGTTCCAAGCTGACCGCTCGTAGTTATGCTCTTGTTCTTCTCGTCCATTTGAGCTCCTTTCAGAGGGTTCCTTCAATTCTGAAAACGAGCCAAGGACATTTCCTCTGTTAGCTACTGAATTATGCGAGCGGCGTCCGCGCCGCACGCCCTACCACTGCTGCGCGAACACCTCAAAGCTGGCGTAGTCGTCGGGCGCGCCGAGCGTCAGAATCTCAAACGAGGTTGTTTGACCGACCGACGGCCTGCTGGCATAGCCCGTGCTTCCGTACACGATGGCGCCCGACTCGTCTCGCAGCACCACGGTGAGGGCCACCTGACTGCCGTAATCGCCGGCCCCGCCCTCTCGGTCGGTGGTCACCTCGCCCACGAACTTGATGCCGCCCAGTCCGTCTGACACCTCGCGCGCCCCGGAAACCGTGAAGCCCGCAGTTGTGTCCTCCTCGGAGGAGACGGCATAGTCGGGCGGGCTGATGGGCGTAAACTCGACCGCCGCGGGCGCCGTACCGTTGCCCGCTTGGAAGCCAAAGTACCTCGTCCCGCCGGCGGGAATTCCTGAGACGTACTGCTCCTGCGAGAAGAGCACCCCGCCCTCCTCGTCGCGCCCCGTGATGGTCACCCCGGGATAGTCAACCTGCACATCGCCGTTGTTCCTCAGGGCGAAGGCGTAATTGACATATCCGCTGGAGTTCGCCGACCACCCGGACTCCACGATCTCGAGCGGGTTCTCGTCGGCGACAGGAGCGACCGAGCCGCCCGGGCCGTCGGCGTCGTCCACGTCGCCCGCATCGCCGGCGTCGTCCTCCGGTTGCAACTGCGCCTGGTTCTTCGCCGGCTCGTCGGCGGTCGAGACGTCCGCGTCCCCCTCGCCCCGACCGAGCATTGTCGCAACAACGAGCGCCATGGCCACCACAAAGCAGGCCGCCGCCATCACGGCGAAGAGCACCTTGACCCAGTTGCGGCGCACCGGGAGCCCCGAACCGGCCGTCGGGGCCGCTTTGGCCACAGACGCCGCCTGCGGCGCCCCGTCCCTCTCGGCCGCCGGCGCAACCGCGTCTACCATCTCCGCCCCCAGCGCGCGGGCAAGCTCCGCCGCGCTCTGGTAGCGCGCACTGGGCTCGAAGGCGCTCGCGCGCTCCACGACGGCTCGCATCCGCGGCGACACGATCTTCTCGTTCGCGAGGGCGTGTTCGTACTCGGCGGCGTCCGGCATCTCGGGGCGAACGCCCGTGAGCAGGTAGCCCAGCACGCGCCCGAGGGAGTAGACGTCGGTACGGGCGTCAGTCTGGGCAAAGCCGTGCTGCTCGGGCGCGGCAAAGCCGGGCGTGCCGAGCTGCGTGGTGTCGTGCGTGGCGCCCTCTGCCCTGAAGCGCGCGATGCCCAGGTCGATGAGGTGTGCGCCGTCCGCCGCCACGATCACGTTGGTTGGAGAGATGTCCCGGTGGATAATGCCGTGCGCATGAAGCGCTGCGGCCGCCTCGCAGAGCTGGGCCACCAGACGCGCCGCGTCCTTCTCGGCGAGGCGCCCGCGCGCGGACAGGAGCTGCTCCAGGTTCTCCCCGGGAACGAAGTCGCACACCACCACGAACTCGTCCGGCATCTCGTAGGTGGCAATCACGCGAGGCAGGCGCGCGCAGTCGCACTCGGCGAGGGTGCCCCGCACGCCTCGCCGCGCCAGCCTGGACGGTATCCGCTTGCGAACAAACGGACCCGACTCCCCCAGCGCCACAATCTCGGTCACGCCGCCCGCCCCACGGGCGAGCACGCGGTCCACACGATAGGCGTCATCAAGATCCATGGCATGCATGATTTGCTCGTCGTCCACTCTCTGCCCGCTCTTCTCGACTTTTGGTTCTCTTCATAGAGCTTAAGTTCCGTTGGCAACTGAGTCCTCAGTTGGCAGCTGAACTGACGACGAGCCTAGGTGAGCGGGCCGGTGTTCTTGAAGAGGGTGTCCTCACCCAGACGGAAGAGCTCGTCGTCGGTCTCTTGGCAAGACATGCCGTGCTCTATGCACCAGATGATGATGGCGTCGCGACGCGTCTTGGGCCAGAGCTCCGAGACGCCGGCCAAGCGCATGATGCGCTGCGTCTCGCGCAGGGTGCAGCCCATGCCAAGAGACAGCATGATGGCCTTGTCGCGCCCGGGCTTGCTCTTGCCGCCAAAGATGTCGTAGCCCTGGGTCTGGTTGATGCCGCATGCCTTGATAATCGTGGAGCGCTTGAGGCCCTTTTTGATGCGCAGCTCGTACAGGTAGTCGGACAGCTTGCGGTCGATCGTGACGCCCTCGTCGAGGTAGGCCTCCGGGCGAGCGGACGCGCGCAGGCGCTCAAGCAGCTCTTCTGTCAGACGCTCCTCTGCCATGATCATCTCGCCCATCGCATCCCTCACTTTTGACAGGTTTTATCTGCAGTTTAGTGCCTGTCCCCTTTTGGCAGGTTAGAACTTGTCCACGTGGCCGGTCGCGGCCGTGGCGCGGGCACGCAGATCCGCGATCGCGGCCGGAATCTCGTCCAGGTCATACGGAGTCATCTGGTAGACCCAGTTGAGCCAGTTGCGATAGAGCAGGTTGGCGTGGGCTCGCCAGGTGAAGAGCGGCTGACGCTCGGGGTCATCGTCGGGGAAGTAGTTCTCGGGCACGCGAATGGGCAGGCCCTTGTGGAAGTCGCGCCAGAACTCGTCGGCCAGGGTGTCACGGCCGTACTCAAAGTGGCCGGTCACGTAGACCTCGTGGAAGTCGCGCGTGGCGAGCAGCGACGGGCCGCTCGTGAAGCCCTCCGAGAGCGTGCAGAGCTCGGGGTGCTTGGCCAGCTCGCCGGTGTCTATGGCGGCGTGGCGGCTGTGCGGCATGTAGTGCACCTCGTCGAAGCCGTTGGTGAGGAAGCTGTACTCGTCGCAGAGACGCTGCTTGAACACGCCAAAGAGCTTGGCGCCGAGCTGGCGCTTGGGGATGCCGTAGAGGTGCCACAGCGCACCGAGCGCGCCCCAGCAGAGAAACATTGTCGAGAACACGTGCCCCTGGCTCCAGTCCACGATCTCGCAGAACTCGTCCCAATAGTCCACGTCCTCGTACTCGAGGTGCTCAACAGGCGCGCCGGTAATGATCAGGCCGTCGTAGTTCTTGTCGCGGAACGCATCGAACGTGTCGTAGAACTTGACCAGGTGGTCCTGCGAGACGTGCGTGGACTCGTGAGTGGAGACGCGCATGAAGTCGCAGCTCACCTGCAGCGGAGACTTGGAGATGAGGCGCAGGATCTGGGTCTCGGTCTCAATCTTGGTGGGCATGAGGTTGAGAATCGCCACGCGCAGGGGACGAATCTCCTGGTGGCTGGCCACCTCCTCCTCGAGCGCGAAGATGCGCTCCTGCTGGAGGATGGTCTTTGCGGGCAGGCCGTCGGGGATGTTGATGGGCATGCTCTGGTCTCCGTTTCTGCAGCTTTACCCGTTCAGTATACGGCGGAGAGGGTGCCGAGGCAGTAAAATCGGCCTGCGATGTCACTTTGAGGCTCGTTTGTGTGGCACGACCCCGAATGCCGTCGAGCGGGGCCGGCATTTTCCCAGTTGGCGATTATCCGTCGAAGGCAATTTGCGATTTCACGGCAAAATAGGCACACAAACGAGGCTCAAAGTGACATCGCGGGGCGATTTTACTGCCTCAAGGGGTCGCGCCCCCGGCGCCGAGGGTTCGCCCGCGTCGCCCATGCTCTATACTTAGCCGCATGACTACTACATTTGCCGAGCTCGGGCTAAACGAGCAGATCCTCGCCGGGGTGGACACCCTCGGCTTTTCCACCCCGACCCCCGTCCAGGAGCAGGCCATCCCCGTGGTGCTCACGGGCCGTGACATCGTGGCCTCCGCGCAGACCGGCACGGGCAAGACCGCGGCGTTCGCGCTGCCCGCGCTGCAGCTCGTGGCTGATGCCGAGGGCAAGGGGCCGCACGCGCTCGTGGTCACGCCCACGCGCGAGCTCGCAGCTCAGATCGAGAAGGTCGTGAGCGTGGTATGCGAGAAGACCGGCCAGCGCGCGGTCATCGTCATGGGCGGCGCCAAGTTCGACCGCCAGATCAAGCAGCTCGACCGCGGGTGCGACCTCCTCGTTGCCACCCCCGGCCGCCTGATCGACCTCATGGAGCACAAGCACGTGAGCCTCGCGCAGGTCAAGGTACTCGTGCTCGACGAGGCGGACCGCATGCTGGACATGGGCTTCTGGCCGAGCGTCCGTCGCATCATGCACGCGCTGCCGGCAGAGCACCAGACGCTGCTCTTCTCGGCCACCATCCCGCCGTCGATCAAGTCCACGATCGACGCGCTGCTCACCGACCCCGCTACCGTGGAGATCGCCCGCGTGGGCGAGACCGCGGACACCGTGGAGGAGCACCTCTGCCCCGTCACCCAGGGCCAGAAGACCGAGCTCCTGCGTGCGCTGCTGGACACCGGCGGCGCAGCCGGCGAGAAGCCCGAGCGCGTGCTCGTCTTCTGCCGTACCAAGCATCGCGTGGACGACGTCTCCAAGACGCTCAAGAACGCGGGCGTGAAGGTAGACGTCATGCACGCCGACCGCCCGCAGAAGGCGCGCGAGCGCGCGCTCGAGAAGTTCCGCGAGGGCAAGTGCCAGGTCCTCGTGGCAACCGACGTCATGAGCCGCGGCATAGACGTCTCCGGCATCGACGCCGTGGTCAACTTCGACGTCCCCATGGATCCGGAGGACTACGTCCACCGCATCGGCCGCACGGGCCGCGCGGGCGCCACCGGCCACGCCTACACCTTCGTGGCGCCGGACGAGATCAGCCCCCTCCGCGAGATCGAGTACTTTACCAAGAAGCTCGTGCCCGTGTGGGACCTGCCAGGCTTCTCCTACGACGCCGGCCGCATCGTGCCGCAGGAGGGTCGCCCCGCCAAGCGCGCCGCGCGCACGATGTTTGCCGGGTCGCGCGGACGTGGCCGCGGCATCGCCGGCGGCCGCTATGGTCGTCACTACTAGGGCTGGCGAGAAGAACGTGAAGCAGGTACGCCTCTATCCTCGCGTAACGGTAACCCGCAAGGCCGCACGAGCGCTGGCCGGCGGGCACCCGTGGGTCTTTGAGGGCGAGATCATCGCCGCAGAGCCCGCCGAGAACGGCGCGATCGTGGACATCTTTGAGGAAAACAGCACGTGGCAGGGCGCAGGCCTGCTCTCGCTTGAGTCCAAGATCCGCGTGCGCGTGGTGAGCCGCAACGCAAACGACCGCTTCGACGACGCCTTCTGGGCGCGCCGCGCCGCGTGGGCCTGGCAGCACCGCCGCACCACGATGGGCAGCCGCGGCCTGCCCGGCGCCGAGCCGGACACAACCTGCTGCCGCGTTGTCTTCTCCGAGGCGGACGGCATGCCCGGCCTCGTGGCGGACCGCTACGAGAACGTGCTGGTCACGCAGGTTGGCACCGTGGGCATGGAGCGCCTGCGCCCCGTCGTATACCGTGCGCTTCTCGACGCCCTTGCCGCAGACGGCGAGAAGATCGATGCGATCTACGAGCGCAATGACGGCGCGTCCCGCGCCAAGGAGGGCCTGCCGCAGTATAAGGGCTGGTGGGACGGCCTGCCCGCGCCAGAGACCGCACGGCTGATGGTGCGCGAGAACGGCCTGCGCTTTGACCTCGACATCGAGAACAGCCAGAAGACCGGCTTCTTCCTCGACCAGAAGTACAACCGCCGCGCCGTGCGCGAGATCGCGGCCGGCCGTCGGGTGCTCGACTGCTTCTGCCACGTGGGGCCCTTCGGCCTGAACGCGACCGCCGGCGGCGCGGAGTTCGTGCGCTGCGTGGACGTGAGCGACACGGCGATTGAGCTGGCGCGCGAGAACGCCCGGCTCAACGGCCTGGACGGCCGCATGGACTTCACCTGCGCGAACGTCCTCGACTACCTGCCCGAGCTCGCCCGCAGCCGTGCCCGCCTGCGCGAGGAGGGCGGCCCGTTCGACCTCATCGTGCTGGACCCGCCCGCCTTCACCAAGAGCCGCGGCACCGTCGCCCACGCCGCACGTGGCTATCGCGAAATCAACTACCAGGCGCTGCGCCTGCTGCCGCGCGGCGGCTACCTGGCCACCTGCAGCTGCTCCCACTTCATGACGCGCGACCTCCTGGCCAAGGCGATCGCCGAGGCCGCGCACCAAGCAAACGTGCAGCTCAAGCAGATCGAGGAGCGCCAGCAGGCGCCCGACCACCCCATCCTCTGGGGCTTCCCCGAGAGCCACTACCTGGACTTCTTCATCTTCCAGGTTGTCTAACCCTTCAAAAGGGGACGGGCACCGGTCCGCAGGTAGAACCTGTCAAAAGTTGGCGCGATTCCAAGGCCGGAACTTTTGACAGGTTCTACCTGCG
>CASFQX010000093.1 GCA_949296375.1 uncultured Olsenella sp.
GATGTGGTCGCCGGTGATCATGACCGGGCGGATGCCGGCCTCCTTGGCCTCGACGATGGCCTGGGTGACCTCCGGGCGGACCGGGTCGATCATGCCGGAGAGGCCGCAGAACACGAGGTCGTGCTCGAGCGCCTCGGGGCTGCAGTCGGTGGGCACCTTGTCGTAGGTGCGGCTGGCCAGGGCGAGCACGCGCAGGGCGTCGTCGGCCATGGCCTTGTTGGCGGAGAGGAGCTCGGCCTTGCGCTCGGCCGTGAGCTCCACGACCTTCTCGCCGTCGTAGATCTTGGTGCAGAGGTCGAGAACCACGTCGGGCGCGCCCTTGGTGTACTGCTCGAAGGTGCCGTCGGCCTCCTCGACCACCACGGACATCATCTTGCGGCCGGAGTCGAACGGAGCCTCGCCCACGCGCGGGTGCTCCACGTCGAGGCCGGTCATGCCCGCCTTGGCGGCGTCGTTGACGAGGGCGCACTCGGTGGGCTCGCCCACGGCCTCGCCCTTCTCGGCATCCCACTTGGCGTCGGAGCAGAGCGCCATGCCGGCGAGGAACTTCTCCTCGGGGGCGGCGAGCTCGTGGCGGACAACCGTCATCTTGTTCTGGGTGAGGGTACCGGTCTTGTCCGAGCAGATGATCTGCGTGCAGCCCAGGGTCTCGACGGCCGTGAGCTTGCGGATGATGGCCTGGCGCTTGGACATCTTGGTGACGCCCATGGAGAGGACGATCGTGACCACGGCAACGAGGCCCTCGGGGATGGCCGCGACGGCCAGCGACACGGCAACCATGAAGGTGTCGAGGATGAGGCTCGGGTTGGCCGTCATCTCGCCACCGTGACGGATGAAGTCAACGGCAAAGATGACCACGCAGATCACGATGACCATGATGGTCAAGATCTTGGAGAGCTGCGCGAGCTTGATCTGGAGCGGCGTGAGCTCCTTCTTGGCAGTGGTGAGGGCGTCGGCGATCTTGCCCATCTCGGTCTTCATGCCGGTGCCGGCCACGACCGCCTTGCCGCGGCCGTAGACCACGGTGGAGCCCATGTAGCACATGTTCTTGCGGTCGCCGAGGGGCACGTCGTCGGCGTCGGCGGCAAGCGAGATGGCCTCGACGTGCTTCTCCACGGGCACGGACTCACCGGTGAGGGCGGCCTCCTCGATCTTCATGGACGCGCTCTCGAGCACGCGGCAGTCCGCGGGCACGGAGTCACCGGCCTCGAGAAGAACGATGTCGCCGGGGACGAGCTCGGCGGAGGGCAGGTGCATCATCTTGCCGTCGCGCATGACCTTGGACTGCGCGGCGCTCATCTCCTGCAGGGCCTCGAGCGCCTGCTCGGACTTGGCCTCCTGCACGACGCCGAGGACGGAGTTGATGATGACGACGACCATGATGATGATGACGTCGGCCCACTCGGGCTCGCCCTGGACCATGCCGGTCACGGCAGAGATGACGGCCGCCACGATGAGCATGATGACCATCGGGTCCGCCATCTGCTCGAAGAAGCGCTTCCAGAGCGGGGTCTTCTCCTCGCGGTCGAGCTCGTTGGGCCCGTACTGGGACAGGCGGCTCGAGGCCTCGGCCGTGCTAAGACCGCTCTCCTCGTTAGAGGACAGCTCGCTCAGCACCTCGTCGGCGGACGATAGGTACTCTTTCAACGTTTTCCCTCCTGAGATTACGCGTTCCACCCGACAGGTTGACGCCCGATCGTAATTCCCCAGGAGGGGCAAGGGCTCGTCAAGGCTGCCATGTCGGGCAGCTGACATAACGGCAACATGATACCCGAAAAGCGCCTCTCCATACGTCCATGACAAAGGGCCTGAAGGCGAGAAACACATATGCGCCAGAGGCGACGACACCGCGCGCGCCACTTGTGAGACCGATTCCATCAAACAGCGCAATTTCAGCGCGACGCAGCGCTTACACGTGCCTTGCCTGCGCTAAACTTGGGGCCAGTACGTTACCAGTTGCAACCGCGCGCAAGGGGCGCGCAACGGAAAGGAAGCGCAACGCGATGAACATCCTGTTCTACGGAACCGCTAGCTATGACAAGGCCTCGTTCACCAAGGAGCTCGTGGACTACCCCGAGATCAAGATCGACTTTACCGAGACCAACCTCACACCCATGACCGCGGCCCTCGCGCGCGGCTATGACGCCGTCTGCGCCTTCGTCAACGCGGACTGTGGCGCCATGACGCTCGAGATTCTTGCCGGCTTTGGCGTGAAGCTGCTGCTCATGCGCTGCGCCGGCTTCGACGCCGTCAACGTTGCCGTGGCCGAGGACCTGGGCATCAAGGTCACCCGTGTCCCCGCCTACTCCCCCGAGGCCATCGCCGAGCACGCCATGGGCCTCGCGCTTGCCGCCAACCGCCGCATCTGCAAGGGCTACATCCGCGTTCGCGAGAACGACTTCTCGCTCGACGGCCTCGTCGGCGAGACGCTCTACGGCAAGACCGCCGGCATCATCGGCACCGGCCGCATCGGCGCCGCGCTCTGCCGCATCTGCAAGGGCTTCGGCATGAAGGTCCTGGGCTCCGACCTCTACCCCAACCAGAAGCTCGTGGAGGAGGGCGTCGTCGACGAGTACGTTGACTACGACGAGCTCTATCGCCGCTCCGACCTCATCTCGCTCCACGCCTTCCTCAACGAGGAGAGCCGCCACATGATCAACGACGAGTCCATCGAGAAGATGAAGGACGGCGTAATCTTCATCAACACCGGTCGCGGCGGCCTCGTTGACACGCAGGCCCTCATCCGCGGCATCCTCTCCGGTAAGATCGGCGCCGCCGGCCTCGACGTCTACGACGAGGAGGGCCCCAACGTCTACCAGAACCGCGGCGGCCAGGTCATCGACTCCGTGACCGCGCGCCTCTGCTCCTTCCCCAACGTGGTCATGACCAGCCACCAGGCTTTCTTCACCCATGAGGCCCTCGGCGAGATCGCCCGCGTCACGCTCGACAACGCGCGCGCCTACGCCAACGGCACCGACTTCGTGGACCGCAGCGTGGTCTGCTAGTTGGCAGTACCCGCCCCGTCCCCCTGTTCCCCCTGTCCGAGCGAAGAGAGAGGCTCAGATGGCAACTTTTAAGAAGAAGAAGACCAAGATCGTATGCACCATGGGCCCTGCCGTTGAGGACGAGGAGGTGCTGCGCCAGCTCATCCTGCACGGCATGAACGTTGCGCGCTTCAACTTCTCCCACGGCTCCCACGAGTACCACCGTAAGAACATCGAGCGCGTGCGCAAGCTCTCCCGCGAGCTCTCCATCCCGGTTGCCATCCTGCTCGACACCAAGGGTCCCGAGGTCCGCACCGGTCTTCTCAAGGACGGCGAGAAGGTCCAGCTCGAGACTGGCAAGACCTGCATCGTCACCACCGACGACGACGTCATCGGCACCGCCGAGCGCTTCTCGCTCGACTACAAGGAGCTGCCCAACGAGGTGGAGAAGGGCTCCGTCATCCTGATCGACGACGGCCTCATCGGCCTGGAGGTCGACCACGTCGAGGGCACCGACATGTACTGCAAGATCACCAACGGCGGCCTGCTCGGCGAGCGCAAGGGCGTGAACATCCCCAACGTCAACATCAGCCTCCCCTCCGTCACCGCCCAGGACCGCGCGGACATCATGTTTGGCTGCGAGCTGGGCATCGACGCCATCGCTGCCTCCTTCATCCGCGACGGCAAGGCCGTCCAGGAGATCCGCAAGATCTGCATCGAGATGGGCACGCCCAACATCCTCATCTTCCCCAAGATCGAGAGCGCCCTTGGCGTGAAGAACTTCGACGAGATCCTCCACGAGGCGGACGGCTGCATGGTCGCCCGCGGCGACCTGGGCGTTGAGGTGCCGGCCGCCGAGGTCCCACACATCCAGAAGACCATCATCAAGAAGTGCAACCAGCACTACAAGCCGGTCATCACCGCTACCCAGATGCTCGACTCCATGCAGCGCAACCCGCGCCCCACGCGCGCCGAGGTCACCGACGTTGCCAACGCCATCTACGACGGCACCGACTGCGTGATGCTCTCCGGCGAGACCGCGGCAGGCAAGTACCCGATCGAGGCAGTGAAGACCATGTCCGAGATCTGCAAGGAGACCGAGAAGTACCTGCCCGAGCGCAAGGAGTACCACGACCGCGGTGGCGTGCGCAACGTCAACGGCGCCACGGGCTTTGCCGCGCTCGAGATGGCAGACCGCGTGAACGCCAAGTGCATCCTCGCCCCCACGCACTCCGGTCGCTCCGCGCGCCTCATCTCCACCTTCCGTCCCAAGATGCCGCTCTACGCCACGTCCCCGAGCGAGGAGACCATCCGTCGCACCTGCTTCTACTGGGGCGTCTACGCATATCGCACGGTGGAGCAGGGCTCGCTCTCCAGCACGCTCTACAACGCCCTGACCACGGCGAAGAACAACAACCTAGTGGACAGCGGCGACATCGTCGTCATCACCGCCGGCGACGCCCAGACCTCGCCGCGTCTGGGTGACTACACCACCTCCACCAACATGGCAATGGTGGCGCAGGTCCAGTAGCCCAGAAGAACAACGGCTCGCAGGGCCCCGGACGCGCGTCCGGGGCCCTTTTGCGTGGTCCGCAGGCCTCTCGCTTGATGAAACGGGGTTCGTCTCAGGCCCTGCGGACTTCTCGCCTGACGGAGGCGGGCTCGTCTCAGGCGCCGCGGGCTTCTCGCCTGACGGAAGCGGGCTCGTCTCAGCTTTGAGCGCACTTCGGGCTGAGACGAGCCTCGCTTCGTCAAGCTTTCCGGCCGCAGGGCTGAGACGAGCCCCGAATCGTCAAGCCCGACGCGACCGCACCCTGAGACGAGCCCGCCTCCGTCAAGCGAGAAGTTCCTCAGAGTCCATGCTCCGAGAGGAAGCTGCGCGCCTCCCCGCTCGCACGCGGATCGCGCTCGTTGTTTGCCGCCTTCTCAGCATAGGACCTGGCCTTATCGACGTCCTTGGGCACCCCAGTCCCCCCGTAGTAGTACTGCGCGAGATAGAGCTGGGCATACGAGTTGCCCATGTCGGCAGCCTGCTGATAGAGCTCGATGGCATACGCGAGGTCCCTTGTCACCCCGATTGCCTCGTCGTAGCACACCCCAAGGTTTACCATGCCATTGTCATCACCGGCAGCAGCAGAGCGCTCGTACCAATAGAGCATCAGGTCGTAGTCCACCCCAACAACGTATCCGCGCTTGTAGCAGTTGCCCAGAAGATACATACCCTCGGGGTTGCCCTGGCCGGCAGACTTAACGGCCCACGAGTAGCACTCCTCCCGGTCCTGGGCCACTCCCGTTCCGTCATACAGGCAGCGCCCGATCAACGCCTGGGCGCGCGCATCACCGTCATTTGCTGAGACGAGCGCATGCTCGTACGCCTTGTCGTAGCTACGTGCGACGCCAACGCCGTAGTAGTAGCAGTAACCCAGATAATAGTTCGCCTCGATGCTTCCGGCGTCAGCGGCTCGAGAGAAAGCGTCAAAGGCCTTGGAGGTCAGTGCCCGGTCCCCGGTCGCCTCGCCACGCTCGAGAAGATCCTTCCCGGCGGTCAGCTCCGCATCAGGGTCCACCTCGGCGTCCTCTTCTTCCTCCCCGTCTTCGTTGTCGGGGATGGAAGCTTCCTCGTCGCTCTCCGCAACCGCGGAGTCGCCGGGAGACGCGTCGAAAAACCCAGTCCCCGCGAGCACCGCCATAGAGAGGATGGCGGTCAGCGCCAGGACTACGAAAAACGCCGCAACAGCTGGAAGCGCGCCGCTGGCCGACGCAGAGCCCTGTTGTTGCAGGGAGAAGATCGGGTCATAGACCGGGAGCCGATCGGTGTCTCCCGGGGAGGCACTCGAATCTGAGACAGGCGAGGAGGCATTGGTCTGGGTGCCGCACGCCGGGCAGAACTGGCATCCATCCGGCAGTTGACTTCCGCAGTTGCCGCAATACAGCATCTTGGCCTCATTTCTTACGAGAGAAAACTAGGCCCATCCGAGCAAATCCCCCTCGCTGACAAGCAGCCTTAGCCAGCAGGGCTACAGACAAAGATAGCGCAGGGTCGTCCGTTTATGAAACGGGGCTCGTCTCAGGCCCTGCGGGCTTCTCGCTTGACGGAAGCGGGCTCGTCTCAGGCCCTGCGGGCTTCTCGCCTGACGGAAGCGGGCTCGTCTCAGCTTTGAGAGCACTTCGGGCTGAGACGAGCCTCGCTTCGTCAAGCTTTCCGGCCGCAGGGCTGAGACGAGCCCCGAATCGTCAAGCCCGACGCGACCGCACCCTGAGACGAGCCCCAAATCGTCAAGCGAAGAACAGGACGCCCTACCGCTCGCAGCGCCAGTAGTACGCCGAGAAGGGCTTGAGCTCGGAGCCGCCGCCAAAGTCGTGCTCCTCGCCGGTGATGAGGTCCACGGCGCGACCGCACTGCGCGTCAAAGTGCACCGTTGCGGGCTCGCTGCTCGCGTTGATGGCAACAATCACGCGCTCGCGCTCGCTGCGCCGCTGGAACACCAGCTGCTGCGGCTGGCACTGGAGCTGCGTGTAATCTCCCCACACCAGCGCCTCGCTCCCGGCGCGCGCCTTCGCCAGCGCACAAATCCAATCCGTGAGCGCGTTCCACTCCGGTGCGTCAAGCGCGGGACGCAGCTCGTGGTCTCCGGGAAGCTGCTCGCCCTCGATCCCCCACTCGCTGCCGTAGTAGACCGCCGGCACGCCGCTCATGGCAAAGAGGAGGCCATAGAGCGGAACGAGCTGGTTCTTGTCATCCAGCTTGGTGGCGATGCGCGGCACGTCGTGGTTGTCCACAAAGTCGAGCATGTGGCGGCCGGTGTAGAGGTCCCACGGGTGGCTGCCGCTCTGGCGCTCCAGCGCGTAGGCGATCTCGTGCATGTTTGCCGCGTTCATGGAGGACCACAGGCCCTTGTAGGCCTCGTAGTTGGTCACGGAGTCGCAGAGGTCGTCGCCCATCCACTGGTTGTAGTCGCCAAACATGGTCTCGCCCACGAGCGGGAACTTCTCGCCGCGCTCCTGTCCAATCTGGTTGGCAAGGTTGCGCAGAGAACGCAGGTAGCCCTGGTCCAGGCAATACGCCACGTCCAGCCGCAGCCCGTCGATGTCAAACTCGTGCACCCAACCGCGAATGACGTCGGCAAGGTAGTTGTTGAGGTCCTCGTTCCAGTGGTTGAGCTTCACCAGGGCGGCGGCACCCTCCCAGCAGCTGTAGGAGAGGCCATCGTTGAAGCAGTTGTTGCCGTTCCAGTCAATCTCAAACCAGCCGGCGTACGGGCTCTCGCCACGACGCGCCAGCACGTCCTGGAAGGCCCAGAAGCCGCGCCCCACGTGGTTGAACACGCCGTCGAGAAGAACCTTGATGCCGGCAGCGTGGCACGCATCCACCACTGCGCGCAGGTCCTCGTTGGTGCCGAGGCGGCAGTCGACCTTGGTGTAGTCGCACGTGTCGTAGCCGTGCGCGTCGGACTCGAAGACCGGATTGAGCAGCAAGCACGTGACGCCCATCTTCGCCATGTGGTCAACCCAACCGTCGTCCACGAGCTTGAGCAGGCGATGCTCGAGCACACCGTCGTTCTCGTACGGAGCCCCGCAGAGGCCCAGTGGATAGATCTGATAGACGAAGGACGGCTCAAACCAGCTCATGCGCGCACCTCCCGGCACAGACAACAGACCAATCCATTCTAGCCGGGAGCCGTTCGCCTAATTCTGCACGCGGCAAGCGGTCGCGAATGAAAAAAGAGGCCGCACCCCGTAAGGAGTGCGGCCTCGTTGCGTCCGTAACGCTGTGCGCTACTTGTTGCGCTTGTCCAGGGCGGACTTGGCACCCAGGACGGAGACGCCACCAAGCGCGGCCATCAGAGAGGCGACAAAGGAGACAGGGTCGCTGGTCTGAGCAAGGCCGGAGCTGTTGCTGGACTGACCGTTACCGTTACCGTTGCCGTTGCCATTGGCGCCGGGCTTGTTGCCACCATCGCCGTTGTCACCGGACTGGTTGTCGCCGGGCTCGTCATCGTCGCCGTCGCCGGGCTGATCCGGGTCGGTGCCGGGCTCGTCCGGGTCGGTGCCGGGCTCGTCGGCGCAGACGACCGTGAACTCAAACTGAGCATCGGCGGCCGGCAGCGCCCAACCATCCTCGGTGAAGTTAAGGGTGACGGTCTGAGCGCCCTGGTCCTCGGGCGAGAGCGTGTGGTGAACGCCCTTGGCGGTCTGGAAGTCGAGGACGTACTGGCCAGGATCGGCAGTGACGTCAACCTTCCAGCCCTCGGCCTCGCTGCCGTAGACGTTACCGATTGTCACATAGCCGTTCTTGAGCTCATAGCTCTCGGAGCCGTGACCGGATTCCTCGTTGACGCAGGTCACCTTGACGGCGCCGTCAACAAAGAGGTCGTTGACCTCGTCGATGGTCGGGGCGTCGGGCGTGTTGTCAACGGGGCAAGTGGTGCAGAACACCGTGTAGGCGATCGGGGCAAAGTCCTCGGCAACGCTCCAGGCACCGTCGGCGTAGGTCAGCGTGACCGCGGCAGCGCTCTGGCCGTCGTTGAGGGCGTGCGGGATGTTGTCGTAGTCGGCCTCGTAGGCACCAACGTACGCCTGCGGGAAGACCGTCATCTCAACAGTGGCGCCATCCTCGACGTTGCCCTCAACCTCACCAAAGGCATAGCCGCCCTCGGCGATGGGCTTGTAGGTCTTGAGCTCGTGCTCAACGCCCTCGGTGGTGCACTCAACGCTCACCAGGCCGTCGGCGAAGATCTGCTGGAGCTCGTCATCCGTCGGAAGCTCAGGCACTGCCGGCTCCTCGGGCTGCGGGGTCTCGCAGATCACCTCGAAGGCAAACTGCCGGGGCTGGCCCTCGGCGATCTTCCATGCCTGGTCCTCGGCGTCAAAGGCAAGGGTGATGACCTTGCTGTCGGCGCTGTCGGTAGTCAGGGCGTGAGCGCCGTTGGCCGCGTTGTAGTCAACCACGTAGGCGTACGGGGAGACGCGGAGATCAACGGTGTACTGGCCGTTGTCGTCGGCGCCGTAGTTCTCCCAGCCGTAGGTGGCAGCCTTGATGTCGTAGGTGGCATCGGCGTGAGCCGGGTCGATCTCGGTGTTGACGCAGTCGATAAGGACGGCGCCCTGGGTACCAAAGATGGTGGGCAGCTCATCGATGCCGGGCAGGTCGGGCTGCTCGGGAGCGGGGGTCTCGCAGATGACGTCAAAGTTCACGGGGTTCGCGTCGGCGTCGACGGCCCATGCGCTGTTCTCGGCATCCCAGACAAACTTGATGGCCTTCTGGGCCTGCTCACCCTCGGCGAGGGCGTGGTCAGCGCCGGTCGTCTCGTCGTAAGCGGCAACGTACTTGTCGCTGGCAAAGGTGACGAGGCACTCGTAGCCGCTCTCGGCGTCGCCGGTGACCTGGCCGATCCAGTAGCTGTAGTCCATCGGGCCGTACGTGGCGGACTCGTGCTCAACCTCGTCGTTGACGCAGGTGATGCTCACCGCGTTGTTGGCGAGAAGAGCCTCGACGTCATCGGTGGTCGGCGGCTCGGGCGCGGGCTCGGCGTCGCAGGCGACCTGCAGCACCAGCGGGGCCTCGCCGTTCGCAGCCTCCCAACTGTCGCTGACGTAACGGAAGACGATCACGGTGTCCTGGTCCTCGACGAGGGTGTGACCGGGAAGGGTCTGGTTGTAGGCGTCAACGTAGGCGTCGGGCGTGACGGTCACGTCTGCGAAGATCTCGCCCTCGGAGGCGTAGGCGTCACCGATGGCGTAGCTGCCCTCGAGAAGAGCGCTGGTGAAGTCGTTGTGGGAGGCGTTGCTGTTCACGCAGTCAACAGTCACCGCAGCATCGCCGAGCTCGGCCTCAACCTCATCGGGAGTGGGGGCGTCCGGGAGGCAGACGACCTCGTAGCGAATGCCCTCGTCGCTGGCAACGACCCAGGCGTCATTCACATACTGGAGCGTGAGGGTCTTGGCAACGTCCTGGCCCTCGGCGAGCCAGTGGTTCACCTCGGTATCGGCAACGTAGCTCTTGACGTACTCGGACGGCGTCACGGTCATGACAACCTCGTAGACGCCCTCGTCGTTCTTGGCAACCTCGCCATAGGAGTAGGCACCGGCGATGGGGTCGTATGCCTTCTCCTCGTGGGACTCATCGGACACGCAGGCAACGGTGATGTCGGCACCCTCAAGGTCGTTGAGCTCCTCGCCGGTGGGCGGCACGGGCGGGACCTCGGTCTCGTTGGCACACTTGACGGTAACCGTGATCGCGGCGGAGTCATCAGCGGTCCAGGCGTCGTTGGCGTAGGTCAGCGTGACCTGCGCGGCATCCTGGTTAGCGGGGTCGAGCCAGTGGTTAATCTGGGTGTCGATGCTGTACTGCTGGGCATAGCGGGCGGGATAGACGTCCATGGCAACACTGAAGGTACCGTCGCCGTTGGAGGTCACCTCGCCGAAGAGGTAGCTGCCCTCGAGGACGGCGTAGGTCTTGTCCTCGTGAGCAGGGTCGACCTCATCGTTGATGCAGTCAACGGTCACCAGGCCGTCGGCGAAGATCTCATCGAGCTCGTCCGTGGTGGGAACCTCGGGCACGTTCTCGCAGACAACCTCGAACACGACGGGCGTGTCGGACTGGACCTTCCAGCCCTCGCCGGTGTTCTCAAGGGTGACGACCGCGGGGTTCGCGGAGGCGTCGACGAGCGCGTGCTCGACGTTGGTCTCGGCATCGTACTGATCGACGTAGGCGTCAGCAGGGACGCTCACGGTAACGGTGAAGCCGTTCTCGACGTCACCGGTAACCTCACCGAGCTGATAGCCATCCTTGAGGGCGTAGGTGCCCGTCACGTGGAAGGCCTCGTCGTTGACGCAGTCAACCTTGACGTCGCCGATGAGATCCTTGATCTGCTCGTCGGTGGGGGCGTCGGGGGCGTCGTCGCACATGACCTCAAGCACGAGCGGAGACTCGCCGTCCTTGGCAACCCACTTGGTGCCGTCGTGGGAGAAGGTGATGACCTTGTCCTGGTCGGGATCGGCGAGCGCGTGCTCAGAGCCATCCTCGTTATAGGCGGCAATATAGCTGTCAGGTGTGACGGTCACGTCAACGTAGTAGCCGTCGCCGTCCTCATAGGGGCTGCCAACGGTGAAGGTACCGTCCGCAAGCGCGTAGGTCTCGGACTCGTGAGAGACATAGGGGCTCACGCAGTCCACGGTGACCGCAGACTCGCCGAGAATGTCCTGAATCTCCTCAGGCGTCGGGGCCTTGGCCCAGGCGAAGCGATCGATATATACCGTGACCGTAGTGTAGAAGGAGTTCCTGACGTTCAGAACCGCGGAAGCGTTCTTGACGATGCGTCCGTTGGCCTCCTCGTTTCCTGCGGGGTCGGTGAAGTCGATGCCGTTTCCAAGAACGAGATTGCTCGCGTCCTCGCAGCGCCACTGCTCGACCTCCTTACCCGGCTCGCAGACGCCCGTAAGCGTAACGGGAGTGTTGGTCGGAATAATCTGGGCCTGCGCCGCGTCAAAGGACGTCGCATTGTAGGTCCAAGTCCTCATCTCGCCGGTCTTGGGATCAGGCAGGTCATAGGAAATGGTGTAGTTCCAGACCTCGTCACCGACCGCTGGCATCTTCTCCACGTTCAGGTTAACGCTGTTCGGGAAGGTCCACAGGTAGATGTTAAGGACGTTGTGGTAGTTGCGCATCTCTTCGCGCGTGTCGGCAAAGTCCAGTCGTCCCTGCGACTGATCCCACGTAGAGGCCGCGTCACCATAGGTATCGAGGTCGTACGGGTTGACCTCGTGCGCAAAGTAGTAGTAGCCGGAGGCAGGCTCGAACTCCAGGTTATGGAGATAGTCGCCGTTACCATCGCCGGCGCCCTTGATGCGGAGCGGCTGATCGCTCAGCTCATCCCAAGCGAGCACGCCGTTGACGTAGAGCTTGACGGTCAGGTTGTAGCCAGAGCCATCTTCCTCGGAACCGTAGGGGGTATAGCCCAGGATGCCGTAGCCGGTGTTGATCTGGTTCTCGCCAAGCGCCGCGCCCGTGCAGTAATCACAGTCACAGTGAACGGGGCAATCGCAGCCGCCATCGCAGACGCAGGTATCGAGGCCGCAGCCGCAGAGCGAGGTGAGATACACCGAGATGTGGCGATTAACCGTGCTGTTAAGAGTGGTCGAAGGCTCAATCCTCACATCCGAGGTCTTGTAGAGGAGCGTGTTAGGCGTAAACCAGTACTGGTGGTTCGCAGACCCCTCACTATTGGAGAGGTTCTCGGGAGTAACGATGGTGTCCGTCGCAACCGGCTCCGGGTTGTCGTCAACATAGACAGTCACCGTACGGAGGAAGGCGCAGTTCACATTGCTGGAGTTCACCCAAGAGAACGTGCCGTACTCGGTGGTCTCGTCGGCAATCGTGTTGTCCCCGCCGACCTTGTCCCTTGCAAGGCTGATCGTGAGATTGTAGGTGTCGCCAGTGCCAAGATTGACATTCACATAGTCCTGACCCGCGATATAGACGGCGCTACCGCCCCCGTCAATCTCGGGGTAGCAGTCATACCCATCAGCAGTGATGTTCACGTGAGAACCCGACTGGGGAACACCCGTGAGCGCGGTCGTGCTCTTGAGTTCCCCCTCAACGTAGACGGAGACGTTCACGTTCTTCTTGATGGCACCCTCGTCCGCCTCAAAGTGAACGTTGATACCGTTCTCCTCGTCCGCATAGAGCACCTGGTCTATGTCACCGTTCTTGGTGAGGTTGACGTCAAGCACGTAATCGCTGGACCCGCCGAGGTTGACGTTGACGTAACCGAGACCACTGATGTACTCGGCGGTTCCGCCATTGTTGATGCTGGCAGAAACGTCATAGTGTTCCGCCTCAACATAGACGCGAGCGCCAGTCTGGCGAACGCCAGAAAGCTCAGTTGTGTTCTTAAGATCACCGTCAACATAAACATTGACGGTAACGTTCTTCTCGATTGCTCCGTCGCTCGCCTCAAAGCGAACATTAATTCCGGCGCTGGCATCCTCATAGAGCACCTGATCTATGTCGGCGGCACTGGCCAACTTCGGAGCGACCACAATCGCGAGCGCGAACAGCGCAACGACAACCGCAATGATACTTGCGCGTATCTTCTTGCTCATTGCTCGGATTCCTCCTTTGCTTGTTGTAAGGCGGAGCCCCGTCCCCGTCTCGGTTAAGCCACGTTTCTCCGGGCGAACCCGGCTCTATGTCCAGACGCACGAGGGCGTCTTGTTTTCCGACGGCAAACCATATCCCGAACGCACTCAGAAAACGTTCAGGTAGATGAGTTTGACAATTAAATCACACCTCCCCCCTCCTTTTCAAGGGACCCCTCCCGCTAGATATGCTTTGTCTTTGTCCAAGATTGTTGGTTGTTGCCAACGACCCAAATTCAGAGAAAAGGGGCGCCCGTATAATACGGACGCCCCAGAACTTAGGAACATAAGGCTATGCTGATAGGCCTTATCGCAAATCGGTCCCGCTCGTCGTCAGATTCGTGACGTCAGGCCGGCCACGATCGTAGCGTTTGCCTCCTCGCGTGCCACCTCAAAGAACTCGGCCGTGAGCAGCCGGTACGCCGGAACCCCACTCAGGTGCTCAACCTGGTTCTTCTCCACGATCTTTCGTGCGGACTCCACGGCCCCGCGCACGTCTCGCTCCAGGATGGAGTACGGCGGAAACGCGGCGCACTGGGCGAGAAGCGCCTCGTCCACGTGCGGCACGAGCGAAATGTCGAGCGTGCGGCCAAAGAGCGCGAAGTCGCCCTGCTTGCCGATACGCGCCCGCTCCCCAGGCTCCACGCCGATGCTCGCCAGATAGGCTCGCGTGTGCGCATTGTAGACGTGGTCTGCCACCAGATGTGCCCACGCGCCGAGAACCACATCGGAGACGTTGTCGCGCCCGGCGATGTAGAAGTCCCAGAAGTCGTCGTAGCGCGGCAGCGGGATGTGCTCGCGAATGGTGTAGTGCGTGAGCTTGTAGTCTATGCGCACCGTGGTGTTGGGGACCATGTAGCCCACGTAGACGTCAGGCGCCAGATTGCCGAGAAGAAACGCGTTCTCGTCACGCACACCCAGAGCCGCCGCCCCCTCCTCGCGAAGGAGCCTCTCCACGTGCGCGGTATGTATGTTCCAGCTCGGCATGGTCACATGCTAGCACGGAAGCGGCGCCCCAGAAAGAAAGACGCCCCAGGGTCGCAACCCCAGGGCGTCCAAAGTGCGCGTGGCGAGAAAGACTAGCTGCACAGGATGCCGAACTTCTCAAGCAGAGCAACGACGCCCGCGGCAAGGCCGGCAAACAGAGCGACCCAGACGGTCCACGAGACGCCACCCTCAACGTCAGAGAGGGCATTGGCGCCCGCGATGAAGTTGCCCACGGCAATGATCCAGAAGAGCGCCGTCAGCGCACAGGCAAACCCCGCGACGATCAGGGGAATGGACCCCGGGGTCTTGGACTTTACCGCGTCGAAAACGGCGATGGCGGTAGCTGCAATCGAGATAACCCAGAGAGGGAATACGAGGGCATTGGTGAAGCTCGCCATGCCAAACGAGCCAATCGCGCCCTCCTGCTTCCCGCTGAGGTCGGTTGCCTCGGAAAGCTGGTCGCTAGCCTCGTTGGCAACGGGGCCGAGAATGGAGGAGTACGCGGGAATGGTGGTCGTCATCTCAATTCCGCTGCCGTAGATGTCGGCACCCTCCTCGGAAACGCTCGGGAGGAGCAGGAGGACCGCCGCGATGAGAACTGCGACGACCGAGATGATCGTGAAGAGGCCAAAGCCGCCGGACACGGTGCCGCCAAAGCCGCCCCCAGCGTTGTTGCCGCCAAAGCCGCCGGACACGGTATTTCCGCCAAATCCGCCGGCTACGGACGTGCCACCAAAGCCGCCGGACACGGTGCCGCCGGCACCCCCATACCACCCTGACCGCCCGCGGACGTCTGAGTGGCGCCAAACGTCATTCCGCACGAACCGCAGAAGCGCGAGCCGTCCGGGTTCTGGGCGCCGCACTTGGGACAATACATCATGATGTCCTCCTCACGAAAGGTAATC
>CASFQX010000094.1 GCA_949296375.1 uncultured Olsenella sp.
GAGTTCCAGCACGTCAAGCCCGGCAAGGGCGGTGCCTTCGTCCGCTACAAGATCCGCGACCTCAAGAGCGGCCGCGTGATCGACCAGACCTGCAACGCCGGCACCAAGTTCGAGAACGTGCAGCTCATCACCAAGGAGATGCAGTACCTCTACAACGACGGCGGCACCTTCTACTTCATGGACAACGAGACCTATGAGCAGGTCGAGCTCCCCGCCGACTTCATCGGCGACAACGCCAAGTGGTTCAAGGAGAACGACAACGCCCAGCTCCTCTACGCCGACACCGAGCTTCTCGGCGTCCAGCCCCCGATGTTCATCGAGGTCGAGATCACCGAGACCGACCCCGGCTTCAAGGGCGACACCGTCCAGGGCGGCTCCAAGCCCGCCACCATCGAGACCGGCGCCGTGATCCAGGTTCCGCTCTACCTCAACGTGGGCGAGAAGATCAAGGTCGACACCCGCGACGGCGGCAAGTTCGTCGGCCGCGTCTAGGCGAGCTCCAAAGATCCGTCTCGGCGGGGTCGTTCCGGGTGCCCGGTTCGGCTCCGCCGTCCCTCTCTGCGCACAACGGGTATACTGTCAAGATGAACGAACGTATCGAGCAAGGGGGTCCTGCAATGGCCGAAAGCGAGCTCTTTGTCTCTGGCATCGGCATCTCCAAGGATGTCATCTCCACGATCGTCGGCATCGCCGCGCGTCGTGTTGAGGGCGTGGCCTCCGTTGGGGGCAACGATATTGCCTCGAGCCTGATTAGCGTATTCACGAGCAGGACCGTGGCGCCCGAGAAGGCCGTCGAATCCTACGTCGAGGACGATAGCCTTCACGTGACGGTCCACCTTGCCGTCTTCTATGGCTACCCGTTCACCAAGCTTGCTGCCGACGTCCGCAAGGAGGTCGCGCGCGCCATCACCGAGCAGGTCGGCGTCTGCGTCTCTGCCGTCGACGTCTGCATCGACAGCCTCGTCTTCCCCAAGGAGTAACCCCCTTGAGCACTCACTTCGGCGGGCGCACCCTCGCCCGCAGCCAGGCCCTCCAGCTCCTGTTCCAGGCGGAGGCGAACGGTCGTGCCGTTGTTGACGTCTTGAGCGGCGAGTATGCCCTCTCGCAGGGTCCGCTCGACGAGTACGCCGAGCGCCTCGCCCTCGGCGTTGACGAGCGTCGCCCGGACCTCGACGCGGTTCTCGCCGAGCGCTCCACGGGCTGGTCGCTCTCGCGCATGAACGCCGTCGACCGCAACCTCCTGCGTCTCGCGCTCTACGAGATGCTCGACGTCGATGAGGTGGACATCTCCGTCTCCATCGACGAGTGCGTGGACCTTGCCAAGGCCTACGGCACGGATGAGTCCTCGCGCTTCGTGAACGGCATCCTCGGCCGCGTGGCGGACGACCTCGAGGCCGGAGTCAACGTTGTTGCGGCGGCTCGCGAGCGCCTGCGCGCCAGGGCTGCCGAGGAGGCCGCAAAGGCCGAGGCTGAGAAGGACGTCATGGCAGACGATGCCGACGTCGCAGCCGAGCCCGAGGCGGGGGAGACCGCGTAATGGCTCGCGTCGACGTCTCCAAGTACCAGAGCTTTGGCCAGATCAACGACCGTCTTGGCGAGCTCGTGGGCCAGGTGCGCGACAAGGACGTCTCGCTGGAGCGCTCGCTCGACCTCTTCGAGGAGGCGATCGCACTCGGCTCCAAGGCCGTGAGCCTCGTGGACACCACGGACTTCTCGCCGGAGGAGGAGGCTCGCCTCGCGGATGCCGAGGCTGCTGCCGATAAGGGCGCTGCCGCCGAGAAGGCCGACGCCACCGTCAGCCCCGCAGACACCTCCGACTCCTCCGGGAACTAGGCCATGCCCTCCCGCCGCCGGCTCGATGCCGAGCTCGTCGAGCAGGGATTCTTCTCCACAACTGACGAGGCGATGCGCGCCGTCATGGCGGGTGACGTCTCCACGAGCGACCGACGCCTCACCTCCCCCGGGGAGCAGGTGCGCGCCGGGATCCCCCTGCACGTGCGCGGGCGCGCCGCCTACGTGAGCCGCGGCGGCCTCAAGCTCGAGCGCGGGCTTTCCACCTTTGGCGTGGACCTTACGGGCCTTGCCTGCCTGGACGTGGGCTGCTCCACCGGTGGATTCACGGACTGCCTGCTCAAGCATGGCGCCGCCTCTGTCGTTGCGGTGGACGTGGGCTACGCCCAGTTCTCCTGGGAGCTGCGAGGCGATCCGCGCGTGCGTCTGCTCGAGCGAACCAACATCGTGGACGTGCCCGCACTTCTCGGCACGGACGTCGTGGACCTTGCCGTGTGCGACGTCTCGTTCACCTCGGTAACGACGGTGCTGCCCGCCGTCTGCGAGCTCCTGCGCACCGGCGGGACCTTCCTCACGCTGGTGAAGCCGCAGTTCGAGGCTTCCCGCGAGGACGTGGGGGAGGGCGGCGTGGTGCGCGACCCACGGGTGCGCCTCGCCGCGCTGGATCGCGTGAGCCGAGCCTTCGAGGAGGCGGGCCTCACGGTTCGTGGTCACTGCGAGAGCCCCATCACCGGTCACAAGGGAAACGTGGAGTACCTCCTCTGCGGGGTATACTGAGCACGGACGGACGCGAGAGAAAGGCCGGACCGTGAAGGTTCTCATCGTTCCCAACTACGCGCGCGAGGACGCCGTCGAGAGTGCCAGGCGCCTCGAGGCGTGGCTCGACGACGAGGGCATAGACGTTGCCTGGGCGCACGACAAGCGCCTCCTGCCCAGCGTGACTGCCAGCTCCGAGGGCTGCGACCTCGTGATCTCCCTCGGTGGCGACGGAACCCTTCTGCGCGCCGCCCGCATCGTGGGCTACTCGGGCGTTCCGGTGCTCGGCATCTCTTACGGCCACCTGGGCTTTCTCACCGCCGCCGGCCCCGACGACCTGCTCGAGACCGTTCGCGACGCCCTTGCAGGGGAGCTGCACGTCTCTCGACGCGCAACGCTCGACATCGAGTGCGAGTTCGTGAACGAGGACGGGTCCTCGCAGGTCACGCACAGCTTTGCCCTCAACGACTTTGCCCTTTCCCGCGGCGGCGCCGGCGACATGGTGGAGTTCGACGTCTCCGTGTCCGGCAAGCACATCGACCGCCTGCGCGGAGACGGCTTCGTGGTCTCCACGGCAACCGGCTCCACCGGCTACGCCCTCGCCGCGGGCGGCCCCATCGTGACGCCCGAGTTCACCGGCATGGTCTGCGTGCCCATCGCCCCCCACACGATCATGGCGCGCGCCTTCCTCACCTCGCCCGCGGACGTCGTGGAGATAGAGATGAGCCCCGAGCGCCCCGCCATGCGCCACTTCTTCGCGGACGGCCAGCCCGTGCGCGGCGAGAAGGGCAGCGTGGGCGTGCGCGCCGTCGTGCGGCGCGGCCCCGGTGACCTCGTGCTCTTGGACCGTAGCACCCAGAGCTTCTACGACTCCGTCTCCCGCGTCTTCTACGGGCAGGTGGGCAAGTGATGCCGTGGTGCTACAAGAACGGGCGGGGTGCGCGATGATCGACGAGCTGCACGTACGCGACGTCGCCCTCATCCGCGACGCCACGATCGAGCCGTCGGCGGGACTCACCGTGCTCACGGGTGAGACAGGTGCCGGCAAGACCGCCCTGCTCTCCTCGATCAAACTGCTCGTGGGCGAACGCTCGGACGCGGGAATGGTACGCGAGGGCGCTGCGTCGCTCGAGGTGGAGGGCAGACTCTTCATTCGCGGGGACGACGAGGACGGCACGGTGGTTCGCCGTCGCGTGGGTGCCGACGGCCGAGGCCGCGTGGAGCTGAATGGCCACATGGCGAGCGTTCGCGAGCTGGCAGAGCGTGTTGGCGCGACGGTGGACCTCTGCGGCCAGCACGAGCATCAGCGGCTTCTCTCCGTGGCGACCCACGCCGAGATGCTGGACACCTGGGCGGGCGCCCCCGCCGTCGAGGCTCTCGAAGCCTACCGGGATGCCCTCGCTGCTGTCGAGGAGGCCGCGACGGAGCTCGAGCGCGTGCGCGAGATGGGTCGCGCCACGAGCGAGAGGCTCGACGAGGCCGCCTTCGTCCTGCGGCGCATCGACGAGGTTGACCCGCACGAGGGCGAGCTCGAGGAGTTGGAGGCCCAGCTTCCGCGCGTGGAGCACGGCGAGGCACTGATGTCTGCCGCTCTCGGAGCACGCGGGCGGCTCGCCGATGACGACGGCGCCTGCGACACCCTCGGCGACGCCATCCGTGCGCTCAGGGACGCGTCGCGCTTTGACGAGAGGCTCGGCGGCTGGGCGGCAACGCTCGAGGGTGCGCTGCTCGATGTAGAGGACATTGCCTCTGAGCTGCGTGGATACGCTGACGAGGTTGACTTTGACCCCGAGGAGCTTGACCGCGTGCAGGCGCGCCTGGCGGCGCTCGAAGGCCTGAGGCGCACGTACGGGCCGCGCATGGAGGACGTGCTGCGCCGTCGCGACGAGGCGCGCGAGGTCATCGCCGCCGCGAGCGACGGGGGAGAGCTGGAGCGTCGGGCGGCCGAGGAGCTGGAGCGCCGCGAGGCAGCACTGGCGGCGGCTGCGGACGCACTTGACGTCGTGCGCCACGATGCCGCTCCGCGTCTTGCCGCCGCGGTGAGCGAGCAGATGGCGTTTCTCGAGATGGGAAGTGCCGAGCTGGAAGTCTCCATCGAGCGCGCGCCTCGCGCGGAGTGGACGCGCCGCGGGCCTTCTCGCGTGGAGCTGCTCTATCGACCGGGTGCCGGGCTCTCGGCGCGACCGCTCAGAAAGATCGCCTCGGGCGGAGAGGTTAGCCGCGTGATGCTCGCGGTGAAGGTTGTCCTGGGTGAGGCGGATGCCTGCGAGACGCTCGTCTTCGATGAGGTAGATGCCGGCGTGGGCGGCGCCACGGCGGTGGCGCTCGCGAGCGTGCTGGCGCGTCTCGCCAAGACGCACCAGGTGATCGTCGTCACCCACCTCGCTCAGGTGGCGGTAGCCGCCGAGAGACACTATCTCGTGGAGAAGCGCACGGGGGAGGGCAATGTCCCCGAGACCACGCTTACCCTGATAGGGGGCGAGGACCGCGTGGCCGAGGTCGCGCGCATGCTCTCTGGAGACACGGGCTCCGCGAGCCGCGACCTCGCGCGCGAGATGCTGGCGGGGCGCGCAAACTCGTGAATGGCTGCCCGAGTCTCGGCGCGCCTTGCGCGCCCCCGTATTATTCTGAGCTTTACCTTTCTGAAACCTGAAAAAACCCTGTCAAGGTGCTATAGTCGACTAGATTAATTGGGCTTATGCTGATTTTGCGTACTTGGGGGTGCAGGTGTTCGCAATCGCAGGCAGCTCGAACGTGGGCGCTCGCAAGAGCGTGAACCAGGACGCCTGGTGCGCCCTCTCCGCCGAGACGAGCGTGGGGGACGTTGCCCTGACCGTCGTGTGCGACGGCGTCGGGGGCCTCTCGAGCGGCGAGCTTGCCAGCTCCACCGTCGTCTACGAGTTCTCACGCTGGTTCCAGCGGGACTTTCCCCAGCTTGCCGCCGCATCCGTCGCACGTGAGGGAACAGTCAGCCTCTCCGAGGTTGCCGATGTCTGGGGCCAGATGCTCGCGGGCCTCAACCGTCGCATCGGGGACTACGGCCGTCGCCAGGACGTCCGCCTGGGCACCACCTTCACCGGCATGCTCATCTGTCAAGGCCGCTACGTCATCGGCCACGTGGGTGACTGTCGCGTCTATCGCGTTGCCTCCGGGCAGATCGAGCAGCTCACCAACGACCAGACCCTCGCCGCCCGCTCGGTTGCCGAGGGGACCATGACCAAGGAAGAGGCCCTTCACAGCCCGCAGGGCTCGGTGCTGCTGCAGTCCGTGGGGACCCAGGTAGAGCTAAGGCCCGAGTTCTCCTACGGCGAGGTCCACGAGGGCGACCTCTTTGTCACCTGCTGCGACGGCTTCTACCGCCGCTTGGGCGACGAGGGAGTGCGCTCTGTGTATGCCCAGGTGAACGCTGTCAGCGAGGCCGCGCTTCTCGCCGCGACCGAGCATCTCATCCAGCAGGACATGGCAAACGGCGAGAAGGACAACCTCACCGCCGTCTGTCTCGCCGTGGTTGCCCCCGAGGAGGGCACCACGCTGTTGGACGACTCCCACGCCGCGGCGCCGTACGCCCCCGCGCCGTGCGTCCCCGGTGACGAGGGCACCACGCTGCTGGGATTCGGCTCTCCGGACGACGCCACCACCCTCCTGGGTGCGGGCGCCCCCTACGGCACGCCGGGAGGTGAGGTGCCGTGGCGCGCATAGGCGAGGTCATCGACAGCAAGTACGAGATCTTGAGCCTCATCGGCGAGGGCGGCATGTCCCGCGTCTGGCTCGCCCGCGACCAGCGCCTCAACAAGCTCTGGGCCGTCAAGGAGATCGGCCGCACCGCGCGCGACGCCAACAACGTCGTGGTGGTGCAGAGCCTCATCACCGAGGCCAACCTCATGAAGCGCCTGGACCACCCGGCGCTGCCCCGCATCGTGGACATCATCGAGGACGGCAAGACCATCTACGTGGTCATGGACTACGTTGAGGGCGAGTCCCTCAAGAAGGTCATGCGCGACCTCGGGCACCCCATGGCCGAGAAGGACGTCATCGAGTGGGGCATCCAGCTCTGCGACGTCCTGGAGTACCTGCACACGCGCACCCCGCCCGTCATCTACCGCGACATGAAGCCCTCCAACATCATGCTGCGCGACGACGGCTCGGTTAAGCTCATCGACTTCGGCATCGCGCGCGAGTACAAGGAAGATCGCACCTCGGACACGCAGATCCTGGGCACCAAGGGCTATGCCGCGCCCGAGCAGTTCAGCCACACCATGCAGTCCGACGCCCGCACGGACATCTACTCCCTGGGCGTGACGCTGTGGTCGCTCGTGACGGGCCTCTCGCCCTCGGAGGTGCCCACGCTCTATCCCATCAGGCAGATCAACCCCGGCCTCTCCGAGGGTCTCGAGCACATCATCACGCGCGCCACGCGCCAGGACCCCGCCGAGCGCTACCAGTCCTGCGCGGAGATGCGCTACGACCTCGAGCACCACGACCGCCTGACCGAGGGCTATCGAGAGATGCAGCGCGCCAAGATCCGCCGCTTCAACCTCGTGCGCATCCTGGCGGCGTGCTTTGCCGTCTTGGGCGTGGCGTGCATCGCGCTGAGCATCCACCTCAAGAACAGCACCTACGAGAGCTACCTCAACGCGGCGCGCACCGCGAACGTGGAGGAGTCCGGCGACGGCCCGTCCAGCGCCGAGGAGAACTACGTGATGGCGGCGTCCGTTGACCCGGGTAACATCACCACCTACCTCGAACTCGTGGACAACGTCTACAAGGCCGACCAGAACTTCACCATGGAGGAGGCCGAGCGCCTGACCTCCCTCATGGACGAGCACCTTCAGGACATCCAGAACTCCGAGGGCTATGCCAAGCTCTGCTACGAGATCGGCACCCTGTACTACGTCTATTACGAGCAGACCGACGAGGGCGACGAGGACCGCAACTACGCGATGAGCGCCGGCATGCAGGCGGCCCGGTGGTTCCAGCGCGCGGCGGACAGCTATGACGCCCTCACCTCCGCCGGCAGGAACTGCACCCTCACCTCCGCCGAGCGCTCCTCGGCAACTGCCTACGTGACCATCGGCCAGTTCTACCAGAAGGTCAACCAGGCCACCTACGAGGGTTCGGAGGGAAGCGTTTACGAGGGCTACTGGGACTCGCTCGTCTCCGCCTACGAGGCCCTCGGCGACGAGGACCCGGTCATGGTTCGTCTCCGTCTCTATCAGCTCATCTACGAGGCGATATCCTCGCCCACCTATCTCAATGGCTTCCGTCGCACGGGTGTGACGGAGAGCCAGGCACGCGAGCTTCTCGAGAACGTGCTCCTCTCCACCGCGGAGCTCTCCGACGACGTGGAGGCAAACGAGAAGTCCCAGGAGATGTACGACGAGATCGTGGGCGACATCGTGACCCCGAGCGGCAGCGTCTCGGACGTGTCCGGCTCGGCGGCGTTTGGGAACATCAACACGGTCTACGGCAGCGCCGGCGCGCAGGCCGAGGCAGGCTCCCCGTCTGCCGAAGACGCCTCGGGCGCAGAGGGCGAGGGGATGTAGATGTCCGCTCAGCAGATCCTGCTCATCATAGGCATCGTGCTCATCGTGGTCGCCGTCGCCCTCGTGGGCGTGGCGATCTGGGTGTATCGCGCGTTCGACATCAAGGGCGTGAGAGACGACCTCTCCGGCGTCGCGCGGGCCCGCGAGGTTGACTCCTCGAGGACGAGCGGTGGCAGGAGGCCCGTTGCCCGCGCCTTCTCGGACGCCACGTGGGGCGGCGCCGTGCGCAAGAGCGCTCCTGCCGCGCCGTCCGCCGCCGGGCCCATGCCCCCGATGGCGCCTCCCCAGCCAGCCCCAGCGCAGGGGTGGGCCGCCCCGCAGGCGGCACCGCCCGGCGGCTTTGCCTCGCCGCCCGGAGTGGCGGAGCGGCCCGACGCCCCCACCACGCTCCTGGATGCAGGAGACGGGGATGCGGTGACCACGCTCCTGGGCGAGAACGACGACGGGACGACCCTTCTCGACACCGGTCCCGTCGAGGCGCAGCCGAGCGGGTCATTTGAGTTTCGTGTGGTGAGAAGTGAAATGGGAGCAGGGAGCTCCCGAAGAATAGAGGAGTAGAGCATGAGCCAGGCAAACCACGGCAAGCACGCCAAGGCCGCCCTGAGAAGGGGAGGCGGCTTGCTGGGAAAGAGGGGCCTTCTCCTCGCCGCGCTCGCGGTGCTCGTCGCCGCGGTCGTTGCCGTTCCCGGCTTCGTTGCGATGGCAGCCGGTCAGCCCACGATTGAGATTACTCCGAGCTACACGCCCGAGACGTCTCTGATCGAAGGGGAGGACGTTTGGTCCACTGAGGCTCAATATACGGCCGCCATCACGATGGATGGCGAATATGAGCTCATAGAGGACGAGACGACCATTTCCGGCTCTAAGGGGTCTGTTGCCTTTAGTGAGAACGTCGCTTGGACGAGCCGGGAAAACGAGGACGGAACGAAGACCTACCTCCGAAGCTTTACTGTGGGGGAGAGCTCTCACAATGAGATCTCCGTTAATGCTGTATGCCAGCAAGTTTCTGCCGATGGCGAGACGACGGGAGAACGTGAGACCGCTTCACTGAAGTATGACCGCCACGTGACGGTAGACATGTCCGCCCCTGAGGTCACCATCACGATGAGCCAGCCCACCATCGGCAACGCTGGCGAACGGGACTACTTTGGGAAGAGCGGCCTCAATGCAACCATTCGTGTTGTCGATCCAACATTTGATACTGATAACTACAGCATCAACACGAAATGGCGTCCTAACAAATCGGTCAAATGGGAAAAGAGCGGTGACGATACCTACGTTGCTAGGGTCGATGGATTTTATTTTGGCGGCAGTGTAGAGATCGGGTATGTTCCGGATGACCTTGAAGTGACGGTAAGGGATGCCCTGGGGCATGAGGAATCTCTTTCTTATGGAGAGGCCAACACATACGATTCCGAGGGCGTCGAGCTTTCAGGCGAGGAGTTCACGGTTGATACCGAGAGGCCCCAGCTGAGCTTCACCCTGAACGGGAAAGCCCCTCAGAACGACAATTCCTTCAGCGAGAAGGTTGAGGTTGCAGTCAAGGTGACTATGTCGAACTTCGGTAGCACGACCCTTGACAGTGACGAGACGTGGTCCAAGACGGATGAAGGAGAGGACGACGAGGGTAGGCAGATCTATGTCTACACAAAGACCTTTAGCAAGGAGGGGAGCCAGAACCTTTCGGTTACCGCAAGGAAGACGTCCGGGATTAAAATTGAGGCGACTGCAGGCGTCGACTTCACCATCGACAAGACTGCTCCCACGATGAAGGTTGACTTCAATGATCTCGCTCCCGTTGAGGGCAGCTACTTCAACGATGCCCGCACCGCCACGATTACCGTCGAGGAGGCCCTCGGCTTCAGCGCGGACGAGATGAAGGTCCTTGTGAACGGCGAGGAGCAGGATCTTTCCTGGAGCACGAGCGGCTCCACGCACACGGCGACGGTCGCGTTTGCTGAGGACGGCACCTATGAGCTCAAGGTGAGCGGCTCTGACCTCGCGGGCAACGATGCCGTCATGAAGGACGACGCGTCCAAGACCGAGTACAGCTCCGGCGAGTTCGTTATCGACACGACCGACCCCACCATCACGGTCACCTGTAACAATGACAACGCTCAGAACGGTATGTACTACAAGGCGGACCGCGAGTTCACCATCGTCGCGAAGGACGTCAACCTCGACGTAGACGAGCTTGTGGTGACCAAGGACGGCGCCGCGCTCGCGGACGCAGGCTGGGAGAAGCAGTCCGACGGCTCCTACAAGGCGGTCGTTGAGTTCAACACCGACGGAACCCACTCGCTCGAGGTTCAGGCTCAGGACAAGTCCGACAACTCCGCAACGTATGAGTCCGACGATTTCGTCATCGACAAGACCGCCCCCGTCATCAACGTTAGGTGGAGCGGCGTGGGGACCGAGGTCGAGAAGACGTACTTCAACGGCAATCGCACCGCCACGATCACCGTCGAGGAGGACAACTTCGACTCCAACCTCATTGAGATTGAGACCACCGGCAAGGTGGGCGAGTGGAACGAGGAGGAGCAGAGCGTAACCGTCGAGTTTGACACTGACGGGACGTATCGTCTCACTGTTGATGGCGGCGACCTCGCGGGCAACCCCGCCACGACCTATGACTCCGGCACCTTCCACATCGACACCTCCGCCCCCGTCCTGAGCGTCGTCTTCGCGGACAATGACTCCCACGCAGACAAGGACGGCAGCACCGCCTACTATGGCGCCGAGCGTAGCGCCACGATCACCGTGGTCGAGAAGAACTTCGACCCCTCTCGCGTCACCGTCACCGGTGAGGGCACGAAGGGCGAGTGGCAGAACGGCGAGAACGACACCCACACGCTCGTGGTCACGTTCCCGGAGGCTGTCGACCCCTACGAGATGAACGTCTCCGTCTCCGACCGCGCCGGCAACGAGGGCGTGAACGCCGAGGGCGAGCCGTTCGAGTACGAGTCCGGCACCTTCGTCGTTGACACCACTCCCGCAACGGTCTCCATCGCGCTTGACAAGGCCATCGTCAAGTCCTTCTCCGGGTCCGACTACTTTGCGGATGCCCCCACGGCGACCGTCAAGGTCAGGGACGTCAACTTCAAGCCCTCCGCCTCCGTCATCGACGTCAACGGTGGCACGGTGAGCGAGTGGGTCGAGGGGGAGACCGACTCCGAGGGCGTCACCACTTGGACCGCTACCGTTTCGTTTTCTGAGGGCGTCGGTCGCACCATGACCGTCAACGCCATCGACTGGGCGGCCCACAAGACGGTGAACCCCTACGGCACGAACACCGTTGACGTCGAGGGCACCGAGCTCGTTTCCGGAACCCTCGTCGCCGACCTCACGGCTCCCGAGGTGACCTCCGCGAGCGTGGACCACAACCCGTCCAACAACTACGGCGACAACTACTACTTCAACGTTGCCACGACACTCACGGTCAACGTGTCCGACAACATCGGCATCGAGTCCCTCACCATGACTGACGCCGACGACGGCACCTACGTCCTGGACAACCAGGTCAACGTCGGCGCCACCTCCGGTTCCGTGGTCGTTGCCTTCCTCGACGGCTATGACTTCGACCGTGCGGTCATCGTTCGCACGACCGACATCGCCGGCAACTATCGCTACTGGTCGATCTCTCCGACCGGCGAGGTCAAGGCCGTGAACTACGCTGACCCGAGCAACGAGCCCGTCTTTGACGGCACCTATCCCGAGTCCATGCTCCAGGACACGGTCTTCCCCGTCGTCTCGCTCTCCGGCGTGACCCCGGGCACCTACTACAACTCCCCGCAGAGCGTCCTTCTCAGCGTTGAGGAGCTCAACATCCCGATTCTCAAGACCTACGACCCCAACCAGGTCGTCCTCACGGTGACCCAGGTCGCCGGCGACGCCTCCCGTGCCACCAGCACCTGGACGCGCCCGGTGAGCCAGCTCACCTCCACGGGCGCGGGCATCGGCTACGCGCTCTCCGAGCCGCTCTCCGCCGACGGCCACTACACCATCTCCGCGCAGGTGACCGACCCGGCTCTTAACCAGGCCACGGCAGATCTTGCCGAGTTCACGATCGACCAGACCGCTCCCGTCGTCGAGGTCACCTTCGACAACAACGACGTGCGCAACGGCAAGTACTACAAGGCTGGTCGTACCGCCACTATTACCGTGACCGAGCACAACTTCGACCCGGCGCTCGTGACCATCGAGACCAACGGCGCCGTGGGCAGCTGGTCCACGAGCGGCGACGTTCACACCATCACGGTCTCCTTCACCACCGACGGCGTGTACAACCTCTCCGTGAGCGGCGCCGACATGGCGGGCAACGCCATGGCGGCGTACCAGGCGGACGAGTTTGTCGTCGACCTCCAGGCGCCCGAGATCACCTTCGACGGCGTTGAGGAGATGACCGCCTACAACGACTCCGTCCAGCCGGTCATCATCTTCACCGACGAGGCAAACTTCGACGTCAACGGCGTCTCCTACACGATCACCGGCACCAAGAACGGTGAGGTTGCCTACGAGGCGTTTGCCAGCAACCAGGAGCAGGGCCAGACCGTCACCTACTCCGACTTTGTGCGCGAGCCCGACGTGGACGACATCTACACGATCAACGCCAACATGACCGACCTTGCGGGCAACGAGGCGGAGGGCGCGATCACCTTCTCCGTCAACCGCTTTGGCTCCACGTTCCGCGTGCTCGACGCCAACTCCTACACCGAGAACGACGGCTATCTGCTCGAGGGCCGAGACGTCGTGGTCGAGGAGATCAACGTCAGTGGTGTCGAGTCCGAGAAGCACGGCGTCACCGTGACCGAGGGAACGAGCGTCTCGCAGCTCACGCTCAACGAGACCCCGCAGTCCACCGGTTACACCATCGAGGCCGGCACCTCCGAGGACCCCGAGTCCAACGGCTGGTCCGTCTACACCTACCGCATCCCCGCGGGCAACTTCGTGCGCGACGGCCGCTATCACGTCTCCGTTGAGTCCGAGGACCTGGCGGCAAACACCAACACCAGCTCCAACTACTACGACCGCGAGGCGGGAAAGACCGCCGCGGCAGAGGTCGACTTCATCCTCGACACCACCGACCCTGTGGTGACGAGCCTGAACATCGAGGACGGCGCCGTCTACGAGACAGGTACCTACGAGGGCACCTTCACGGTCGTCGAGAACATCGGCGTCCGCGAGGTCGAGGTCCTCGTTGACGGCGAGGCTGTTGAGGCCACCGATGACGGCTACGGCAACTACAGCTTCAAGGTCGAGTCCGCCTCCTTCACGCCGCGCAGCCTCTCTATTACCGCCACCGACCTCGCCGGTCGCACCGGCAGCGCTGGCGCCGATGACTTCCGTGTAACCACAGACATCTTTGAGCTTCACCTGCCGTGGGTCATCGCGGGCATCGTTGCCGCTGTGGTGGTTGCCGGCGGAGCGATCTACTTCTTCGTCATCAAGCCCAAGCGCGACGAGGATGAGGACGCCAAGAAGGCTGCGTAGCCCGGGTCTCTGAAGGGGGGAGCCAATCATGGCTCAGCGTTTTTGCATGAAATGCGGCAAGCCGCTGAACGCGACTGACAAGTTCTGCATCTACTGCGGGACCCTTGCCGGTGCGGTCGCACCCGGCAAGAGCCCCTCCGGGCAGATGGGCGGACCTCAGCAGATGGGCGGACCTCAGCCCACGAGGCCCCCGATGCAGAGGATAGGGGGCGGGATGAGGCCCCCCGCTCAGCAGGCAGGCCCCTCGTCGATGCCCCGCAGGCCTCAGTACGTGCAGCCCACGGGGCAGTTCCCCGCTCAGCCGCCCGTGCAGACCGTGATGTCTCCGGCGCAGCGTCCCGCTCAGCCGGCGGCGCATCCGCCCATGCAGCAGGCCATGCAGCCTGCGGGCAAGATGTCGTCGCAGGCGCGCTCCCCGTTTGGCGGCGCTTCCCAGGCGAGCGGCCCTCAGCCCGCCCAGAGCGCCGCGAGCTGGGCAAGCGCCCCTGCCGCTGTGAAGCCTCCGATCGGTGGTCCCGCCACGGGTGGTTCCACCGTGCTCCCTGGAGACGAGATCACCTCCGTCCTGGACGAGGAGAGGGCCTTCCCCAACATGGGCAACGACGAGCAGACCACGGTGCTCGGCCCCACGCTCACCGTCACCCTGGAGCGCCAGCGCACCGGTGAGACCTACAAGCTCGACCTGCCCTGCGTGATTGGTAAGGGCTCCGCCGCTGACTGCCGCATCGCAAACAACACCGCGATCAGCCGCAGGCACCTGCGCATCATGTCTGATGAGACCACGGGAGGCACCCCGCACATCGTGGTGGAGGACCTCGGCTCACTCAACAAGACGCGCCTCAACGGTGACCCCATCTCGCGCGGAGTTCCCAGGGCGCTGCTCGACGGTGACACCCTCACGATGGCGGACGAGGCCTTCGTCGTTCACATACACGAGGAGTAGGGCACGCGTTCTTCTCGGCAACTCAACAAAGTGGGCGGCCCCGTACGGAGCCACCCCTCTCTTTGGCTGTGCGGCTGGATTTGCCGAGCGGGATCTTGATAGGCGATGCCCGGTTGCTGGTTTGCCGGCAGCCCCGTGTTGAACGGCTGTACCGAGGCCGAACTCTTCTTCGCCTTATGCCAGCGATAAAGCATCACCACGACAAAGGTCGCCAATGCGATGACGGTAACCCAAATCAAAATCAGTATGTGCACCTCACCGCTGCTCATGCCAACCTCAGGGTCGTGAATCTAAACCAGCCTGCCTCTGTCTCGAATGTTGCCTTCCTTCACACTGGCGGTACCCCGTACCTTTTATCGTGCATCCATCGTACGGCCAACTCATGCCAAAACGTTGCGCAAGTTTGAAGCGTCTTCCGTTGGGCGTGTTGTGCAAGAATTGGTTGAGGACGAGGAAAGGGGAACACATGGCAGGCAGAGAGTCACGTCAGGGCGGGCGAGAGACGCGCGAGGGCCGCGGCCCGAGTCGCGCCGAGCAGGCAAAGCGCCACATCGCGGAGATGGACCGGCGCCACGGTGCCGAGATCGCCCGCGCCGCTGCGGATACGCGCGTTTACGAGGGCCTGCCCAAGGTCTCCGCGGAGGGCTGCGTGCCTGCGGTTGCCGTTGTGGACAAGGACTCCGTTACCGCCGTGCTCGAGCGCGGGCGCGGTCTTGCCTCTGCCTGTGACCTTGCGGTTCTTGACTTTGCGTCCTTCACGAGCCCCGGCGGCGGCTACGATCGCGGCGCCTGGGCGCAGGAGGAGGCGCTCTGCGCGGAGAGCTTCCTCTTCAACGTGCTGCGCGAGAAGCGCGACTGGTACGGCGAGAACCGCAGGCGCTTCATCAACTGCAACCTGTATCGCAATCGTGCCCTCGTGGTGCCGAAGGTGCGCTTTGAGCGCGACGGCTACCACTCCTACGCAGACGTGATCGTTGCGGCGGCGCCCAACGCGCGTCGCGCTCGCGAGGAGTATCACGTGAGCGAGGACGCCCTGGCCACCGCCCTGCGCGACCGCATCCGCCTGGTCATGGCGATCGCTGACGACCTGGGTCACGAGAAGCTGGTCCTGGGTGCCTTTGGCTGCGGTGCCTTTGGCTGGGATGCGGCCACGGTGGCCGAGGCGTTTCGTGCCGAGCTTGCGAGTGGGTCGCACGTCGCGCGCGAGGTGGTCTTTGCGATCCCGCGCGGGCGCTTTGACGAGAACCTCGAGGTCTTCTCGCATGCGCTGGCAGCGTTCCCCGAGACAAACGACGCGCCGTACGTGAGTCGCGCGGAACTCGCGGCGCGCGCCGTCGAGACTGCCACCGTCGAGGAGGACGACGAGGACGAGGACGACTGGCGCAAGTACCTCTGATTGGCCGCCCTTTGCCCTCAGCTCAGGAGTTCGAGAAACTCGCGGGGTCCGAACGACGGCACGGGCGAGCCGGCAAAGGCAGAGGAGTCTCGCGTGACGATGGCAACGAGGCGTTCGCGCTCTGCGACCTGTCGCACGAGCCCATCCTCGAAATCGGGCTCGTCGCTCGCAATGGCAGGAGCGAGGTCCGTCGCCTGCAAATCGACCGCCGTTATGGGCACGCACTCGATGAGCCCCCTGATCAGGCCTCGCGCCCCGACCTCGTCTTTGAGCGATCGGCGGAGAATGTAGTACATGTCCTTGTAGGACGATGCCGCCGCCGCAAGGGCCATCCCGGCCCCAAGCGCGGCGTGCACGAGCTCTCTGGCGGTGGCATGCTCGTCTCTTCGGGCGTCGAGGTAGTCGAGCAGGATGTTGGTGTCGAGAAGCACGCGGCGCGACTCGAAGAGCGTTGCTTCGGGGCGTGCGTCTGAATCCTCCGGTACGATCGGGCGGACGAGAAGTCCCTTCTGACCCTCAGCCATAGCGCTCCTCGAGGGCGTCGGCGAGGAGGTCTTTCGCCGAGGCGGCTGCGTAGCCGGGCGATGCCGGAACAGAGGACGTGAGCGCATCGGCCCATGACTCGAACTCCGTCATGCGAGAGTCGAGCGCGGGGGAGGCGGGGTCATCGAGGACGGGAATCCTCCCGGTGCGCGCGACGTAGTCCACGACGTCGCGCACGAGGCAAGAGAACGTGGTTCCTTGGGCCGTGAGGCACTTGTCGGCAAGTCTGAGCGCGGGCTCGCTTACGCGAACGCTTCTCGTGAGCATGGCTGGCATGGTCCCTCCCTTCGTCCTGAGAAGAGTATAACACGCGTGTTACCAATGCGCGCTGCGACGAGCGTCACTCCCGGCCTTAAGCTTGCGGCAAGCTCTGTGTCCGTCGCGTGTCGCAGTGTTTCTTGCGTGCGTCGGCTTGCGACGGCGGGACTGCGGCGCTTCTCGCCCCGCGCTACCATGGAGTCCCGTGGAAACGAAAGCGGATTCTGCGGGAGGTCCCCATGGCAAAACACATCTTTGTTACCGGCGGCGTGGTCTCGTCCCTGGGCAAGGGCATCACGGCGGCTTCTCTGGGGCGGCTGCTCAAGTCGCGCGGGTATCGGGTCATGATGCAGAAGGCGGACCCATACCTCAACGTTGACCCGGGCACGATGAGCCCGTTCCAGCACGGCGAGGTCTTCGTCACCGAGGACGGCAAGGAGACCGACCTCGACCTCGGCCACTACGAGCGCTTCATCGACGAGAACCTCACGCGCGCCTCAAACTTCACGACCGGGGCCATCTACCAAGACCTCATCTCTCGCGAGCGCGCCGGGGATTTCCTCGGTGGCACCGTGCAGGTGGTGCCGCACGTCACCGATGCCATCAAGGAGCGCTTCCGCCGCATCGAGGACGAGACGGGCGCCGACGCGGTTATCACCGAGCTCGGAGGCACCATCGGAGACATCGAGGGCCAGGCCTTCGTGGAAGCCATCCGACAGTTCAGAAACGAGAAGGGCCGCGAGGACTGCATCCTCATCCACGTGAGCCTGGTGCCCTACATCGCCGCCGCGCACGAGGTCAAGACCAAGCCCACGCAGCACAGCGTGCGCGAGCTGCGCTCCTTTGGCCTGCAGCCCGACTTCATCGTCTGTCGCTCCGACCATGAGGTGGACGCCTCCATCCGCGCCAAGATCGCGAGCTTCTGTGACGTGCCCGCAGACCACGTCTTTGAGAACTCGGACTGCCCGTCCATCTACGACGTGCCGGCGCACCTGGCGGCGCAGGGCTTTGACGTGAAGGTCTGCGAGCGCCTGGGCCTTGACCCGCGCGAGAGCCACATGGAGGGCTGGTACGCCTTCACCGACGCCCTGCGTGCGGCCAATGCTCGCGAGGACGTCACGCGCATCTGCGTGGTGGGCAAGTACACGCAGCTTCCGGACGCCTATCTCTCCGTCATCGAGGCACTGCATCACTCGGGCGTGCTCTTTGGGCGGCATGTTGACATTCGCCTGGTGGACGGCGAGGCGCTTGACGAGGGCAACGTCGAGGCGGTGCTCGGCGGCGCAGACGGCATCCTCGTCCCCGGCGGGTTTGGCCTGCGCGGCATCGAGGGCAAGATCTGCGCCGCGCATCGTGCCCGGATCGAGCTCGTGCCCTATCTCGGCGTCTGCCTGGGGCTGCAGGTGGCCGTCTGCGAGTTCGCGCGCAGCGTCTGCGGGCTCGCGGGTGCGAGCTCGGCGGAGTTCGACCCCGCCACGCCGCATCCCGTGATCCACATCATGCCCGACCAGGAGGGCGTCACCGAGAAGGGCGCCACCATGCGCCTCGGCGCCTACCCGTGCAAGGTGCTGCAGGGGACCCTTGCGGCGGAGGCCTACGGTGAGCCGCTCGTCTACGAGCGCCACCGTCATCGCTACGAGGTCAACAACGCGTATCGCGAGCAGCTCGTCGCGGCGGGGCTGCGGGTCTCCGGCCTCTCGCCGGACGATAGGCTCGTGGAGATGGTCGAGCTCCCCGAGGACGTTCACCCGTGGTTTGTCGCAAGCCAGGCCCACCCCGAGTTCAAGAGCCGCCCGGACCGTCCGGCACCGCTCTTCCGCGAGTTCGTGCGAGCTGCCATCGCGCATCACGAAGGGTGCGCCCCCCGCGAGGTGACGCCGCCCTCCGCGAGGTGACGCCCCGCATCGCTCGCCGCCTCGGCCGTGGTAACGTTGACCACAGCGTTGGCGTTCGGCCGAGAGGGGAGGCACCGTGGACCTCGGGCGCGCGAGGGAGGAGTACCTGAGCTACCTGGCCGTTGAGCGGGGCAGCTCGCCCAATACCATCTCCGCATATGGGCGCGACCTCGTGCGGTACGTGGAGTGGCTCTCCGAGCGCGGCGTGACGCGCCCGGACGAGGTCTCGCTCGCGCTGGTAGAGGGTTACGTCGCCGAGCTCGGCGCGCGCGGCCTCGCGGCGTCCTCCGTCGAGCGGGCCGCGTCCGCCGTGAAGGGCTTCCATCGCTTCATGCTCTCCGACGAGATCGCGCGGACGCTGCCCACGGCCGACCTGCCCCTGCCGGCTAAGCCCCAGCGCCTGCCCGACGTCATCTCTCGCGAGGATGCCGCGCGCCTTTTGGACCAGCCGTTCCCGCACACGCCCGCGGGCCTTCGCGACCACGCGATCCTCGAGGTCCTCTATGGCTGCGGCCTGCGCGCGAGCGAGCTCTGCGGGCTCGATGAGCGTGCCGTCCTCATGAACGAGGGGTTGCTGCGCGTCTTTGGCAAGGGCTCCAAGGAGCGCGTCGTGCCGATTCTGGGCGCGGCGGCGGACGCGCTGGAACGCTATCTGGATCGGGGACGCGGGGCGCTCGCGGGGCGCGGGCCATGCGCCGCGGTGTTTCTCAACGCCCGGGGCGGTCGTATTTCTCGCCAGTCCGTCCATGCGATCGTCGAGAAGTACGGACGGGTCGTGGGCCTCAAGGGCCTGCATCCGCACACGCTGCGCCACAGCTTTGCCACGCACCTGCTCGAGGGCGGGGCGGACCTGCGCGTGGTCCAGGAGCTCCTGGGGCACGCGGACATCTCCACGACCCAGCTCTACACGCACCTCGACCGCTCCCACATCCGCCGCGTGTACCTCTCCGCTCACCCGCGCGCCCGCAGCTAGCCCCCTCTCTCGGCGGTTTGGGTTCGCTTTTCGCAGACCTGTGTGAGGGCGCATTGATGTAATGCGTCTACCTGCTCTTTTGCGAAAAGGACGTCTTCGGTTGCAACGATGATGAACCCAAACCTGCGTGAGGGGGTCGGATTCGGACGTATAATGGGGGAACGGCCTGACCGACGAGAGGGGATGGTATGAGTCGATCGGGTGAGCGACCGATTCCGATGCTGGCGGGCGTCGCGCTGATCGCCGCCGGCGTTCTCTTCCTGGGATACGCCTTCTTCCAGTACGTCTCGATCGGTGGCGACCCGTCCTATACCGGGGTGGGCTGGCGCGACGCCTACGAGATGCGCGACACCGCCCGGGGGATGCTCCTTGGACTTGCGCTCGTCGTGCTGGGAGTCCTGGTCGTGGCGCTGCGGCTGCGCGACCGCCTGCGGGCGCCCTTGTCGCCCCGGGAGGCCGAGAAGGACGTGTCGTCTGCGCCTGCGCCGGCGAATCCCACACCCGCTCCGACCTCGGCGCCGGCGTCCGGCCCCGCCCCGAAGCTTGCCCCCGCCCCGGCGCCGAGGGCGGACTCTGCCCCGAAGCGCCCCGACGGCGGCATCTCACCGCTCGACCAGGTGCTCCCGCGCTCGGACGACGCGCTCGCGACGCTGCGCTACTTCATCGAGGACGCCCCCGCCCAGATGCTCGGCGACCAGTGCGAGCTCGTGCGGCGTACGGGGCTCGCAGAGTGGACGGGCGGGCCGCGCTGCGGCGCCCGCAAGCTCGCGCGCAGCGGCCGCTGGTGGCTCGTGCCCGAGGGCGCGTTGCCGGCGCCAGAGGACGCGGACCGCATCTGGGCGATCGAGGCCGCCCTCAACCTCGGGCAGGACGCGGCCGGGATGGTCGAGCCGCCCGCCTCGCTTGACGAGCGCCTGCACGTCCTTCTCGCCGGCGTCTCCCGCCTGGGGCCAGTGCGCCATCCGGGCAGTCGCTTCCTCGCCGCGGCCACCGAGGGTGCCGACCCCCGGGGCGAGTGGGCCGTGCGCGTGGCCTTTGCTGACGCCCTGGAGAACCTGCCAGTGCCCTTTCGCATGGTCGCGGACTTCAGGCTCAACGTCTCCGCGGGCCTGCTCGGGGTGAGGGCGGCCGTGCCCCGGCCGGCGGCCTTCTCCTTCGCCCCCGAGGCGCAGCGCGTCCCGCTCGCCCGGGCATACGCGTATGACCTGGCGCTGCTCGTCGCGCGGACGGCGCTTGCCGCCTCGCCGGCGATTTGTCGCGTGGTCGTCAACTGCCACGAGGACGGGAGCGTGGACTGCGTCCTCTCCGCAGAGCTCACGCGCTCCTCGATCGAGCGCATGGCGGCCGCCCCGTGTGAGGGCGGCCTGCCCGAGCCCTCCGCCGAGCTGCGCCTCCGTCGCGCCGCGGACGGCTGGCTCGCCCCCGTCGCGCCGCTGCTGTCGTCCGTGGACGCCCGCCTGCGCCCGGCCGAGCGCCATCGCCCGGCGGAGCTCTCCGACGAGCCCTGCCCCGAGGCGGTCGTGCGCGCCGGGGGGGCGCGCCGGCGCTCCGAGCTCGGCATCGCGGAGAGCGTGGTGCGCCTGGACGCGTGGGAGCGCGTCGCGGACGACTTCGGCGGGCTGGGGGACACGACGGAGGGCGCGGTCGCCGCCCTCTCTGAGCTTCGCGCGAGCGCCACAGACGCCTCGGTCGTCGAGGCCTGCGAGCGCACGACGCGCGCCCTGGTCTCGGGCGAGCTCGACGTGGAGGACACCGACGGCCTCATCGAGTGCTTCGTCTACGGCTCGGCGCTCGAGCGTGCCGTGCGGCAGGCGGGCCCCCTCGTCTCCGCTGCGGACGAGCCGGACCAGGAGGAGCTCTCGAGGGTCGCGAGCCTGCTCGAGGAAGCGCTCGCGCCCGTCGAGGCGCGCGGCGCCTATCGCGACGACGAGCGGACGGTTCATCGCTACTTCCGCTCGACCGCCGAGCGCGTGACCTACAACCTCGACTGCGCCGACGGCCGTGCCGTGCGGCTCGTCCCGGACGCCTACTTCCTCGCGCACCAGTACGCGGCGGTCCTCGAGCGCAGGCTCGCGCTCCCCGGCGGCCTCGATCGCGCGCTCGCCCATGCCGAGCGCGCCGCCGAGCTCGCACCGTGCACGGCCGAGGCGGCGATTGCCCGCGCGGACTGCCTGCGCGAGATGGGGCGGGCCGACGAGGCGATGCGCGCGGTGTCCGGTGCCGCGGCGCGCTGCTCGACCGCCGACGGCCTCTCCCTCTGCCTCTACCGCCTCGCCGGCCTCACGTACGACCTCGGCATGGTGGAGGCCTCCGTCGCCTGCTACCGGCGCTGCATCGAGCTGGGGCGCGCGCAGGCCGAGCCCGCCCGTCGCGAGCTCGCCCTGCTCTCCCAGCACGAGCGCGAGGCACTGGCCGCGAGTCGCCTCGACCCGGCGAAGCTCACGGGAGAGCGCCTCGCGCGCACGCTCGAGGGGGCGGGTCTGCCCGCAGGCGCCACGGGGCCGCTCTCCGAGCGGCTGCGCGCGGCTGCGGCGGCGTGCGCGGACGCCGGGATCTTCTCGGCGGCCCATCCGCTGCTCCAGGCATACCTGCAGGCGGCCGACCGGCGCGACGACGCGCTTGCCGACGTGCTTGCGTCGCTGAGTGCCTAGACTTCCGCCGAGACGGCCTCGTCCCAGCCCTCGCGGCTGTAGGAAAGCTCCTCGCCGGGGAGCGTCGCGCGCGCGACCTCCACGCCCGTCTCGGCGTCAACGAGGACGACCTCGACGGCCCAATCTCCCTGCCAATCGGATTCCGGGTCGAGGAGCTGAAGGTAGCCGCAGGCGGCGACGAGCCGATAGAGGTCGGTGTCCGCTTGGTCGGCAAAGGAGGGGCGTGCCGTGACGGTCGCGCCGTCGCGGCCGTCCGTCACCTCGACGGAGGCGACGGCGTCGCTTGTGCCGAGTGCGTCGAGGCTCCTGTCGAGCTCGTCCTCCCACATGGCGCGCAGCTGTCCGTACCAGTGGTCGGTGACGTAGATCTCGAGCGAGCCGCTCCCAAGGACGCTCGTGCCGATGTCGCCGTCGGAGTAGTCGGCGTAGTCCTGCGCCGCCTCTTCGGCCGTGTTGCCGGTGAACGCCAGGTAGGAGGCCGGGATGGTGATGCGCATCTGCACCGGCTGCGTCTGCGTGCCGGGGTCTTCGACGACGGGGTCGACCTTCCCCTCGGGCTCGTTGGCGGTGCAGCCGGGGAGCAGGGCGAGCAGCCCGGCGGACAGGGTGAGGAACTCACGGCGCGTCTGCATGGAAACCCTCCCTCTTTCAGGTTGGGGCCATGATAGCGCGCGAGGGTGCGCAGAAATGTCGCCGCTTCACGAGGGCGACGCAATCTTGCAGAGAAACGGGCTCAATATACGGGTCGCCTCACATCCTCAGTGGCGTTTCCGCAGGATGCGCCTGTCGAGAAGAAC
>CASFQX010000095.1 GCA_949296375.1 uncultured Olsenella sp.
CGGCAACTACGGCATCAACGAGAAGGACATGCAGGGCGACCCGCTCCACCTGGCCGGCCTCGTGGTCCACGACATGTGCTACACGCCGAGCAACTGGCAGTCCGTGGAGACCTTCCCGAACTTCCTTGCGAAGAACGGCGTCGTTGCCATCGAGGACGTGGACACCCGCGCCCTCACCATCGCCATCCGCGAGGGCGGAGCCATGAGGGCGGCCATCTCCACCACCGACCTTGACCCCGAGAGCCTTATTCGCCGCGTCAAGGCTGCTCCTGCCATCGCCGACCACAACTACGTGGCCGACGTCTCCACGCCCAAGTCCTACGTCGTGCCCGGCCAGGACGCCGCCGGCCAGCCGCGCCTGCACGTCGTTGCCTACGACTGCGGCGAGAAGAGGGGCATCGGCAAGCGCCTGTCCGCCGCCGGCTGCGAGGTGACCGTCGTGCCGTGGGACACGCCCGCCGAGAAGGTCCTCGAGATGAACCCCGACGGCGTGTTCTTCTCCAACGGCCCGGGCGACCCCGTCTCCGTGCCGCCCGTGGTCGACGCCGTGCGTGCCTGCCTGGGCAAGCTCCCGGTCTTTGGCATCTGCCTCGGCAACCAGGTCATCTCCATGGCGGCCGGCGCCCAGATCGAGAAGCTTCCGTATGGCCACCACGGCGGCAACGAGCCCGTGATGAACCTGCTCACCGGCAAGGTGGAGATCACCGCGCAGAACCACAACTACGGCCCGGTCTTCTCGTCCTTCGGCCCGCTCGTGCCCGAGCTCTCCGACGGCGTGACCGAGCACCCCGCCGACGAAGACCTGCGCTTCTGGTCCCGTCGCCACGTGGCTCCCGTCGTCATGACCGAGAAGTACGGTCGCGTGCGCCTCACGCACGTCAACCTCAATGACGGCACGCCCGAGGGAATCCAGTTCCTGGACATCCCGGCCTTCTCCATGCAGTACCACCCCGAGGCCAAGCCCGGCCCCAACGACTCCACGTACGCCTTCTCGGCGTTCGCCAAGCTCATGCGCGGCGAGGACGACTACCTCGCCATCGACGTCCGCGAGGGGAGGCGCTTCTAGATGCCCAAGCGCACCGACATCAAGAAGATCCTTATCATCGGCTCCGGCCCCATCGTCATCGGCCAGGCCTGCGAGTTCGACTACTCCGGCACCCAAGCCTGCAAGGCCCTGCGCTCGGAGGGCTACGAGGTCGTGCTCGTGAACTCCAACCCGGCCACCATCATGACGGACCCGGAGACCGCCGACCGCACCTACATCGAGCCGATCACCGTCGAGTCCGTGACCAAGGTCATCGAGAAGGAGCGCCCGGACGCGCTGCTGCCCAACATGGGCGGCCAGACGGGTCTCAACTGCGCCGTTGCCCTCGGCAAGGCGGGCGTTCTCGACAAGTACGGCGTCGAGGTCATCGGCTGCGACGTCGACTCCATCGAGACCGGCGAGGACCGCGAGCTCTTTGCCAACGCCATGCGCGACATCGGTCTGGAGGTCGCCAAGTCCGGCATCGCGCACACCGTCGAGGAGTGCGAGAAGATCGCCGAGGAGCTTGGCTACCCGGTTGTCCTGCGCCCGGCCTTCACGCTCGGCGGCGCCGGCGGCGGCATGGCCTACAACCATGACGACCTCGTGCACATCGCCGAGCAGGGCCTCGCGCTCTCGCCCGAGAGCGAGGTGCTCGTCGAGCAGTCAGTCGAGGGCTGGAAGGAGATCGAGATGGAGGTGATGCGCGACTCCGCGGGCAACGGCGTCGTCATCTGCTCCATCGAGAACCTCGACCCGATGGGCGTCCACACCGGCGACTCCATCACCGTGGCCCCGTGCCAGACGCTCAACGACTTCGAGCTCCAGCGCCTGCGCGACTACTCGCTCGCCATCCTCGAGCGCGTCGGCGTGGCCTGCGGAGGCTCCAACGTACAGTTTGCCGTGAACCCCAACGACGGTCGCGTCATCGTCATCGAGATGAACCCGCGCGTCTCCCGCTCCTCCGCGCTTGCCTCCAAGGCCACCGGCTTCCCGATCGCCAAGATGGCGGCCCTGCTCTCCGTGGGCTACACCCTCGACGAGATCGAGAACGACATCACGCGCGAGACGCCGGCATGCTTCGAGCCCTCGATTGACTACTGCGTGGTCAAGGTTCCGCGCTTTGCCTTCGAGAAGTTCAAGGGGACCGACGAGACGCTCACCACGCGCATGAAGGCCGTGGGCGAGGTCATGTCCATCGGCGCCACCTTCGAGGAGGCCATGCAGAAGGCCATGCGCTCCCTCGAGCAGGGTCACGCCGGACTCGGTGCGGACGGCAACGACAGCTTTGACGAGGAGCACTTCGAGGAGCACGTCACCACGCCCACGCCCGAGCGCATCCTCTACGTTGCCGAGGCGCTGCGTCGCGGCTGGACGGTCGAGCGCATCTTCGAGCTCACCAAGATCGACCACTGGTTCCTCAACCGCATCGCTGACATCGTTCGCGCCGAGGGCGTCATCGCGGCAAAGGGCCTCGCCGGCCTCGACGCGGACACGATGATGGCCGCCAAGCAGCTCGGCTTCTCTGACGCCCAGCTCGCCCACCTCACCGGTCAGCGCGAGGACACCGTGCGCGCCGTGCGCGAGGTCCTCGGCGTGCGCCCGTGCGTCAAGACCGTTGACACCTGCGCCGGCGAGTTTGCCGCCCGAACGAGCTACCACTACATGACCTACGAGAAGGGCGGTGTGACCGAGTTCCACGAGGCCGAGAAGCCGCGCGTGGTCATCCTCTCCGCCGGCCCCAACCGCATCGGCCAGGGCATCGAGTTCGACTACTGCTGCGTCCACGCGGCCTACGCGCTCGCTGCCAAGGGCTACGAGACCGTCATGGTCAACTGCAACCCCGAGACCGTCTCCACCGACTACGACACCTCGGACCGCCTCTACTTTGAGCCGCTCACCTTCGAGGACGTCATGAACGTCATCGAGATCGAGAAGCCCGCCGGCGTCATCGTCACCCTCGGTGGCCAGACCCCGATCAACCTCGCCAAGCGCCTGAAGGCCACCGGCGTCCCCATCATGGGCACCCAGCCCGAGGCAATCGACCTCGCCGAGGACCGTGACCGCTTTGCGAGCCTGCTCGACCGCCTCGAGATCGCCTACCCGCCCTCGAGCACGGCCGAGACCGTCGACGAGGCCAAGAAGGTCGCCCGCCGCGTGGGCTACCCGCTGCTCGTTCGCCCGAGCTACGTCCTGGGCGGCCGTGGCATGGGCATCGTCTACGATGACGACGATCTCGTGAGCTACATGGAGGAGGCCACCAAGGTCTCCCCGGACCACCCCGTCTATCTTGACGCCTTCCTCGAGGACGCCATTGAGCTCGACGTGGATGCCCTCTGCGACACCGAGCAGTGCTACGTCGGAGCGGTCCTCGAGCACATCGAGGAGTGCGGCATTCACTCCGGCGACTCCGCCTGCTGCTTCCCGCCCTTCTCGCTATCCGACAAGATCGTTGAGAAGGTCCGCGAGACCACGCGTCGCCTTGCGCTCTCTTGCCACATCCAGGGTCTTCTCAACGTACAGTACGCTGTCCGCGACGAGCAGGTCTTTGTGATCGAGCTCAACCCGCGCGCGAGCCGCACCGTGCCGTTCTCGTCCAAGGCCACCGGCGTGCCGCTGGCCAAGTGCGCCGCGCGCATCATGAGCGGCGAGAAGATCGCCGACCTCAACCTTCCGGAGGAGGGCTGCGACCTCGGCTACTACGCGGTCAAGGAGGCCGTCATGCCGTGGAGCCGCTTCCCGGGCGCCGACGTCACGCTCGGCCCGGAGATGAAGTCCACCGGCGAGGTCATGGGCATCGACGTCACGTTCCCCAAGGCCTACGCCAAGACGCGCGAGGCCATCGAGTACGAGGTGCCTCAGTCCGGCAGCGTTTTCATCTCGGTCTGCGACCGCGACAAGCGCTCCGTGGCCCCCGTTGCCCTCTCGCTCAAGAACCTCGGCTACGACCTGCTGGCCACCCGCGGTACGGCAAAGACGCTGCGCGCCGCCGGCATCCCGTGCGAGGTCGTGAAGCCCATCTCCGAGGGCTCGCCCAACGTCCTCGACCTCATGGCCGACGGCAAGATCTCCTTCCTGATCAACACGCCGAAGGGCCACAGCTCCCGTGGCGACGGCACCAAGATGAGAAGTGAGGCCGTGAGCCGCGGCATCGACATGGCTACCACCATGTCTGGCGCGGTGGCGCTGGTGCAGGCCATCGCGGCGCTGCGTGAGGGCTCGCTCGACGTCTACGCCCTCCAGGACCTCTCGGCGAAGTAGCGGCGGGGTCGCGCTTCTTTTCGTATCATGGGGCCGTCGGGTTTCTCGCCCGGCGGCCCTTCCTTTGGGGTGTTTTTTGGCCCTTGTGGGTCGCTGCTCGGGGAGGGATTAAATTAACGCGGTTTGGTTTGCTGAAAGAGCAGATTTCGGCCAAGAAATCCCAGTTGACTCATTTCTTTCAGATAGCCAAAGTACGTTAATTTTTGAACATGGGCAGTAGATTGGGAGGCAGTCATGGCAGACGCGCTCAAGCCTGGCTCGATCGTTGACACGCACACGCACACGCGCCACTCCGACGGCGTCGGCACGTTTGAGGAGAACGCCCGTGCAGCGGTGGCGGCAGGCTGCGCCGTCCTGGTCTCGACTGATCACCTCACACTTCCCGCTGGTCCGATGGACCCCGCGGGAGAGGTTCAGGTGACCGAAGACGGCCTCGCGGCGCACCGCGCTGAGTGGGAGGCTGCGCGCGACGCCCATCCTGAGCTGGAGTTCATTTACGGATTTGAGGCGGACTGGTATCCTGGCTGCGAGGAGAATGTCCTTCGTTGGAGCGCAGGGGCGCGGGTGCTTCTCGGCAGTGTGCACTGGCTGGGCACCGTTGACGAGGGCGCGTGGATCGACGATGTGTCCGACCTGACCATCTGGCGCGAGCTTGGTCCCGACGAGGTTTGGCGTTTGTACGTGGAGACCTGGTGCCATGCCTGCGAGAGTTCGCTTCCGTTTGACACGATGGCACACCCGGACCTGCCCGAGCGCATGCGCAACGAGGGCTTTTCCGCCACGATTGACCTCGCCCCGCTCTGGGACGAGATGGTCGCCTGTGCGCATGACACTGGGCGTCGCGTGGAGCTCTCCACGGCAGGATGGCGCAAGGGGGTGGGGGACTACTACCCCTCGCGCGGCCTGCTCGAACGCTTCTGCAAGGCTGGCGTGCCCATCACCGTGGGCTCGGACGCGCACG
>CASFQX010000096.1 GCA_949296375.1 uncultured Olsenella sp.
CATTTGCGACGTACGCGCAAGTGGGGGCAGGCGGGGCGCATCCTCCGGCGCAATCCCAACTTAGCATTTCGCCGCCGCTACCTCCCCGGGGGCGAGGTCCCAGAGGGCACCGTAGAGCTCGTTGCCAAGGAGCCAGCCCTGCTCGGTGGGCGCGAGCAGACCGTCCCTCTCGACAAGAAGGTCGCGGGCGAGAAGGTCGTCGACGGTGTCGTCAAACCTGGTGCCAAAGATCTCGCGCGCACGTGATACGAGCTCGGGACGCAACCCCTCTACGAGACGGGCGCCGAGCATGAGGTCCTCGGCAACCGCCTGGGGCCCCGTCAGGAACTCGAGCGAGAAGGACAGCGAACTCAGGCGCGGATTGGCAGCAAGCTCCCCACGTGGCGTCTCGACCGTGAGTCGGACTCGGCCCGTCCCCGTAGGCGCCTGCGGAAGCTGCGGGCAGGCTACGCAAAGCCTTAGGTAGCCCTCAAGGTCGAGCATGCTCGAGGCTCCGGTTCCCAGCCCGAGGTAGGGCGCCCCCGTCCAGTAGGCCTTGTTGTGACGGCACGCCTTACCTGCTCGAGCGTAGCTCGCGACCTCGTACCGGCGGTAGCCGCAAGCTTCAAGTGATGCCTGAGCCTGTGTCATTCTCTCAGCCTGAACCTCAGGGTCGTTCCAGGCGCAGGGGTCGTCTGCGTAGCGGCGGTCGAGCGGCGTCCCCTCCTCGATCTGGAGCGGGTATACGCTCACGTGGGCCACGCCGAGCTCAACCGCCCCCCTGAGCGTGCGGCCCCAGCTCTCAGGCGTCTGTCCCGAGAAGGCGCACATGAGGTCGACCGAGACGTCTAATCCCGTCGCCACCGCCGCCGCCACGCGCTCCCGAGCGCATGCGGCGTCATGCAGGCGCCCCAGTTCGCGGAGCTCGCTGTCGTAGAGGCTCTGCACGCCTATCGAGAGCCGCGTTGCCCCCGCCGCGTGCACGGCGAGAAGGACGGTGTCGGAGAGTGAGTCCGGGTTGGCCTCGCAGGTGAGTTCCGAGGGAGACGCTGCCTTCGCGATCTTCTCGATCAGCAAACCAAGGTCCTTCTCGCTCAGGAGCGTCGGCGTGCCGCCGCCCACGTAGGCCGTCTCGCAGCCCTCGAGCAGCCCAAGTGACACAGCCTCATCAAGCTGCGCGTCGAGCGCACGCGCGTACGCGCCCATGAGCGAATCTCCAGCAGGCGTTGCCCACGAAGCGAAGTCGCAGTACGCACACTTTCGCGTACAGAACGGTATGTGCAGGTAGAGAGCCCTAACGCCCGGGTCACAGGACATGCGCGCGCACCTCGGCGGCAACGGCGAGAAACTCCTCGGCGCGCACGCAGCCCATCGCCGCGTTTCGCCAGCGCGCGGCGTCGGGCATTCCCTTGAAGTACCAGCCGGCGAGGCTTCGGGCACGCTTGAGATGGGCGCCCGTGGCCTCGAGCAGGCGCACGTGGCACTCGAAGGCGGCGATCTTCTCGGCAACAGTTGGTTCGTGGCCCGAGAAGACCCACGGGTTGCCATAGGTCCCGCGCGCGACCATCACGGCCGTCGCCCCGGTCTCCGCGAGAACGCGACACACGGCATCGTGCGAGAGGATGTCACCGGAGGCTATGACGGGGATGCTCACGGCATCCACGACGCGGCTCACGGCGCCCCAGTCGGCCTCGCCGTGGTACATCTGCGTCGCAAAGCGCCCGTGCACGGCCACCGCCGCCGCGCCGGCGTCCTCCATCGCGCGCGCGAACTCGGGCGCCACCTCCTGGCCCATGTAGCGGCCGCGACGGACCTTCACCGTTACGGCAACGCCCGGGGCACCAGCGCGGCACGCGCGCACGATCTCCGCCGCGAGCGCGGGATTCTCCAGCAGCGCCGAGCCCTCGCCCTTCTTGGTCACCTTGGGCACGGGGCAGGCCATGTTGATGTCGATGAGCGCGAGCCTCTCGCCAAGGCGCGCCGCCACGCGCTCCGCGGACTCGCGGAAGAGCTCGGGCTTGGACCCAAAGAGCTGCACGGCGATCTCCGGCTCCGCCGGGTCGGGGTCCACGAGCTCCCAGCTCTTCTCGCCGTAGTGGAGTCCGGCGCACGAGACCATCTCCGAGTAGGCCAGCGCCGCGCCGCCCGCGCGCGCCATGAGGCGATACGCCGCGTCCGAGACACCTGCCATCGGCGCCATGAGCAGCTTGCCGGAAAGCTCGCCGTCCCAGGCGGGCGGCGCGGGACAGAGCGCAGCGGTGGGGGCGTAGGCGGCCAGGACCTCGGCGGGCGTCACTGGTCGTCCACCTTGAGGACGGCGAGAAACGCCTCCTGCGGCACCTCAACGGAGCCGATCTGCTTCATGCGCTTCTTGCCCTCCTTCTGCTTCTCCAGGAGCTTGCGCTTGCGCGAGATGTCGCCGCCGTAGCACTTGGCCAGGACGTCCTTGCGCACGGCCTTGACGGTGCTGCGGGCGATGATCTTGTTGCCGATGGCTCCCTGGATGGGCACCTCGAACTGCTGGCGCGGGATGATCTCCTTGAGCTTGTCGCAGAGGCCGCGCGCCATCGCGTACGCCTTGTCGCGGTGCACGATGAAGCTGAGGGCGTCCACCTCGTCGCCGGAGAGCAGGATGTCGAGCTTCACGAGGTCGCTCGCGCGGTAGTCGGAGAACTCGTAGTCCAGGCTCGCGTAGCCCTTCGTGCGGCTCTTGAGCTGGTCGAAGAAGTCCAGGATGAGCTCGGCGAGAGGAACGTCAAAGTGCATCTCGACGGACTTCTCGGAGAGGTAGACCATGTCCTGCGTGATGCCACGGTGCTCGATGGCAAGCTGCATGACGGCGCCCGTGTACTCGGGCGGCACGATGACCTTGGCCTTGAGGTAGGGCTCCTCGATGCGCTCGATGCGTGTGACGTCGGGCAGGTCCTGGGGGCTGCGCACCTCGACCATCTCGCCGTCGGTCTTGTAGACGTGGTAGTCCACGGAAGGGCTGGTCGCGATCAGCGAGAGCGCGAACTCGCGCTCCAGGCGCTCCTTGACGACCTCCATGTGGAGAAGGCCCAAGAAGCCCACGCGGAAGCCAAAGCCCAGGGCCACGCTCGTCTCGGGGCTCCACGTGAGCGAGGGGTCGTTCACGCGCAGCTTCTCCAGGGCGTCGCGCAGGTTCTCGTAGTCCTTGTTGTCAATGGGGAAGATGCCGGTGTAGACCATCGGCTTGGCCTCGCGGTAGCCCGGCAGCGCCTCGGCGCAGGGGCGGCTCGCGTACGTGAGGGTGTCACCCACGCGCACGGCCTCGGGATCCTTGAGACCCGTGACGACGAAGCCCACCTCGCCCACGCCGAGCTCGCTCACGAGCTGCTCGGCCGGGCGCTTGACGCCCACGCCGTCCACGAGGAAGCCCTCGCCGGCCTGCATCATCTGGAGCTGGTCGCCCTTGCCGATGTGACCGTCAAAGACGCGCACCGTTGCCACCACGCCACGGTACTCGTCGAAGTAGGAGTCCAGGATGAGGGCCTTGAGCGGGGCGTCATAGTCTCCCTCGGGCGGCGAGACAAGCATGACGATGGCCTCGAGAAGATCGTGGATGCCCTCGCCCGTCTTGCCGGAGACGCACACGGCGTCGTCGGCCGGGATGGCGAGGTCCTCCTCGATCTCCTCGCGCACGCGGTCGGGCTCGGCGCTCGGCAGGTCGATCTTGTTGATCGCGGGAACGATGTCAAGGTTCGCGTTCATCGCGAGGTTGGCGTTGGAGACGGTCTGTGCCTCCACGCCCTGCGTGGCATCCACCACCAGCACCGCGCCCTCGCACGCCGCGAGGCTGCGGGAGACCTCGTAGGTGAAGTCAACGTGGCCCGGCGTGTCTATGAGGTTGAACTGGTAGGTCTCGCCGTCGTCCGCGTCGTAGGTCACCCTAACGGCGTTGGACTTGATCGTGATGCCGCGCTCCTGCTCGATGTCCATGGTGTCGAGGAGCTGGGAGCGCATGTCCCTCTCCTCCACCGTGTGGGTGAGCTCGAGGATGCGATCCGAGATGGTCGACTTGCCATGGTCGATGTGCGCAACGATCGAGAAGTTGCGAATATGTGAGGTATCGTTAGTAGACATGTGGTGAATGATAGCGAAGAGTCGCGCCGCATGCTATACTCAGCAGGCTGACCTCACCGTGTCTCAAACAGAGGCCTCAGAACAGTAGTATTCGAAAGGAACCGCACGTGGCTAACATCAAGTCTCAGAAGAAGCGCATCATCACCGCCGAGAAGGCTCGTCAGCGCAACCGCGCCGTCCGCTCCGAGCTCAAGACCGCCGTCAAGGCCGTCCGCTCCGCCGTCGAGGCCAAGGACGTCGAGGCCGCTCAGGCTGCCGCCAACAAGGCCGGCCGTCTGCTCGACAAGGCCGCTTCCAAGGGCATCATCCACAAGAACCAGGCCGCTCAGCGCAAGAGCGGCGTCCAGAAGCTCGTCAACACCATCAAGTAGCTTCTGCTCATAGAA
>CASFQX010000097.1 GCA_949296375.1 uncultured Olsenella sp.
CTTCGAGGCGGGCGAGAAGTTCGCCAAGCTGGAAACCGTCCTTCCGGCGCCCGAGAGCTCGCACGCCATCCTCGCGGCCATCCGCGAGGCAGAGAAGTGCCGCGAGACCGGCGAGGCCAAGACCATCCTCTTTGGCCTCACTGGCACCGGCTACTTCGACATGGTTGCCTACGACAAGTACAACCGCGGCGAGATGAGCGACCACGTGCCCACCGACGAGGAGCTCGAGGCCGGCTTTGCCACCATCCCGAGCATCCCGGGCATCCAGTAGCGACGCTGGGGGAACTGTCGTCGCGGATGCATGGACCGCAGGCGTGAGGCGCAGGCGCCTCGATCGCATGGGGCGCAGGGCAACACGGGCAGGAGACGCGAGCGCCAAAGGCGCGCGAAACGAGGGCGCGGAATCGCACGTTACGAGAGACCTGCGATTCCGCGCCCCTGCATGCGGGTGCGTGGAAGCCCGCACAAAGGTTGGGTACTTTTTCTCGTACCCCTGAAGTAGTCATAAAACCAGCAAGTCGACTACCGGCGGTTTCTTCGGTCACAATCAGTCGGATACTTGGCTCGTCCGCAAAAAAGTACCCAACCTTTGTCGCAGACGAAAAAGCGGGGCGGGAAATCTCCCCGCCCCGCCGGCAAAAGCCCTCACAAGCACTATTTGCCGCAGTTCACCCGCCCGAGGTCGGACCACTCGGGGTCCTCGTCGGGCAGCGAGCCCGCGCCCTTGGTGAAGAGCTCCTTAAGACAGTTGTAGGCCACGATGAGGCCGAGCACCACGAGCAGGATCGCGAAGACGAGCTGCAGGCCAGAGGTGGCGATCACGGCCGCGCCGCTCGCGGAGAGCGCGCTCACGCAGCCGATGATGCTCTGGACGAGCGAGGTGAAGGTGCTCACCAGAAGGAAGGCCACGGGCACGTAGAGCATCCAGCCCGTGCGACCGGTGCACTTGCAGAAGACCGCCAGCATGATCATCGTCATGCCGCCGAGCAGCTGGTTGGACGCGCCAAAGAGCGGCCAGATGTTGTTGTAGCCGCCAAAGGCGAGGGCGAGGCCCAGTGCCAGCGTGAGCACGGTGGCGACCCAGGTGTTGGAGAAGAACTTGCCCGCGCCCTCGGCGCCCGCCCCGGCCTCCTCGGCGGCATCGTTGCTCTTGGCGAAGAACTCCTGGAACGAGAGGCGGCCGATGCGCGCCACGGCGTCGACGGACGTGAGCGCGAGCGCGGAGACGCACATCGTCATGAACACGGTGGCAAGCGTGGAGTCCACGCCGAACGCCGTCATGCCGCGCGCCACGCCCTGCGAGAAGATCTGGAACGGTGTCGCAGCGGCGCCGTTGTTGAGCAGGCCGGTACCCGCGGTGTTGAGGTCGGAGAACATGATCGCCGCAAAGACGATGGCGAGCACGCCCACGAAGGACTCGAGCACCATGGCGCCGTAGCCCACGGGCAGCGCGTCCTTCTCGCTCGACACCTGCTTGGAGGAGGTGTTGGTGGAGACGAGGCTATGGAAGCCGGAGAGCGCGCCGCACGCCACGGAGACAAAGAGCAGCGGGAAGACGTAGCTGCCCTTGTCGGCGAGCGCGCCGAGGTCGGCGACCATGGGGGCGGTCATGGTGGCCTGGCCACCCGCGCCGAGCACGAAGACGCCGATGACGGCGCACGCGATCATGACGAGCATCATGATGGAGGTGAGGTAGTCACGCGGCTGCTTGAGCGTCTGGATGGGCATGGCCGCGGCAAAGAGCAGGTAGACCGTGATGACGGCGAACCAGCCGAGCTTGTCCAGGTAGACCGGGAACTGCATGCCCACGGCAAACATCGCCACGAAGAGCACCACGGCAAACAGGAGTTCCTTCCAGCCCTTGAGGCCGAAGCGTCGATTGATCAAGCCAAAGGCGATGGCCACGAAGGTGAAGAGGATCGAGATGGTTCCGGCAGCGCCGCCCGCATAGGAGACGGCGGCGTCGACGGCACCCGCGGCGTCAAAGGTCGCCTTGAACGTGCCCGCGACCATGTCGACGAAGGCCGCGATCACGATGATCGTGAAGAGCCAGGAGAAGATCAGGAACAGACGACGGCCGGTGTGACCGATGTACTTCTCGATGAGCTGGGCGAGCGACTTGCCGTTGTTGCGCATCGAGGCGTAGAGCGCGCCGAAGTCGTGCACGGCGCCGAAGAAGATGCCGCCCACGAGGACCCACAGCAGCACCGGAAGCCAGCCGAACATCATGGCGGCGATGGTGCCCGTGACGGGGCCGGCGCCGCAGATGGAGCTGAACTGGTGCGAGAAGGCCGTGAAGCACGAGGCGGGCGAGAAGTTCTTCCCGTCCTCCATGCGACGCGCGGGCGTGACGGCCTTGGCATCGATGCCCCACGTGCGCGCGAGCCAGCGGCCGTAGAGCAGGTACCCGGCGACCAGGACCACGGCCGCAACGAGCACGATGACGATTCCGTTCATGTTTCCCTCCTTGGTACGTTGGAACCTCGGACATGTTGCTCGCGCAACAACTGGCCGTCCCCCACAGACCCAACATGGTTTCTCCACGCTAACCGGCGCGTAACGCGTCGTTCACGGAGGCCGACTCATGACCCCGGGCAAAGCGACGACGACCCTTCCCCGACACGTGACAGAAGCGTCACGGGACCGCGCCCTTCTCGGCCCCTATACTCAAGACAGCAAGGAAAGGAGGAACATGCTGCGCATACTGCTCGCCGAGGACGACCCGCTGATCGTGGAGGGGCTCTCCGAGCTCCTGGCAAACGAGGGGTACGCCGTGGTCTCCTCCCCCACCCAGGCCGGCGCCGTGGAGCTGGCCTGCGCGCCGGACGCCGACATCGCGCTCGCGCTCGTTGACCTCACGCTCGCCGAGGGCAGCGGCTTTGCCGTCTGCAACGCGATCAAGCAGGTGACGCCGCAAGTGCCCGTGATCTTTCTCACCGCGGCAGACGACGAGCTCTCAACCGTGACCGGCCTCACCCTGGGCGCGGACGACTACATCGCCAAGCCCTTCCGCCCGCGCGAGCTTGTTGCCCGCGTGCAGGCCGCCATCCGTCGCGCCCGACCGGAGCGCTCGGTGACGCACCTCGGGTCCGTGACCATAGACCTCGACCGCGCCCGCGCCGAGAAGAACGGCCAGGAGGTGCCACTCTCCGCTCTGGAGTACCGGCTCCTCCTGCTCTTTGCCAAGAACGCCGGCCGCGTCGTCACGCGCGACATGATCCGCGACGCCCTCTGGGACGACGCCGGCGCCTACGTGGAGGAGAACACGCTCTCTGTCTACATCAAGCGCCTGCGCGACAAGCTCGAGGACGACCCCGCGGAACCGCGCCTGATCGTGACCGTCCGCGGCATGGGCTACCGCGCCCAGGGCTAGGCGGTCGAGAAGCGCATGCTGCTGAGAAACGCCGAGGTCAGGCGAACCGCTGCCGTCTTTGTCGTCGTGGGCGCCATTGGCGCCGACGTGGCGTGGTTGCTTGCGGGGACGCTCGCCGCGACCGTGGTCGCCGCGACCGCCGCGGTCCTTCTCGCCGTGCTGCTCGTCTCGACCCGCCTTCGCTATCGGCGCATCGCGCGCATGGCGGCGCAGGTGGACGCCGTGCTCCACGGCGCGCGCGACGTGAGCTTTGAGCGGATGCGCGAGGGCGAGCTGGCGGTCCTCGCCTCTGAGCTGGACAAGATGCAAAGCCGCCTTGCCCTTGCCAACGAGGACCTCGAGCGAGAGAAGAACGCGCTGGCAGATGCGCTGGCAGACGTCTCGCACCAGCTCAAGACGCCGCTCACGAGCCTCTCGCTCATGACGTCGCTCACGCGCGGGGCGCTCGTCAGGGACGGCGGGCACCCGGACGAGGTCGAGCGGCTCCGTACGATGGAGCGCCTGGAGGGCCGCGTGGAGTGGCTCGTCTCCTCCCTGCTCAAGCTCGCGCGGATCGACGCGGGCGTGGTGCGCCTCACGCGCGCCCGTGTGAGCGGCGCCGAGCTCGTGGCGCGCGCCGCCGACCCGCTGGCGGTGACGTTCGACCTCGCGGACGTCGCCCTCGCATGCGACGTCCAGCCCGATGCCGGCTTTGAGGGCGACCTCGCCTGGACGGCGGAGGCGCTCGAGAACATCCTCAAGAACTGTCTCGAGCACACGCCCGCGGGTGGGCGCGTGAGCGTGAGCTGCACCGAGGACGCCCTCGCGTTCCGCCTGCGCGTGGAGGACACCGGCCCCGGCATCGCGGCCGAGGACCTGCCCCACGTCTTCGAGCGCTTCTACCGTGGCGGCGAGAAGGGCGAGGAGACCGGCGGCTCCGAGGTCGACCCCGGCGGCGTAGGCATTGGCCTCGCGCTGGCAAAGAGCCTCGTCACCGCGCAGGGCGGCTCAATTCGCGCCGGCAACGCACCCGACGGGGGCGCCCGCTTCGACATCGTCTTCTTCAAATCTGCCGTCTAGCGCCCGCCTCTCACGAAGGCATGCACCCTCTCTAGGTTGTACGCACCTTCGCGAGGCTGTGTACGAGATTGCAAGGTTTATATGAAGGTCAAATTCGCGTTTCCCCAGCTAGGCGGCTTGGCGAGGAACCCATCAAGACTTCAAGTGTGTACATACCCTCGCACCAGTGCGCACAACCTCAGAAACCTGGCCTTTCCGCGAGGGTATGCGCAGTCGTAACGGGCATCATACGGGCGAAGGGTCGCTCTTATTGGCAACCTGACGGAATCGTCACCTGCGCGTCACGCATGCGCAGGATGCCTCCCCCACCATAGAATCGTAACCAGGCAAAGGAGGCAGCATGGACATTCTTCGCGTGGACCACCTCACCAAGACCTACGGCACCGGTGACACCGCCGTGCGTGCGCTCGACGACGTGAGCTTCAGCGTGGCGGCCGGCGAGTTCGTGGCCATTATCGGCAGCTCGGGCTCGGGCAAGTCAACGCTGCTTCACATGATCGGCGGTGTGGACCGTCCCACGTCCGGCACCGTCTACCTCAACGGCGAGGACGTCTTCGAGCGCTCTGACGAGCAGCTCGCGGTCTTCCGCCGCCGCGAGGTCGGGCTGGTCTATCAGTTCTACAACCTCGTGCCGGTGCTCGACGTGGTGGAGAACATGTGCCTGCCCGTGCTCATGGACGGCCGCGCGGTGAACGAGCGCCGCCTCAAGGGCCTGCTCCACGTTCTCGGGCTCGAGGGCCGCGAGCACCACCTCCCCAACCAGCTCTCCGGCGGCCAGCAGCAGCGCGTTGCCATCGGGCGCGCGCTCATGAACGCGCCGGCCGTCGTGCTGGCGGACGAGCCCACGGGCAACCTCGACTCCAAGAACTCCGCGGAGATCATGGCCCTTCTGCGCAAGTCCAACCGCGAGCTCAAGCAGACGCTCATCGTGATCACCCACGACGAGGACATCGCCCTCTCTGCCGACCGCGTGATCGCGCTCGAGGACGGCCGCATCGCCTCCGACACGAGGGCGAGGTAGCCATGGCCAAGCACTTCAAGGGCGAGAAGGACCGCGCGCTCGCGGCCGCCGTCGCGCCCCGCGGCAACGTCTTCACCCGCTTCACGCTGCGCTCGCTCAAGGCCAACCGCGTGCGTACCACGGTCACGATCGTGGGAGTGGCACTCGCATGCGGCCTGCTCATGGCCGTGCTCGCCAGCGTCACGAGCCTTCGCGGCGCTCTGCTCGACCGTCAGCGAACCATCGACGGCGTCTGGCAGCTGAGCTTTGACTACACCGATGAATCCACGCTCGACAACCTCAAAAGGCTCGCCGGAGACCACCTCGACCGCCTCGCCACCAGCCGCGACCTTGGTGCTGCCGCCGTCTCCAAGGACAACTCGTTCACATGGGGCAGCTATCTTGGAGTGGTCACGACCCCACGCGAGGATGCCAGCCTGCCGCGCGCGGCAGGAGATACGCGCTATGACGTCATCCCCGACCCCCACGTCGAGGAGGGTCGCCTCCCCGAGAAGCCTGGAGAGATCGCCCTCCCCTCCTACCTGCGCGGCGTTGAGCTCGTTGACGGCCCATCGATGATCGAGGGCGTCGCGGCGGGTGCCACCTCCGAGGGCGAGCTCGAGCTCGGAGGCACCATCACGCTCGCGCTCGGGCGACGCATGTGGCTTGACGACGCAACCAACGGCGGCGCCGCGAGCATTCCCTCCGGAAGCTCTCTCGAGGTCGACTACACCTATGAGACGGACAGCGCCGGCAACATCATCTCGGAGAGTGAGACCGTCCTCGAGACGCTCGCTGACGTTGGGGAGCCGCGCACCTACACTGTCGTCGGCTTCATCGACCCCAATTACTTGGACGGAGACGTGGCCTACGTCTGCCCAGACGAGCCCGCAGCTACAGCTTCTGGGACGGAGAGGAGTACCGCGTACTTCTCAACCACCGGCTACTCGAGCTACAGCGATCTCAGCGATCTTATGACGGAGGTCCTCGGAGCCGAGTCCGGCTGGCGCAACAACAACTCCCTGCTCACGTATCAGGGCCTTGAACCCAACCGCCAGATCATCGACTCGCTCGAGCAGTTCGCAGCCGTGCTCGCAGTGGTGATCATCGTCGCCGCCGTTTCGCTCATCTCAAACGCGTTCAGAATCTCAATCTCAGAGCGCACGCGGCAGTTTGGCCTGCTCTCCTCGCTCGGCGCATCACGCAGACAGCTCAGACGCACGGTGTTTACCGAGGCGGCGCTGCTCGGGCTCGTCGGAATACCGCTTGGCATCGTTATCGGCATTGCCGGCACGGCTGTCGTCTTTGCTCTCACGGCCGAGGGCTGGGGCGTCATGCTCGGCGAGGACGCCACCATCCAGCTGGTGATCGCCCCGGCAGACGTTGCCATCGCCACCTGCCTCACCGCACTTACGCTTCTGCTCAGCGCTTTTGTCCCGGCACTTCGCGCAAGCCGAGTCTCGGCAGTGGACGCCATTCGTCAGTCGCAGGACGTGCGGCCGAGCAGACGCCTGCGTCGCGTGTTCCGCAGGCGCCGCGATGCAATGGACGACTTCTCCGCAGATTGCCGGCGTCCGCGCGGCATGGCAGCGCGCCTCGGCGGCATGCCGGCGTTTCTCGCCCGTCGCACGCTCGCCGTCTCGGCAAGCAAGTCGCGCGTCTCCACAATCGCGCTTGCCATCTCGGTGGCTCTTCTCGTCACGGCCGGGCTCGTCTCGGACTATCTCAATGGAGCCATGAGCTACATGGACTACGGCAACGCGGACATGATGATGTACGCCTCTTCCGCCGAATCCTCGAGCGACATCTCTGAGGATCCCGTGGCATCCAACATGGGCGGCATCGCCTCCAACATCGCTGATGTTGCCGGCGTGCGCGAGGACAGCGTGAGCGCCGTGGCGCGCGCCAATACGGACGTTCACCTTGACGAGGACGCCGTTGACTGGAGCGCCATCGACACTTTCAACGAGCGGACCAACCAGTATGGTGGCTTCATGCTCGACCGACAGGGATACGGACAGGCGGTCGTAGAGCTGGTCGATGACGGCACCTGGCAACGCCTTGCCGAGCACCTGGGACTCCCTGAGGACGAGAAGGACCCGACGCAGCTCTCCTGCGTGGTCTTCAACCTGCTCAACGCCACCAACACAGACACCTACGGCTCCATCTCGCCGCTCACAGGGACTGCCAGCGCCATCGACGTTCTCCTTCCGCCAGCTTCCCTCACAGACGACGAGTGGATCAGCATGGGCGACGACGGCCGCTACTCGCTCAGGCGCTCCGACAAAGTCACGGGCGAGGTCGTCGACGTGGCGCCCGTCTCCGAGCTCGGCCTTAAGAGCGTGAGCGTTCCCGTTGCCGCCTACACTGCAGACCTCGGGGACGACTTCCCCATCGGGACCGCCAATCTCGCGGATTCCACCTCCATCACACTGGTCATGCCGATAAGTTCGCTGGAGGAGGCCGGGCTCACGGACGCGATGTGGCTCTCCCTGGTTGAGTTCTACGCCGGTTTCGCGGAGGGTGCAGACGAGGAGGCGGTCATCGAGGGCATTCAGGAGGCGCTCGGCGAGCGCGGCGACATCGACACCGTGACCATCAACAACCTTCGCGAGGCTCTGCGCCAGTACCGTGCCATGAGCTACACCGTTGACGTCTTCCTCTACAGCTTCATCGCGATAACGATGGCGATTGCCGTTGCGAACGTCTTCAACACGATAGCCTCCGGCCTTATGCTCCGTACGCGTGAGTTTGCGGCACTGCAATCCGCAGGCATGGGTCGCGGGGCGTTCCGCCGCATGATTGCCCTCGAGTGTGCTGACTTCGCGGCCAAGGGCCTGGTGGGCGGCGTCGCCCTTGCCACGATGGTCAACGCGGCGCTCTTCTCGGCGCTGTCGAGCTCCATCTCCACGCTTGTGTTCCAGATGCCCTGGGGCCACATCGCACTCTCGTTTGGCGTGGTGGTGGCCGTACTGGCAATAAGCGTTGCCTACGCGCTGCACAAGACGCACGCGATGAACCTCGTGGAGGCCCTGCGCGCGGACGCGCTGTAGCGGTCTGCGATTCCTTCCCCGGCCCCGGCTCGCCGCGACTCGCGAGCCGGGGC
>CASFQX010000098.1 GCA_949296375.1 uncultured Olsenella sp.
CCCCAACACCTTCTGCTGGGCGAGCATGACGTTGTGCAGCGCGTCCAGGTGCGGGAACAGGTTGAACTGCTGGAACACCATGCCCATGCGCTTGCGGACGTCGTTGACGTCGGTCTTGGGGTCGGTGATGTCCTGGCCCTCGAAGAAGATCTTGCCGCTCGTGGGTTCCTCGAGGCGGTTAAGGCAGCGCAGCATCGTGGACTTGCCGGAGCCGGAGGGGCCGAGCACGACCACGACCTCGCCGCGGTGGATGTCTATGTCGATACCCCGCAGGACCACGGTCTGGCCAAAGCTCTTGTGCAGGTCAACGATGCGCAGGATGGGCTCGTCGGCCGAGACCGCGGCCGCACCGTTCTTCTCGGCAGCGCTCACAACGGCATCACTCATTGGTGGCTCCCTTCTCGGCGGCAGCCTCGGGCTCAACGACGTGCTTGCGACTGCGATGCCCACGGACGCGATCCTCCAGATGACGCGTCACCTTGGAGAGCGGCAGCGTGATCACCAGGTAGAACAGGGCAGCCACGATGTAGGGCGTGATCGAGCCGGTGGAGGCAACTATGGTGCGCGCGTACATGACGAGCTCCATGATGCCCACGGCAGCGAGCAGCGAGGTGTCCTTGTAGAGCACGATGAACTCGCTCGTGAGGTTGGGGATCACGATGCGGAACATCTGCGGCAGGATGACGTAGAACATGGTCTGGGCGCCGTTCATGCCGAGCGAGCGCGCGGCCTCGGTCTGACCCTTGCTGATGGAGAGGATGCCCGCACGGAAGATCTCGCACATGTAGGCGCCAGAGTTCATGCACATGACCGTGACACCCAGGATGAAGTTGGGAATCTGGATGCCGGCGAGCGGCAGGCCGAAGAAGGCCACGTAGATCTGGAGGAAGAGCGGCGTACCGCGGACGATGTTCACGTAGGTGGTAGCGATGCCGCGCAGAAGGCGCAGCTTGGATATGCGCATCAGCGCCAGCAAAAGGCCCATCGGGATGGCCAGCGGGAAGGCAACCGCAACGATGGAGATGGACATGAAGAAGCCGGTGAGAACAACCGGGAAGCTCGTCACCAGAAGCGACGGGTCAAAGAACAGGTGCAGGAACCGGTTGGAGTTCCACGCCTGGACCCAGGGCTGCTCCTCGAGCCACTGGGAGATCGACTCGGTGAGCGAGATGCCCTCCACCGGGATTGCAGGGATGCTCTCGATGGTCTCCTCGGTTCCATCCGCAAGCTCATAGGTGGCCTCGACCTGCATCTCTCCGCCGTCCGTGGGGAAGAACACCTCGTAGACAAGGATATTGAGGTGGCCCTCCCGGGTGATCGGCTCGGCAAACTCGAGCGTGAGATCCTGGCCGTCGACGGACTCGGTGTAGTCAACCTCGTTTCTCGTCATGAGGTCGTCGCCCGTGAGCAGGGTGACCGCCAGATCGTTGGTGCTGAAGGACGTCCCGTCGGGAATGTGCAGGGTGAGGCTCGAGACACCCTCGCCCTCGGCGATCGAAGTCTCAAAGGTGATGCGGGACTCCGTGGCGCCCATGATGACCGTGGGATCGTCCTCGGAGTTGGGGCGTCCGGTGCACTTCACCGCCTCCATGGCCTCGGCGCGCTCCGCCGGTACGGCAAGGGCACCAACAAGGGCAACGACAAAGACCAGGACGGCGAGAAGGACGCACGCCCCGCGGCGACGCCCGTACTCAAAGATTGTGGGTGCGTTCACGTGTTTTCCTCGCTTCTCATGCGCTGGCGGCCCCTCCTCGCTCGAAGGCAAGAAGGGGCCGCGAACCATGTACGTGATGCTGACGCGCGGCTTAGCCCATGTTGGCGGAAATCAGCTCGTCGATCGTGCCGTCGTCCTTGAGCGTCGTGATGGCGTCGTTGATGGCGTTGAGAAGCTCGGGGTTGTCCTTGTTGACCGCGATGGCGTACTCCTCGCCGGTGGCGGAGGTGAGCACGACGTGGAGGTCGGTGTAGGCGCCGGCGAGCATTTGCTCGACCACGGCGAGGTTGCCGCAGACGGCGTCGGCCTGACCGGCGGCCACGGCGGCAAAGGCGTCCGTGAAGAGCGGGAACGCGAGCTGCTCGGCGTTGGGGAAGTTCTCGGCGGCAAAATCGGCACCGGTGGAGCCGCTCTGAACGGCGATGGTCATCTCGGCAGTGTTGAGCACCTCGGCGGCGTTGTCCTCGGTGACCTCGGTGTTGGAGGAGGGCACGGCAACGGCCTGGTTGTCAATGTAGTACGGCTCGGAGAAGTTGACCTGCTTCTCGCGCTCGGGCGTGATGGAGATGCCGGAGAGGCCGGCGTCCGCCTGGCCGCCCGCCGCGATGGCGGGGACGATGCCGTCGAAGTCGAGGTTGGTGTAGACGCACTCAAGGCCGAGCTGCTCGGCGATGGCGCGACCAAGGTCCATGTCCAGGCCCACGTACTCGCCATCCTCGAGGTTCTCGAAGGGCGGGTAATCAGGCGAGACGGCAAAGGTGATGGAACCCTCCGTCACGAGGCCGAGGCCGCTGTCGTCGGCCTTGTCTGCGGTGTCGTCGGCAGTATCGTCGACGGTGTCGTCGGCAGCCTGCTCGCCACCGCAGCCAGCGAGCGCGGCGGTACCCGCAATCGCACCCGCGACGGTCAGAAAGTTCCTTCTGGTCATGCTCTTCATGTCTGGGTTCCTTCCCCCAATGCTTTGGCGCGTGGTCACGCCCTTTCCCGACGGAGGCACGGGTCTTCCCGTGTCAGGGCTCGCGCCCCGCCCGTCGCCAAAAGACCAGTTTGGGACTTGTCCCCGAGGAATTTCAACCACATCGGTTTTCTTAACAAGATGGACACGAGTCCGAGCTGCAAAAAGCCGCGTGCGCCCCCATTTCTACGGGCGACGGTTATGCGCACTGCCGCCGGCTGTGCGCAACCGCACGGCGAGAGGGACCTCCTTCCCACCCTATTCAGGTGGGCGGGCCGTCGAAAGATGCCGACCCCGACCTTCCGGAGGGAGGTTTCCCGTCGGGGCTCCTCTCGCAGGAAAACCGGGGCCGGCCTACGCGTAAGAGAATGGGCGGCTACACGCCGCCGTAGTAGTGCTCACGCTCCCAGTCGGTCACGGACGTGCAGAACTCCTCCCACTCGCGGCGCTTCTCGCGCACGAAGTAGGTGAAGATGTGCTCGCCGAGGACGTCGCGCATGAGGTCGGACTCCTCGAAGCGGTCGATCGCCTCGCCGAGGGTGCGCGGCAGGCGCCGAATGCCCTTGGCCTCGAGCTCGCGGTCGGGCGCGGCAAAGGTGTCGCAGGTGGACTCCTCCGGCATCGGGAGCTCCTCCTCGATGCCCTTGAGGCCGGCCGCGATGGTCACAGCGAGCGCCAGGTAGGGGTTTGCCGTGGGGTCGGGGCTGCGCAGCTCGATGCGCGTGGCGATGTGCTTGCCGGGCTTGTGCGTGGGGATGCGCACGAGCGCTGAGCGGTTCTTGCGGCCCCAGGTGGCGTGCGTGGGCACCTCGCCGGTGGAGACGAAGCGCTTGTAGGAGTTGACGGTGGGGTTGGTGACCAGCGTGAACTCCGGCGCGTACTTGAGGATGCCGGCAACGTAGTGCTGCGCGAGGTCCGAGAGGTGCGCGGGGTGGTGCTCCTTGGGACCCCAGAAGAGGTTCTCGCCGTCGTGGTCGAGCAGCGACTGGTAGAGATACATGGCCGAGCCCGGAGCGCTCGCGATGGGCTTGGGCATGAACGAGGCGAACATCCCCTGGCCAGCGGCCTCCTGCTTGATGACGAGGCGCGCGGTCATGATGTTGTCGGCGCAGCTCACGGCCTCGGTGAAGCGCAGCTCGACGCCGTTCTGGGACGGGCCCGCGGCGTGATAGGAGTACTGCACCGGGATGGACATCTTCTCGAGGGTGAGGGTGGTCTGGCGGCGCAGGTCGTTGGCGCGATCCATCGGCGTGAGGTCAAAGTAGCCGGCGGTGTCCAGCGGCACGGGATCGAGGTCGTTGTCGAAGTAGAAGTACTCGATCTTGGGGCCCACGTTGGGCACGAGACCCTGCTCGTCCGCGCGGGCGAAGACCTTGCGCAGGCAGCGGCGGGGGTCGCCCTCAAAGGGCTCGCGCGAGGGGGTGTAGACGTCGCAGAAGACGCGCGCCACGCCGGACTCCTTGGGACGCCACGGCAAGAGCGCGAAGGTCGCGGGATCCGGGAACGCCAGCATGTCCGACTCCTCGAGCGAGGCAAAGCCGTCAACGGCCGAGCCGTCAAAGCCGATGCCCTCCTCGAATGCCTCCTCGAGCTCCTCCGGTGAGATTGCGAAGCACTTGAGGTTGCCCAGCACGTCCGTGAACCACAGCTGCACGAAGCGGATGTCGCGCTTCTCGACGGTGCGCAGGACGAAGTCGATGTCTTTCTCGCTGCTCATGCGGATTCCTCTCGAACGCCAGCGAAGCCCATAGTCCGAGTTAGGTTCTCACACGAGTGTTTCGCCGCTGTTACCGGTTGTGTGACAGAGGGGCCACGCCCCCTTGCCCCGCCCCGCTCCGTCGTCACGGCTTGAGGTTCTTCTCGACGTCCTCAAGCATTCTCTGGGCGGCGGGACACGGACCTCCCGTCGCATGTGCGGAGCAGCTGGACTTGCTGCCACAGCCCGAGCAGCCGTCGGCGCCAGAGCGCACGACCCTGCGCACGGCAAGTACGAGCAAGACGGCAACGACCGCTATGACGAGAAGATCGACTGGGTTCATGCTCACGCTCCACTGCGGGGAAATCTTTTGTGTTAACCAAGGTCAACTATACCCGTAGAAGCTACTATATACGTAGCGCGGCGCCCGCCGCACAAACTCCGCATCGAGAAGGGACGTGTCTCCAATGAACGACGACCAGACCATGCAGCTCGTCATCGTCCGCCACGGCGAGTCCGAGTGGAACAAGCTCAACCTCTTCACCGGCTGGACCGACGTCGACCTCACCGACACCGGCCGCGAGGAGGCCCACGCGGGCGGCAAGGCCCTCAAGGAGGCCGGCTTTGACTTCGACGTCTGCTACACCTCTCTGCTCAAGCGCGCCATCCACACGCTCAACTGCGTGCTCGACGAGCTCGACCGCAACTGGCTGCCCGTCCACAAGGCCTGGCAGCTCAACGAGCGTCACTACGGCGCCCTCCAGGGCCTGAACAAGGCCGACGCCGCTGCCGAGCACGGCGAGGACCAGGTCAAGATCTGGCGTCGCTCCTTTGACGTCCAGCCGCCCGCCCTCGAGCCCGGCGACGAGCGCGACCCCCACGTCCAGGAGATGTTCCGCGACGTGCCCAAGGAGGACCTCCCCTACACCGAGTGCCTCAAGGACACCATCGCCCGCGCCTGGCCGTACTTTGAGCAGGAGATCAAGCCGCAGATGGAGGCCGGCAAGCGCGTGCTGATCGCCGCCCACGGCAACAGCCTGCGCGCCCTCGTCATGCAGTTCGAGAAGCTGACCCCCGAGGAGATCCTCGAGGTCAACATCCCGACCGGCGTGCCGTGCGCCTACACCTTCGACAAGGACTGGAACGTCGTCGACAAGCACTACATCGGCGACCCCGCCACCATTGAGGCCAAGATCAACGCCGTCGCCAACCAGGGCAAGGCCAAGTAGCAAGCCGCGCTCGCTCAAAGCGCGTTGACGAGGCCCCCGGTTCTGCCGGGGGCCTTTTCGTGCCTCGGGGACCGTTCCGCGCGGCAGAAGAGTCGTGCTGCGCCTGCAGGAACTTTGACTTTTGCACGAGCGCTCAGAGCCTGTGATTAGTTTACGTTTGCATATGTGCTGGTAGAACGGGTGCGTCGGGTTTCTCGCTTGGCGAGAAGGGCGGTGCGCTCGTGCAAAAGTCAAAGTTGCTGCAGGCGGGCGGGACGCAGGCGGGCGGGACGCAAGGCGGCCCCAAAAATGTTGCGTCAACAAATTCCTCGGGCGCGGCCCCACAATGGAGGCAACGTCACCGGCCAGAGAGGAGCCCAACCATGACCCGGCAGATCACCCGTAGAGAGCTTCTGGCCGCAGGAACGCTCGGCGTGGCCGCGTCGCTTGGCATGGTTGCCTGCGGAGGGCAGCCCGCTCAGGAGCCCGAACCCGCAGGGCAGGACACACCCGAGGAGCCCTCCACCGTTACGGAAACCAGCATGGTGACCATTGACGGACTGTACGTGAACGACTCCTACGTCAACGAGGAAAACGACCAGCTGAAGCTCCTCTACCTTCTCTACACCCTTCATCCCGAGGATGAGAACCTCGAGATCTCCAGCAACGGAACAAGCCTCACCATCAACGACAAGAACGAGTATCAATCCGAGCGCCGGATCGGGTCATGCACATACCTGGCCAGCTACTACTACAGCGACTTCATCGAAGACGTCTACATGGGCAGCGAGCTCAAGGTTGTTGAAACCTTTGAGGTTCCCGCAGCCGACCTCGAGGCTGGCAGAAACATCACCATCGAGAACTACCATGTTGAGGACTTTGACGAGATCCTGCTCTCAACCGACGACATAACCCACTGCGAGTCTGCAGAGGCGCTGGCGCAGATGGCGGACCCCGACGGCTATGCCGAGGCACAGCGCCTGCGCGAACCCGCGGACGAGGCGACCGCAGCTACGGTGAGCAACGCGATCAACGGCTACTACTGGAGCTTCATCACGAACAACACCTCGTATCGCATCGAATTCTATGCGCCCAACAACTACTCGCTCTCAACCATGGGCGTCAACACAACGGGCACCTATCAGGTCACCAACGGCTTCGTGGTCTGCACCAACGACGCGACCGGTGCCGTAAACGAGCTCCCCTACACCCTAAACGGGACGGACGTGGAGCTCGACCCGGCAACAGGCTTCAGCGTCTACGAGAACTAGGTTCTGCCTGGGCTCGCACGCCCGGGGCGAGCGCCCTCTCAATGAGCGGGACGGCGCGATCGGCAAGATAGAGCGAGATGTTGAGCAGGTCGCCGTCCCTCGAGAGGTTGCGCATGGAGAGGCGCACGCGCAGCGGCGTGGCATCGGCATGCTTCCGCGCGTAGGAGCGCAGGCTCGGCGAGTCGACGGAGGCCCCAGACTTCACCTCGATGTGTCATATGCGCTCAGGGGCAGCCCGCCTCCGCCGTTCTGCCTGACGCGCATCACAAGCCCGGCGTCTGCCAGCCACTCCACCGCATCCTCGTACTCACGCGCCCGCGCACCATCGCGCACGAGCCCCCACACGAACTTCTTGTTCTCACGTGAGAGTTGAGCCGGAAGGGAGTGCCATATGAGCGAGAGCTTGGCAAATAGTGACGCTCCGCCGTGCTTTGCAAAGTCGCGCTCATAGGAGTCGAGAAGGTCAGAGAGCACCTTGTCCACCTCTGCCGTATCCATGAGCTCCGCCCACCTGAGCACGGCCTCAGGCATGCCGCCGGTCGAGAAGTACTGACGCAGGCGCTCCTCGAGTTGGTTCGCAAAGAGATCAGGCAACGGCTCGAAAGAATCAATCTGACGCGCGTAGCTATCCAGGTTGCCCGCGTCAATCGCGCGCAGAAACTCGGAGAACGTGAGCGGGTACATGTCAAGGAACTCGACCTTGCCCACCGGAAACGAGCCCCTGTCCCGTGCGAGCCTGACGCCGAGCAGCGATCCCGCGCAGGCGACGTGATACTCCGGGGCCTCCTCACAGAAGTACTTGAGTGAGCCGATTGCCGCCGAGCAGTCCTGAATCTCATCGAGGATCAGCAGCGTCTCCCCTGGGTCAATCGGCTGACCAGTCGCGAGGGCAAGGTTTGCAATGATGCGCCGAGGATCATGGGTAACCTCAAAGAGCTGCGCATACTCGCTCGGGACCCCCGGGGCAACATCCTCCAGCGTCACGTAGACATCTGAGGCCGTGCGGCGCGGGGCCGGAGCCGCCCCTCGCCTGCAGGAACTTTGACTTTTGCACGAGCGCTCAGAGCCTGTGATTAGTTTACGTTTGCATATGTGCTGGTAGAACGGGTGCGTCGGGTTTCTCGCTTGGCGAGAAGGGCGGTGCGCTCGTGCAAAAGTCGGAGTTCCCGCGTGGCTCGGATTGCCACGCAGAGTTACTGCAAAAAGTTGTGTCAACAAACTCCCCGTAGGCGTCCCCACAATGGAGGCAACGTTACCCTCGAAAGGAGCCCCATGCCACCCGAAATACTGTTCATCATCATCGTCTGGATCGTTTGCGCCATAGTCTGCGGTCAAGTGGCCTCAAAGAAGGGCTACGCCTACAACTCCTATGCCCTTCTTGGCCTCCTGACGGGAATCATCGGACTCATCATCGTATTCGTAATGCCCGACAAGACCCAGGGCAAGGAGTCCAGTAACGCCGAGGCGCTTCTCGCCTACAAAAAGCTCCTGGACAGCGGCGCCATCACCCAAGAGGAGTTTGACGAGAAGAAGCGCTCGCTCATGGGCAAGTAGTCCCCTACCCCACCACGCCCTCGATTGCGACGAGGGCGGTGTCTCCGGCGAGCACAAGCTCGTCCGCGGGTCGCAGCGGCGTCGCCACGCCGGCCTCCAGACGCACGCGCACGCGGCTTGCGCCGTCCACGAGCTCGGTGCCGTTCTTGGAGCCCAGATCCTCAACGAGCCAGTCGCCATTCTCGTCACGCCAGAGACGAAGATGGCGGCCGGAGACACCCGCCCCGACGTCGGTGATGTCTCCCTCACCCATCGCGAGCGCCCCGATCTCCACGCTCTCGCCGGAAGAAGGAAGCCAATGAGGGCCTCCCGCCACATAGCCGTTCTCCACGCGGATGAGCCCGAGCCTGGTCGCGGGTGCGGTCCGCTCTCCCGCGTCGTCCGTCTTCGCGAGGCTCACCGTTGGGGTGCCCACGAGACGCCCCAGGGCCGCTCTGGCGTAGTCCATGACATACGAGACCGCCTCGCGCGCGTCTCCGGAGCAACCGGCGGCAACAAAGAGAACGAGAAGCGCCTCGGCGCGCTCCCCGGGAACCAGCCCCTCTTCGCCCTCAAGGCGTTCGACGGCGTTGCGGTAAAGGCGGGCGTCCTGGCGGCTCTGCTCCAGAGCCCGATCCATCGCGCGGCCCGGCTCCCCCGCCAGCACAAGGATGACCTCGTCGGCGGTCAGGGCACTGCCGCGACGGGACTTGAGGCGTCCCAGAATGCGCGCCGCGGCGCTCCCCCAGTCACAGAAGTAGCGCGGCGAGAGCGCCCCGGAGTCGGCGTGGACCACATTGTGAGAGAGCCAGGAGCGGTCCCGGGCAAGATCGCGGGGGCTCCTGCCGTTTGGGAGCGGCCGGCTGGAGAGAACGAGGTCCGCAAGCTCCTGATGCGTGATGCCACCCTGCCTCTTGAGCAGGTCAAACATCACGCCGCAGGGCGTTTGCTCCTTGACGGCAAGCATCCTCGGGACCCCTCCCCTCTCTCAGTCGCCCCTTCCGTGCCGTATCATTCTACGACAGGACGCACCAAAGATTCCGATAGGCACACCAAGACCGCCGCCGTACGTCAACGCTAGGAGGAGCGGACCTTGTCGCACACGTCACGCAAATCTCTCTCGCAGCATCCGCTGCGCCGTCTTGGCCCCCGGGGAACGGTCGCCCTCGTCGCTCTCTCGGCGGCGCTGCTCATTGTCGGCGTCGGCGTCTACGTCGGGGAGCTGCCAACCCTCGTGAGCTCCCCCGCGACGCTCGAGCGCCCAAAGGACCAGGGCACTGGCGAGAAGGACGCGGCGCCCGAAGGCGGTGTGCCCGGCACGGGCGTCCCCGCTCCCGACCAAGATGGCGAGCCTGAAGGGGACGCCCCGTCTGAGGAGAAGCCGGACGAGGAGAAAGACGCGGCCGAAGACGAGGGAGGGCTCGCCCTGCCAGACGTCAGCGTAGACAGCACCGAGGTCGATGGGACGAGCAGCGTCGGCCACGCGGGATCCGGAGGAGGCGCGACGAGCCCCGAGACCCCTCAGAGCCCCATCCCTCCCGCGGGAGGAGCCCAGGGAGGAGGCTCGGGCGGCACCCAGGACGCCCCGCAGGGCGGCGGGTCCGGCGGCGGGGCGGGGAGCGGGTCCGGCGGCGGCTCCGAATCCGGCGGCGGATCCGGGTCCGAATCCGGCGGCGACAGCATCTTCAACGCCACCCCCACCGCCGAGGAGGAGGAGAGGTTCCGCGCGTTTCTCGCCAACAAGGCGTCCTCGATTCCGGGCTACGTTGACCAGATCAACGGCGTCGTGAGCTCGTTCGAGAGCAGCTGCAAGACGGGAAGCCTCTCCACGAGGCAGGCGAACCTCAGGACCTGCAGCTCCCTCAGCCAGACGCTCTTCTCGGAATACCTCGACGTGCTCAACTACGTGCGCTCCAACAAGTCGCAGTACTGCAACCAGCAGGCCGCCCTCATCGGTGCCTATCGGTGCCTGTATTCCTACGTCTCCTGCTACGAGGGCGCCTGGAACGTCAACGTGGCATACGAGGACCCGAGCTCGCACGTTTCCGAGTTCATGGCACCCCTTGACGGCAGCGGCGACCTCCTCACGGAGTTCCACTCCTACTACGACGGGTTCTCGCTATGAGCGAACGGGTCGAGAACGACATGCCGCTCGCGAACGTTGCCGCGGGTGCGCCGCGCGTCATCCGGGTCGAGGGCTTCGAGGCGCCCTTCTTCCTCGCGGAATCCGAGCGAGACGCCTACCTGCGCCGCTTCTCCACGCTTTTCGTGGACGAGCGGCGCGGCAGACGCGGCGGGCTCGGGCGCGTCTTCCACGCGACCAACGCCCTGGGCGAGCAACTGGCCGTCAAGACGCTCATCCCGCCCCAAAACGACGAGGGCAGAAACGAGAGCGACGAGGAGCTGCTGCGCGCGGCGTTTCGTCGTGAGTACGAGTGCCAGAGGAGTCTGGCGCTCCTTCGCGGATTCCCCCGCCTCTTTGGCTACGGGACCATCGACGGCGCCCCGGCCATCGTCATGGAGTGGGTCGAAGGGGTGACGCTCGCGGAGGCGCGCGAGGAGCTGGCGGTTGACGCCGAGGGCCGCGTTTCGCCGCTCACCGTGGCGCGCATGGGGCGCGACCTCTTTGAGCTGGTCTCTCGCCTCTCGATCGTGGGTGGCGGGCTCGTCCACCGAGACATCTCCCCCGCAAACATCATGGTGAGGACAACTCACCGCTCCCTCGCGCGCCAGCGAACGGAAGGTTCGTTTGACCTCTGCCTCATTGACTTTGGGTCAGCGGAGCCCGCTGCGTCTGAGGGCTCCCCCTCGCGCTCCTTCACCGCGGCTCATGGCGCCACGCGCCACGCCACGGCGGACTACGCCCCGCCCGAGATGCTGAGCGACGACATTGCCGCGGTCGAGTGGCAGCGACACTCGACGGCAGTCGATGTCTACTCCGTGGGAAGCGTGCTCTGCGAGCTCCTCGGCGGCGAGCCTCCCTTCCCCGGGGCCTCGCGCGCCGCCTCCCCCTACCGGCTCAAGACCGAGACCGAGCCCACGAGACCCGCCCCCGCACACGACGCCGCGGGAGACCTCGCCGAGGTGCTCTCGTGCGAGAGCGAGGTTGCCGTCATCGTGGCACCGCTCGCACTCGAGCGCGACCTCTCGCCGCACAGCGAGGAGCTTGCCTCGGCTCTCTCGCGCGTGGACGGGCAAATCGTGGACGCCGTCATGTCCTGCCTTCTCGCAGACCAGCGTCTTCGCCCCAACCCGGAGCTGATGCGCGACGAGTTTGACGGGCTGTCCGAGCACTACGGTAAGAACATCCGCCACGCACTCGCAGGAGAGCCGCTGGTCTCCCCCTCCGCCGGGCGATCCTTGGCAAGAGACGGTCGCCTGTCCCCCTCGCGGCGCGCGCTGCGTGTGGGAGGTCGTCTCGGCGGCGGAGTCATCGGCATGTCCGTTGCGCTCGCCACCGCCTGGCTCGTAGGGCAAGGCGACCCAGGCCGCATCACCATTGTTGCCGCGTTGCTCGTTGCACCCTCGGCTCTGGCGCTGCTTGTCCGGTGGCGCAACGTCTCAGGGAGGACAGGGCTCCTTCTCGGCGGCGGGGTCCTTCTCGCTGCCTCCGCAGGCTCTGCGCTTGGGCTGTGGAGGCTGGCAGGGCTAGGCGAGCGCCTGTCGGGTGTGCTCGCCGCGCTCTTCGTGTGCGCGTGCGCGACCTGGCTCATCCTCGTAATTGACTACGCGAGCGGCAACTTCCCCACCCCGCTTGGAGCAACTCCGACTTTTGCACGAGCGCTCGGGTCCGGCGATTAGTTGTGCTTTGCATATGCGCTGGCAGAACGGGCGCATCGGGTTTCTCGCCTGGCGAGAAGGACGGTGTGCTCGTGCAAAAGTCAGAGTTCCCGCAGGGGGGGCGGGGCACGGGGAGGCGCGGGGCGAGGCATAAAGCGCGCCGCCTGCCCTGAGGGGATGGGCAGGCGGCGCTGGGGTTCGCCGTTCGCAACGGGGAGAGGGGCCGTCGCTCGGGCAGGGTTAAACGTTTTGTGCCGGTCCTCGAGTCGCTGTTCTTCTCGGCACATTTGTTAGTATAGGGTAACTTCAATGATCCCGCAGCTCGGCAGCATGATTCATAGGTTCTTCATAAGTTAGCTATGGTTTACTAAGCATCCCTATCCAAGGGCTACGTCAAGGACCATCATCACCACAAAGCCCACGATGAAGCCAAGCGTTCCCACGTTGGAATGCTCGCCGAGGTGCGCCTCGGGGATCAGCTCCTCAACCACCACGTAGATCATCGCGCCCGCGGCAAACGAGAGCAGCCAGGGCATGACCGGGGCAATCCAGCCACTCATGAGCACCACGAGCACGCCGAATATGGGCTCCACGATGCCAGAGAGACTCCCCGCCGCAAAAGCGCGACGACGACTCATGCCCTCGCGCGCGAGCGGCAGCGAGACCGCCGCGCCCTCGGGGAAGTTCTGCAGGCCAATTCCCAGGGCAAGGGCCACCGCCATACCGAGGTAGGCCTCCCCTGCCGCACCGGTCGTCTGCGCAGCCATGGCAAAGAGCAGGCCAACGGACATGCCCTCAGGGATGTTGTGCAGCGTCACGGCCGAGACGAGAAGCGTCGTGCGCTTCCAGGTGGAGCGAATGCCCTCGGGCTCCTTCGCTCCTGCGTGGAGGTGCGGCAGCAGTGTGTCGAGCGCCATGAGAAAGCCCACGCCCAGGAGAAACCCGCTTGCCGCGGGGACCCAACCGTGGAAGCCCATGTCCTCGGCCTGCTCGATCGCGGGGTTGAGCAGGGACCACACGCTGGCGGCAACCATCACGCCCGCGGCAAAACCGAGGAAGATGTGGTGCATGAGCTTGCGCTCGGACTTGAAGAAGAACACCACGGCAGAACCCGCCGTGGTCATGAGCCAGGTGAAGCCGCAGCCGAGCGCGGCCCAGGTGAGAGCCTGAGAGACATTGTCCATTGTGCGCTCCTCG
>CASFQX010000099.1 GCA_949296375.1 uncultured Olsenella sp.
CCACGCCGCTCGACTTTGCCTACGCCGTGCACACGGAGGTGGGAATCCACTGCGTGGGCGCCAAGGTCAACGGCGCCGTGGTGCCGCTCTCCTACAAGCTTCAGATGGGCGACCGCGTTGAGATCCTCACCAACAAGAACGCCAAGCCCAGCCGCGACTGGATGGCGCTCGTCGCCATGCCCTCGAGCCGCGCCAAGATTCGCAAGTACTTCTCCACGCAGACGAAGAACGACGACGCCGAGCAGGGTAGAAACGAGCTCGCCCACGAGCTGCGCAAGCGCGGCTACGGCATCTCCACGCGCCGCACGGTCAAGGCGATCGAGCGCGTGTGCGAGCAGTTTGAGCTGCGCAGCGCCGAGGACCTCTTCGCGAGCGTGCACACGGGCAAGGTCTCGGTCAAGCAGGCAGCCAATCGCATCGAGGAGATCCTCGAGGAGGGCTCGCCCGAGCAGCTCGCCGCGCAGGCGGCCGAGGCCGAGAAGCAGGCCGCGCGCGAGCGTGCCATGGCTACGGGCGCGCCCATCATGCAGCAGTCCTACGCGATGGCGCAGGCCACGAAGGGCCAGCGCAAGCGCTCCAACTGCGGCGTTGTGGTAAAGGGCGACCCCGACCTTCTCGTCCACCTGGCGCACTGCTGCAACCCCGTGGCAGGGGACGAGATCGTGGGCTTCATCACGCGCGGGCGCGGCGTCTCTGTGCATCGCGCCAACTGCCCCAACGTGACGGACCTGCGCAAGAACCCCGATCGCATGATCGAGGTCGCGTGGGACACTTCGGGAGCCACCGAGTTCAGGGTGGAGATCGTCGTGGAGGCAACGGACCGCATGGGGCTTCTCAAGGACATCACTGTGGCGATCGGCGACGCTGGCGCGAACATCCTCTCCGCCGCCACGCAGACGAGCACGCGCGGCGTGGCGCGGCTGCGCTTCATGGTGGCCATCTCCGATGCGAGCCTGCTCGACGTGCTGCTCTCCGCCGTGAGTCGCGTGCCCTCGGTCTATGACGCCCGGCGCATCATGCCCGGAGAGGGCGCCAACCAGATGAAGCAGCGCGTGAGGTAGCTTTGAAATGGGGCAGGCTGGGGCGTCTTTGCGTGCCGGCCTGCGCCATCTTCTCTGGGGCTCACGCCTGCGTCATACGGAGAGAGCCGCCTCAGAGTATGCCGATGAAGGCAAGCAGGCAGCATATGACGAGCGCAACGAACTCGAGCAAAAGGAAATTTTCGGCAATTCTTGCCAGAAAGGGATTGGGGTGTTTCTTCTCCCACATTAAGACGCAGAGGGTGACACACATGGACCCTCCTAAGGAGACGGTGACGAGCCGATTGTTTGTCAACAGCAGAAGAATCGCCGCAAGCGCCGCGACTGACGCCCTATTTGGCCGCTTCATCGTAAGGTGCGTTCACCCCCGTAAAGTAAGACTACTATTATCTAGTCGATCTCGTTCTAAGCAGGGCACCCTCTTCTGCCCTTGTCATAGCTAGGCATCTAGTTAGCAACCATTATTCTGTCAAGAGCATTTCGAGGTAAGGTGCTAGATGCCGACGTCTCTCATTATAATTTATGTGAGCCGCTCTGCCCATGCATAGAGAGCGCTGAGATGTTCTTCTCGCTAAGCCCTTGGCCTTGGTCGGATTTACCTTGGCGCATATTTGTGAGGGCGTTAATTCTTCAGTGGTCGTTTTCATCGGCAGTCTGTCCTTATGATAGATGTATGGGTAATAGTTCTATGGACAAAGCATCTATTCGGGGGTTCCATGGCCGAGAAGACCGACGAGCTGCGGCGCTATGTGGTGACGCCGCTGCAGACCAACTGCTACGCCTACGTGAGCGCGGGGGAGTGCCTGGTCGTGGACCCCGGCGGGTCTGGCGAGCAGCTCGCGACCGTCCTTGACGACGTGCGCGTTGTCTGCGTTGCCGCCACGCACGGACATGGCGACCACGTCGGCGGCGTGGCGGCGCTCGTGCGCGAGACGGGTGCGCCCTATGCGATCCACGCGGCCGATGCCGAGCTCGCGCGCCATGCCGGTGAGATGAGCGAGGTGGGCCGCCGCTACGACGACAATGCGCCGGATCCGGACCGCACGCTCGCCGAGGGCGACGTGCTGCGCGTTGGCACGGCAACCTTCACCGTGATGGAGACGCCGGGCCACACGCCCGGCGGGATCGTCCTTGTCGGCGGGGGAACCGCCGAGGGCGTGGCCTTCGTGGGGGACACGCTCTTCCCGGGCAGCCACGGCCGCACGGACCTCAAGGGTGGCGACGAGGCCACGATCATGACCTCGCTCGCGCGCATGGCTGCCGAGATCAATCCCGAGACGACGCTGCTCTGCGGACACGGGCCGGCCACTACGATGGCTCGCGAGCTCGCCATGAACCCCTTCCTGCGCTAGGGTGCCCGTCCGGGGGCGCGCTTAACGTTCGCGCCCACTTGAGGTGTGGCGGGGGACTGCGCTTAGCATTTTTGCTCTTTGGAGGCTTAGCCGGGGATTGCGCTTAACGTCTCGGCGTGTTGGAGGCTGTTTCGCTGGGTGTGCTTAGTTATTCTCGCCATTGGAGACTGTCGAGAGAAAAGTGATTAGCAAAACGGCCGATTGGAGACCTCGGCGCCGGATATGCCGAGAAGAGCGCTCCAACGGCGGGATACCTTAAGCGCCAACGCCTTGTGGCCCTCCAACGGAGAAACACCTTAAGCGCCAACGGCCTGCGACCCTCCAGCGGAAGAATTCTTTAAGCGCGTTCGGACCGAACCCCTCCAACGGCGTCGCATGCTAAGCGCGTACCCGCGGATGAGGCAGCGCAAGCTTGGAGAGGGAGGGGGGGTGAAGGTCGCAGCCCTTAGATGGTGCCCGAGGCGGGGCTCGAACCCGCACGAGTTTCCCCAACGGTTTTTGAGACCGTCGCGTCTGCCAATTCCGCCACTCGGGCATGAGGGCGCTTCGCGCTCGGCGCGTGAGAAGAACTATAGCAGACGGAGGGTTTCTGTCGCCCGCGGGGTATATAGTTAGCGTGTTCGAAGCCACCCGAGAGAAGGGACAACCCATGGCGCTTTCCAACGAGGTCACCACCGTCCTCAACGAGCAGATTAACAAGGAGATGTACTCCGCCTACCTCTATCTCACCTTCGCCGACTACTACGACGACCGCGGCCTCAAGGGCTTTGCCAACTGGTATGAGATCCAGGCCAAGGAGGAGATGGACCACGCGCTCGCCATCCGCCGCTACCTCCTGGACAACGACTTCAAGCCCACGATGGAGGCCATCGACAAGCCCGACAAGACCTTCGAGAACGACCTCGCCCCGCTCGAGGCAGGCCTTGCCCACGAGGAGTACGTGACGAGCCTCATCCACCACTGCTACGAGGTCGCCCACGCCCAGCACGACGTCCGCACGATGAAGTTCCTCGACTGGTTCGTGGCCGAGCAGGGCGAGGAGGAGACCAACGCCCGCGACATGATCACCAACATGAAGCTCTTTGGCTGCGACCCCAAGGGCCTCTACGACCTCGACCGCGAGTACCAGGCTCGCACCTACGTCCAGTCCGCGTCGCTCAACCTCTAGCGGGCGGCTGTTCTTCTAGGCACCGTTCTATCGGGGCTGTGAAGAGTTTCTGAATCACGAGCGCACCGGGCTCTGGCGAGAAAAACCTCTTGCCCGGGCCCGGTGCGCGTGCTAATCTCTCCTAGTGTGCGTTTTGCGAAGCGGGGCGAGAGCCCCCACCTACACGGCGCCTTATGGCAGCTGTCTGGTCAGACAACGTAGTTCCCGCCTCACGCAGGGTGGATGCTGTCTCCTGGATGCTGCTCGGCACCAGGGGCTTTTTTATGCGGCGAAAGCCGCGACGAGAGGAAGGTGTGAACGATAGCCAGGAACGACGGTCCTCGCATCAATGAGGAGATCACTTCCCGCACGTGTCGCCTTATCGGCGCCGATGGCTCCCAGATGGGCCTCTTTGGCGTGCGCGACGCCCTGCGCATCGCGGGCGACCAGGGTCTCGACCTCGTGGAGATCGCGCCCAACGCCGAGCCTCCCGTCTGCAAGATGCTCGACTACAAGAAGTTCAAGTACGAGCAGGACCGCAAGGCCAAGGCGGCGCGCAAGAACCAGTCCAAGGTCGAGATCAAGGAGATGAAGTTCCGTCCCAAGATCGACGTGGGCGACTACGAGACCAAGAAGGGTCACGTCATCCGCTTCCTCAAGAAGGGGGCGCGCGTCAAGATCACGATCATGTTCCGCGGTCGTGAGATGGCCCACCCGGAGCAGGGTCGCCTCGTTCTCGATCGTCTGGCCGAGGACCTCAAGGACGTCGCGAACGTCGAGCAGAAGCCGCTCATGGAAGGCCGCAACATGCACATGACCATCGTCCCGATCAAGGGTGCCTTCGACAAGAAGGACGAGAAGGACGACGAGGCAGTCACGGAGAAGGAGAACTAGCATGCCCAAGATGAAGACCCACAAGGGTACGGCGAAGCGCTTCCGCCGCACCGGCTCTGGCAAGATCATGCGCGCCAAGGCGTTCAAGAGCCACATCCTCACCAAGAAGTCGCCCAAGCGCATCCGCGGCTTCCGTCAGGAGACCGTCATCTCCGACGCCGACGTCAAGACCGTCTCCCAGCGCATGGGCTCCAAGTAGTCCTGCCTTTCGAGTGAAGTTTCCAACGAGGAGTTGATTAGATATGGCACGAGTCAAGCGCGCCGTCGCCGGCCGTAAGAAGCGTCAGACGCTCGTCGAGCGCACCAAGGGCTACTACGGAGTCCGTTCCCGCACGTTCCGTGGCATGAAGGAGCAGGCGCAGCACTCCGGTCAGTACGCCTACCGCGATCGCCGCAACAAGAAGCGCGACTTCCGCGCTCTGTGGATTCAGCGCATCAACGCCGCCGCCCGCATGAACGACCTGTCCTACAGCAAGTTCATGCACGGCCTCAAGCTCGCCGGCGTCGAGCTCGACCGCAAGGTTCTCGCCGAGATCGCCTACAGCGACGAGGCCACCTTCGCCGAGATCGCCGAGGTTGCCAAGAAGGCTCTCGCCGACGCTGAGTAGATGAGACAAAGGGACAGTCCCTTTGTCACATTTTCGCCCCGGGTTTCTCGCCCGGGGCTTTTTTATCGAGAAACGCCGTCTGCCGGCAAAAGTGCGCCGCCCGCGGATGACTGCGAGACAGCTGTGTAAAGGCTGGTTCCAAGGGAACAAGGTGAGTAAGCAAGGGCAGCGTCGCTAAGAACCGGCGACCGGCAGAAGGAGGCGAGTCCAGTGAACAGCGAAGAGAACGCGCAGTTTGGGCCCGCCGACCGTGCGACCGAGGTCCTATAACATCTGGGGCGAGCGCACTCGCCAACGTTCTCCGAAGCGCATTTCGGAACGGACCAATGACAGGAACACTCGAAGCGGGCCCAAGGTTATATCCCCAGTTGTCCATCATCGACACGCAAAGACACGGGTGATACCAAAGTACAGACGAGGCGGGGCGGCGCAATGGGGCGCCGCCCCTTTTTCGCGCGCGGGAGAACCATGGATTTGCGGCCTCAACTTTCGGCGCGCATACAAAAGGACCCGACGCCGTGGCGCCGGGCCCTTTGCGTGCCGAGAAGAACGTTCTTCTCGCTTAATCCTTCTTGATCCAGGAGAACATCGAGCGGATCTTCTCGCCGGTCTTCTCGATCGGGTGGGAGTTGATCTCCTCGCGCTTCTCGAGCAGCCACTTGTGGTTGTTGTTGCAGTCGTCGACGAACTCCTGCGCGAAGCTGCCGTCCTGGATGCGGGCCAGGATGCGCTTCATGGCCTCGCGGGACTCGGCGTTGATGACCTGCGGGCCGGCGTAGTACTCGCCGTACTCGGCGGTGTTGGAGATCGAGTAGTTCATGAAGTGGATGCCGGACTCGTACATGAGGTCGACGATCATCTTCATCTCGTGGTAGACCTCGAAGTATGCCAGCTCCTCGGGGTAGCCCGCCTCGGTGAGCGTCTCGAAGCCGGCCTTCACGAGCTCGACGAGGCCGCCGCAGAGCACTGCCTGCTCACCGAAGAGGTCCTCCTCCGTCTCCTCCTTGAAGGTGGCCTTGATGATGCCGGAGCGGGCGCCGCCGACGCCCCAGCAGTAGGAGAGGACGATGTCCCAGGCGTCGCCGGTGGCGTCCTGGTAGACGCAGGCGAGGTCGGGCACGCCGGAGCCCTCGGTGTACTGGCGGCGCACGATGTGGCCCGGGCCCTTGGGGGCGCACATGATGACGTTGACGTCCTCGGGGGCCTTGATGTAGCCGTAGTGGATGTTGAAGCCGTGGGCAAAGGCGAGGGTGTCGCCTGCCTTGAGGTGCGGCGCGACGTGCTCCTCGTAGACTTTGGGCTGGGTCTCGTCGGGAACGAGCATCATGATGACGTCGGCCTCCTCGGCGGCGTCGTCCATGCTCATGACCTTGAGGCCGGCCTCCTGGGCGGCCTGGGCGGACTTGGAGCCCTCGCGGAGGCCAACGCGGACGTCAACGCCAGAGTCCAGCAGGTTCAGCGCGTGGGCGTGGCCCTGCGAGCCGTAGCCGATGATGGCGACCTTCTTGCCCTGGATGACACTCGGGTCCACGTCCTTCTCGTAATAGATGTCGACGGCCATGTTCTTCTCCTTTGCTTGAGCCGTTGATGCCGTGCAGATGTGGAAAAGGGACTGTCCCTTTTCCACGGTGGTGCCAATCTACTGCGCGCCGCGCGACATTGCGATCTTGCCGGTGCGCGTCAGCTGCTTGATGCCGTAGCCGCGGAAGAGGTCCTCCATCGCGTCGAGCTTGCTCGCGGTGCCGGTGGCCTCGATCGTGAGCGAGTTCTTGCCCACGTCAACGACCTTGGCGCGGAACACGTTGGCGATCTCGATGACCTCGTGGCGGCGCTCGGGAGCTGCCTGGACCTTGAAGAGCACGAGCTCGCGCTCGACGGCGTCCTCGTAGGTGAGGTCGGAGATCTTATAGACCGAGACGAGCTTGTGCAGCTGCTTGGTGATCTGCTCGAAGCCCACCTCGTCGGCCTCCACGATGATGGTCATGCGGGAGAGGCTCTCGTCCTCCGTGGGGGCGACGGTGAGCGATTCGATGTTGAAGCCACGGCGGCTGATGAGGCCCGTCACGCGGGAGAGCACGCCCGGCTTGTTCTCAACGAGAACCGAGAGCAGGTAGTTCATCACTCATCAACTCCTTCGTGGGACGGCTTGACGCGGGGGCGACCCGCCTCGCCGAAGCCCTTCTCGGTGACGCGCACGCCGCCGAGCGTAACGTCGAGGGCGCCGATGATGTCGTCAATCGGGGCACCGGGGGCGACCATCGGGTAGACGGTCTGCGCGGCGGGGATCATGACGTCGAGCAGGTAGGGCTCGTCGGAGGCGAGCATCTCGTCGAGCGCGGCGTCAATCTCCTCGGGTTTGGTGATGCGGCTGGAGCGCCAGCCGTAGGCGTCTGCGAGCTTCACGAAGTCGGGGTTGTCGGCCAGCTCTGTGAACGAGAAGCGGTCGTTGTAGAAGAGGTGCTGCCACTGGTGGACCATGCCGAGTGCGCGGTTGTCGATGATGAGGACCTTGACCGGCACGTTGTTGATCTTGGCGGTGGCCATCTCCTGGCTGTTCATCTGGAAGGAGCCGTCGCCGGCGATGCAGACGACCTCCTCGTCAGGACAACCGATCTTGGCGCCGATGGCGGCGGGGAAGCCAAAGCCCATCGTGCCGAGGCCTCCGGAGGAGATGAACGTGCGCGCGTGCTCGCGGTGGATGTTCTGCAGCGCCCACATCTGGTGCTGCCCGACCTCCGTGGTGACGATTGAGGCGTGCGGGTCGAGCTTGTCCGAAAGCGTCTCAAGCACGACCTCGGGTGCGATCTTGCCCTCGTAGTCGGCGAAGTCCGAGGTGTAGAACGGCCAGCGCTCGCGCCAGCTGAAGACCTCGTCGCGCCAGGCCTCGCAGCCCGTGCTCGCGCCCATCTTCTCCAGGCGCTCGTTCACGGCGGCGAGAACCACCTTGACGTCACCGACGATGGGGACGTCGGGGTTCACGATCTTGCCGATCTCGGCAGGGTCGATGTCGATGTGGATGATCTTGGCGTGCGGTGCGAACTCGGAGACCTTGCCGGTCACGCGGTCCGAGAAGCGCGCGCCGCAGGCGATGATGAGGTCGGACTCAGTGACGGCCATGTTGGCGTACTTGGAGCCGTGCATGCCCACGGGGCCGAGGTTGAGCGGGTTGGAGCAGGGGATGGCCGCCTTGCCCATAAGGGTGGTGACCACGGGGATCTGCATCCGCTCGGCAAGCTCCACGAGCTCGGGGCAGGCGTGGGACGCCACGATGCCGCCACCGGCCATGATGAGCGGGCGCTCCGCCCGACAGATGAGCTCGGCAGCCTGCTTGACCTGCTTCGCGTTGCCCTTGTAGGTGGGACGGTAGCTCGGGATGCTCACGCTGTCCGGGTAGTGGAAGACCATCTCGGAGCCGGAGAGGTCGCTCGGGATGTCGATGAGGACGGGGCCCGGGCGGCCGGTCGAGGCGATGTAGAAGGCCTCGCGGAAGGTCTTGGTGAGCTCGTCGGTGGACTGCAGCAGGAAGCTGTGCTTCACGATGGGCATCGTGATGCCCACGATGTCTGACTCCTGGAAGGCGTCGGTGCCGATGACGCCGCGCGTGACCTGACCCGTGATGACGACCATGGGCACGGAGTCCATGTAGGCGGTGGCGATGCCCGTCACGGTGTTGGTGGCGCCCGGGCCGGAGGTGACGAGAACCACGCCCACCTTGCCCGTGGCGCGCGCGTAGCCGTCGGCCATGTGCGTGGCGCCCTGCTCGTGGCGAGCGAGCACGTGATGAATCTTCTTGGAGTCGTAGAGGGCGTCGTAGATCTTGATGGCCTGACCGCCCGGGTAGCCGAAGATGGTGTCAACGCCCTCGGCCTCGAGGCAGGCGATGATGGCCTGCGCCCCGGTCATGGTCTTGCCCTCGTGCTCGGTGTGGCTGCCCGGGCCAAACGGGCGCCCCTCGATGGCGCGCTGGCGCCGGGCGATCTTCTCCTCGGTGGTGATCATGAGAGGTATGCCCCCTTGTCTGCGCTCGTAACCAGCTTTGCGTAACGGGAGAGGACTCCCGTGGTGTACTTGGGCGCGGGCGGATGCCACGCGGCGCGGCGCTCGGCGAGAACCTCCTCGGGGACGCGCAGCTCGAGCGTGCCCGCCTGGATGTCGATGTCGATGACGTCGCCCTCCTGGACGAGCGCGATCGGGCCGCCGGCTGCGGCCTCGGGGGAGACGTGGCCGATGCACGGGCCCTTGGAGGCGCCGGAGAAGCGCCCGTCGGTGATGAGGGCCACCGAGCTTGCAAGGCCCATGCCGCAGATGGCCGAGGTGGGGGTGAGCATCTCTCGCATGCCCGGACCG
>CASFQX010000100.1 GCA_949296375.1 uncultured Olsenella sp.
CCGGCCTCGGTGGTGGTGCTGGGGGAGGGCGTCACCGTGGCGCCAAAGGTCTCCATGATGTTGCGACGGAACGGCTTCTGCTCGTAGGAGCACTTGACCATGAAGACGTCGAGGTCAAGGCCATAGTGCGCTGCGGCCTCGGCGAGGGCGGTGCCCCACTGGCCGGCGCCCGTCTCGGTGGTGATGTTGGTGAGGCCCTGCGCGGCGGCGTAGTAGGCCTGGGCGAGCGCGGAGTTGAGCTTGTGCGAGCCGCTCGTGTTGTTGCCCTCGAACTTGTAGTAGATGTGCGCGGGCGTATCCAGCGCGCGCTCGAGGTTGTACGCGCGGCACAGAGGGCTCGGGCGGTAGACCTTGTACATCTCGCGCACCGCCGCAGGGATCTCGAAATAGGCGGTGTCGTCGTCGAGCTCCTGGTCGATGAGGGCGTCGGCAAAGACGGGCGCGAGGTCGTCGTGCGTGGCTACGGCGCCGTTTGGCAGGCGCATGGGCTCGGGCTTCTCGGGCATGTCGGCGCGCAGGTTATACCAAGCGGTCGGGATCTGCTGCTCGCTCAGGTAGGTGCGGTACGGGCGGGTGACGCTCTCGGTGGTGCCGGCCATGGTGGTTCTCCTTTCGTTTGCCCGCTTCAAAACCAGGGTGTGCCTCGCGCACAAGAAAAGGGCCCTCGGAACTGAATCCGAGGGCCCTATATGTGTGCGTAAGTGGCCTCGTCAGTCCGAGAGGGGAGTCGTCCTTGTCCACCACCACGCACGAGCGCCAGCGAGCTGCTGGGCGCCGAGAAGATCGATGTGCGCAAGGCGGGACATTGACGGCCTTCCTTCCGGAGACGATTGGGGGTAGATTACCCAGACTATGTTTCGTTGGCGTTAACGGTTGGGGACGAGTTTGCTGCCGCCACGTCGCGCGCGGGGCGGCGCAGCAGCGCGCGGGCGGTGCGCTCGTCCGGGTACGCGCCGGCGAGAAGGCTGTGGAACCGCTCGTTGTGACTGGGCTCCAAGACGTGCGTGAGCTCGTGGGCAACCACATAGTCCAGGCATGTGGGCGGGTAGGCGGCGAGGCGAACATTGATGCGGATGCGCCCTGTCCTGGGCGTGCAGGAGCCCCAGCGCGTGGACATGGCGCGCAGCTGCCAGCCGGCGGCGCTCACGCCGAGCGCGGCCTCCATGCGCTCGGAGACCTCGGGAAGGCGAGCGGAGAGCTCGGCGCGATAGACGTCATCCGGGGAGGAGCCCTCGGGAAGCGGGACGAGCCTTCCCCAGAGGGGGAGCAGGCCGTCGTTCGGTTTGTCCCCGGAGGCGAGTCTGGTCCGCCGCTCCATATGCTCACGCAGCCAGGCCTCGTGCTCGTCCAGGAAGCGCTGCGCCTCCGCGAGGGAGACGCGTGCGGGGACGCTCAGGTGCGCGGTGCCGTTTGCGCGGACCCTCAGGTTGAGCAGGCGCACGCGCCGGTGCTCGACCTCCACGGGCGGCCCGTCCGGTCCGCCCGCAAACAGGATTCTGGTTGTGGTTCTTCTCGCCATGCGGGCATTGTAGCTCGAGTGCCTAGAAGAACGCGTCCAGCAGGGCGTTCAAAATGAAGAGGATCACGATGGCCCCCATGAACTCGAGCACGCGGTGTCCCTCGGGTCGCCCGTCGTCTGCGGGGAGCTCTCCGGTCTCGAGGAAGCTCACGACCTCGCGCGTGACGCGAAGGTCGTAATCGCGCTCGAGCCGC
>CASFQX010000101.1 GCA_949296375.1 uncultured Olsenella sp.
AATCGTCAGCGGACGGCCGAGGGGACAAGGTCCGCCGCGAGTTCCGCAGCGAGCGTAGCGAGCGAGGACTGTCCGAGCGCCGGACCTTGCCCCTCGGCCGCCCGCGTCGAGCGCGTGGGATTATGGGTTCCGGACCGCGATCGCTACGAGAGATTGAGGGCGGCGATAAGCGCGTCGAGGTAGTCGCCGGGATTGGGGACGCTCACGGTCACGAGGGCGCCGCGGCGGCGGAGCTCGTCGAGGATGTGGTCCTGCGTGTCGCCGTCGAGGGTGAGGCGGTCGAAGTTGAACATCACCTCGGGAAGCACGGCGAGCGTGCCGGAGAGGTCGCTCGGCATCTGGCCGAGAAGATCCTCGGACACGATGAGGCCCGTGACGTTGACGTCTCCGCCGAAGTAGTCGTTTCTGATCGAACGCGTGGACGCTCTGCCGTCCGGCGAGAGGGTGCGGCAGAAGGTGCCGATGGTCTCGGCCGCCGCCTCGCCGCAGACGAGCTCGAGGCGCAGGTTCTTCTCGGCAAGCGCATTGTCGACGGCCCGCAGATCAGTCATGCGATCTCGTGCAACGAGCTCCGTCTCATCGAGGAAGCTCCGGAGCATGCCGATCCCGTCGTAGAACTGCGGGTAGCCGTCGTAGGTCTCAGCCGGCGGCACGGGAAGGTCGGCGTCCAAGTAGAACTCGTCGGAGAGCTGGAAGCGCGTGATGCCGAGCGCCCTTCTCGCCCGCTCCTGATAGGGCTCGAGCAGGTGCACGACCGCCCGCGAGGCCTCGGGGTCGTCCGAGTAGGAGCTCTTGAAGCGACGGCTGTGCTTGGTGTAGCCGAGCGGCACGATGGCGAGCGAGGTGATGCCCGGGCGAGCCTCCACCCAGTCGAGCGTGGCGGCGAGCTCGGGTCCGTCGTTGATCCCCGGGCAGAGCACGATCTGAGCGTGGACCTCTATGCCGCCCGCAAGTAGCCGCTCGAGCACCTCGATGCCGCGATCGGCGTGTCTGCCGATGAGGCTTCGGCGCGCCTCGGGCGTGATGGCGTGGATGGAGACGTTCATCGGCGATAGACCGCAGGTGACGATTCGCTCGGTCTCCTCGTCGGAGACGTTGGTGAGCGTCACGAAGTTGCCCTGCAGGAAGGAGAGGCGGTAGTCGTCGTCGCGAAGGGTGAGCGTGGCGCGCGCCTCGGGCGGCAGCATGGCCATGAAGCAGAACTGGCAGGCGTTCACGCAGGTGCGGATGCCGTCGAAGAGAACGTCGGTGAAGTCGATGCCCCAGTCCTCGCCCGGCTCGCGCCAGAGCTCGCAGGGGGTGACGCTGCCGTCGCGCGGATCAAAGACCTCGAGCTCGCAGCAGGCACCGTCCGCTTCCCACCGCCAGTCGATGAGGTCGCGAGGTACGACGCCGTTTACGCGCTCGATGCGCATGCCGGGCTCGATGCCGGCCTCCCAGGCAGGACCCCCCTCCTCCACGGCGGCGACCCAGGCGCCCGTCGTGCGGGCCCGAGTTGACGCGTAGTCCGCGCGACTCTGCTCGGCCATGCGACTCCTCTCCCGTTCTTCTCGTCCAACGACCTCACGATATAACATGCAAAATCAAGCACAACAATATATATTCCCAGTTGAAAATAACACGCATGTCAGATTCTGCGTGTTATTTTGGGGCTGGCGAGAATATCGTGAGCTTGCTACTCCCCCACCAGTTCCGCGATGCGCGTCCGTACGGCCTCGATCTGGCTCGCGGGCGTGCTCGCGCCTGCGGTGATGCCGATGACGCCGGCTCCCTCGAACCACTCCGCGCGCAGCTCGTCGGTGCCCTCCACGTGATGCGTCTGGGAACAGCTCGCTGCGGAGATCTCCGCAAGGCGCGTGGTGTTTGCCGAGATGCGCCCGCCGATCACCACCATGACGTCGGCCTCGCGCGCGAGCGCGTCTGCCGCGGTCTGGTGCCCGGCCGTGGCCTCGCAGATCGTGTTGATCACACGAACCTCCTCGGCAACGCCCAGGAGCTCGGACACTACCTCGGCGAGAAGCGCGCGCCGGGCCGTGGTCTGCACCACGACACCCACCTTGCGCACGTGCGGCAGCGCGGCGGCCTCTTCGGCAGACCCCACGACGACCGCTCCTGGCGCGTGCGGCAGCGTGGCCTCCACCTCGGGGTGACCTGCCTCGCCCACCACGACGACCTGGTAGCCCTCGTTCGAGAGCCGCTCGGCAGCCAGGTGGACCTTCTTGACGAAAGGACAGGTTGCGTCCAGCACCCGCGCACAGAGGTCGCGGGCCCGGGCTTCCTCCTCGGGGACCGTCCCGTGCGTGCGAAGCAGGAGCGTGTCGCCAGCCGCCTCCTCGGGAGTGCTCACGGCGTCAACGCCTTGGGCGGCAAGGTCGGCCACGACGCGCGGGTTGTGGATGAGCGGGCCGAGCGTGTGAACGGCGCCGGTGCCCTCCGCAGCGGCGGCCTCCACCATCTGCAGCGCTCGCTCGACGCCGTAACAGGCGCCGGCCTCCTCGGCGATGCGGATCTGGGGTTGGGTGACGGCCATCTAGTCCACCCCCGGGTAGTCGCGGCGAAGCTCGTCGCGGAGCGCATAGACGCGCTCCATGCCCACGCGCTCCATCTCGGCGAGCTGTTCCTTGCGCTTCTCGGCGGCCAGGTCGGACCACTCGATGGGTTCGCCCGCGCGCACGTATACGCGGTGGCGGAAGCGCAGGTGTCGCGCCCCGATGATGGCCACGGGCTGCACCGGTGCTTTGGCAAGCTGCGCCATGATGGCGTAGCCGCCGTGGGCCTGGGCGTCCTCGTCGCGGCGCACGCGGGTGCCCTCCGGATAGATGAGCACGCACTCGCCGCGCATGAGCATCGCGCGGGCGCGGCGCACGGTCTTCATGTCGGCGGTGCCGCGCTCCACGGGAAAGCCGCCGGCGCGCGAGAAGAGCCAGGCGGCGGGCTTGATCTTGTCGAGCTCGCTCTTGTAGACGATGCGCACCGGGACGTGCGCGAGCCACAGCGTCACGACCGTCACCACCGGGTCGAGCATGGACTCGTGGTTCATGATGAGCACGCGCCCGCGGGCGTCGTTGACGAGAAGCTCGGCGCGCTCCACGCGCCAGGGCCACAGGAACTTGGTGATCACCCACAGGATGCGCACGATGGCGCCGATGAGCAGACGGCCAGGGAGCGGGTGCTCGCGGATGTCGTGGTCGTAATAGTCGTCGAGGGTGTTGCCGGCAAAGGCGCGCATGCGCCCCGTGCCCTTGGCCCCCTCGGTGGCCTCGCGGCCTGCGGCGTCCTTCTCGCTCATGAGCGCCTCCTCTCGGCGCGCGCGGCAAGCTCGGGCGAGAGCGCGATGATGGCGTCGACCACCTGCTCGAAGGTGAGCTCAGAGGAGTCGATGCGACGGGCGTCCTCGGCAGGCCTCAGCGGAGAGGCCTCGCGAGAGGAGTCATAGTCGTCGCGGCGCACGAGGTCTGCGAGAATGGCGCGCTCGGCCTCGGCGTCAACGGCAACGTCGTGTCCGGTGGCGAGGTTGCCGCCCTGTCGCTGGACGGCGCGCCTACGCGCCCGTGCCTCAGGCGATGCGCTGAGAAACACCTTCACGTCCGCACCCGGAAAGACGACCGTCCCGATGTCGCGTCCCTCCGCGACGACGTCGCCCGCGGCGCCAAACTCGCGCTGGATCGCGACCATCGTCTCGCGGACCGCCGGGTTGGCGGAGACGGGCGAGACCGCGCGCTCGACCTCGGGCGTGCGAATCTGTGCCGTGGCGTCCTCGCCGTCCACAAGCACGCGCTGGCCGTCATCGCCGGGGAGAAACTCGATCCTCACGGTGCGCGCCACCTCGGCCACGGTCGGCTCGTCCTCGGGGTTGACGCCCCGGGACAGGCAGGCGTGTGCCACGGAGCGATACATCGCGCCGGTGTCCAGGTAGGTGAGGCCGCAGCGCCGCGCGACCTCGCGCGCGACGGATGACTTTCCGGAGCCCGAGGGCCCGTCGATGGCAACGATCATTTGTGCTCCTTACTCCGCGTTCCCCAGATGTCGCGGGTGTCGTACTCGTTGGGCGTGGTGGCGTGCGAGATGACCTCCTCCGGAGAGAGGTTGAAGCCGCCGAGGGCGAAGGTATTACCGTCGCAGGTCAGATAGTGGGAGGAGACGTTGAGCACGTGCTGGTCCCAGAAGCGCGTGAGCGGGATGTCATATACGGCCGCAGTGAGCATGCGGAGGTAGCCGCCGTGCGTGACGCAGGCCGTACGTCCCGTGAGGGGTCGCAGCCGCTCCAGGACGCGCCGGCAGCGCTCGCGCAGGTGCTCGAAGGATTCCGCCCCTGCCGGCGGGTGTGATACGCCGTCTTCGTCCACGGGCCAGGGAAAGCTCGCGCCAGCACCCATGACCTCGGCAACGGTCATTCCCTCGAGCGGGCCAAAGTCGAGCTCGAGAAGGTCGTCGAGGGGCGTGCAGGTGACGTCGAGCCGCTCAGCCGCCTCCTCGGCGAGCCCGCGCGCGCGGGAGAGCGGCGAGCAGAAGATGCGGTCGGGCCCAAAGGCAACGAGCGCTTCCACGGCACGAGCGCGCTGCTCCTCTCCGTGCGGGGTGAGCGGCACGTCGAGCCGCCCCGAGAAGAAGTGCTGGGTGTTGGATATGGTCTCTGGGTGCCTCATGAAGAGCACCCGCTGGGTGACGACGTCACCGGGCATGCCGGCCATGCTGCCCCTCCCCTCTCGTCGCAGCCGCGGCAAGCGCGCGCGTCTCGTCATCGGTGAGCTCCCTCCAGGCGCCCTCGGCTAGCCCGGTGAGCCTGAGCGGCCCAAAGGCGTCACGGTGGAGTCGCAGGACGCGGTGGCCCACGGCTTGCATCATCTTCTTTACCTGGTGCTTGCGCCCCTCGTGGATGGTGAGTCCCACCACGGCGTTCTTCTCGCCACCTCCCGTGCGCCCGGCTCCCCGCGGCGCCACGAGCGAGAAGAGCGGGTCTCCCGACGAGAGGAGCCTCGCCTCGGCGGGCGCGGCGCGCACGCCCTCCTCGAGCATGACGCCACGACGGAGACGCTCGAGGTCATCCTCGCTCGGCGTTCCTGTGACGAGGGCAACGTAGTGCTTGGTCACGAGGCGCGATGGGTGCAGAAGCGCCTGGCCGAGATCGCCGTCCGTGGTGAAGAGGAGAAGCCCCGTGGTGTCGAGGTCGAGCCGTCCCACGGGGAAGAGGCCGGGGTGTTCGCCCAGGGGGACGAGCTCGGCCACGGTCCTGCGCGCATGCGGGTCGCCCATGGTGGTGACGTAGCCGGCGGGCTTGTAGAGCATCAGCGTGAAGGGCGCCTCGGAAAGGGTGCACACGATCCCGTCGACGGTCACGACGTCACGCTCGGGGTCCACTTTGCTCCCGAGCTCGCTCACAACGACGCCGTTCACCCGCACGCGCCCGGCGCTCATGAGGCGCTCGGATCCGCGCCTGCTCGCCACGCCGGCGCGGGCAAGGAAGCGCTGGAGGCGCATGGGGTAGACGCCGCTCTCGCGGATGGGGTCGCTCATCGCTCGGTCTTCTCGCTTTCCGGCTGCTCGGATGCGTCGTCGCTGGTAAGGGCTTCGGAATCACGCTCGACCTGAGCTTCAGGGTTAGCGTTTGTGCCGAAAGAATCGGCGTCGTCCTCATAGTCGTCGAGGAGCTCGCGCTCGTCGTCCATGTCCTCGGCGGCCTCCTCGAGCGTGGAGGAGATCGAGCGCCCGGAGAGGCGCTCGCGGATGAAGCGCTTGGACTCCTCGTCGGGCGCAAAGTCCTCGAGCGGCGGCAGCTCGCGCAGGCTGCGCAGCCCAAAGTGCTCGAGGAAGAGGCGCGTCGTACCCCAGAGCTGGGCCCCGCCGTGCTCGCGATCTCGACCGACCTCGCGCACCAGGCCCTTCTCGCGCAGTGACGCGATCACGCCGTCGGAGTTGACGCCACGGATCGCGCGCACGCCCTCGCGCGTGACCGGCTGGTGGTAGGCGATGACGGCGAGCGTCTCGAGCGCGGCCTGCGAGAGACGCCGCGTGTCCCAGGAGAGCACGTAGTCGGCCACCTGGTCATGGTAGGCGGGGTGCGTGAAGAGGCGCCACCCGCCCGCGACCTCGCGCAGCTGGAAGCCGCGGTTGGCATCGGCATACTCTGCGGCGAGCTCCGCCAGGGCCTCGGCGGCCTCGCCGGGCTCCACGCCCGCTGCCTGTGCGAGCGTCGTCGCGGGCACGGAGTCGTCTGAGACGAGCAGCAGCGCCTCGAGCAGGCCCTTCAGCGAGCCGGATTCCACACGTCCCAAATCAGCCACGGTCTTCTCCCTCGTCCGGGGTTGCCTCTGTGATGTCCCACTCGCGCATCTCCGCAAGGACGGACTCGTCGAGCTCGTATGCCGGCGCCCCCTCGATGTGCGAGACGTCGATCTCTCCAAAGGTCTCGCTCTGGCGCACGTCAACCAAGCCGCGCTTGTAGAGCTCGAGAATCGCCAGGAAGTTGGCCACGACCACCTCCGGGGTGTCCTGGCCGTCGAGAAGCTCGGAGAACGTGACGCGCCCTCGGCCGCGGACGAAGCGGTCCACGGCGGCGATGGTGAGCGCCACGGGCAGGCGCCGCGGCGCCACGTGCTCGGCCTCGAGCAGCATGGTCTCGCGATGGCTGTCGATGTCCGCGCAGATCACGGCGAGGCTGCGAAGCGTTATGCCCTCGAGGTAGTCGGGCATGAGGCCGAGAAACTCCGGATCGGGCCCCACGGTCCTCGGGTGCATGCGGCCCTCTGCCTCGAGGCGCGAGGTCAGAGCGGATGCTGCTCCCCTGAACTGCTTGTAGGCGATGAGCCGGGCGATGAGGACCTCGCGCGCCTCGTCTGGTGTGAGGCCCTCGAGGTCATCGTCCTCCTCGTCTATGTCATCCGTGCGACGGACGGGCTCGTCGGGAACGAGAGAGGCCGCCTTGATGTCGAGAAGCGTGGAGGCAACGAGCACAAAGTCGCTCGCCACGTCGAGGTCGAGGTCGCGCATGCGCTCGACCTCGGCGAGGTACTGGTTGGCAACCTCAGAGATCGAGATGGACCCGATGGTCACCCGCTGCCTGCTCACCAACTGGAGGAGTAGGTCGAAGGGTCCGGAGTAGGCCTGTGTGGAGACGCGATAGGATGCCACGGCTAGACCCCCGCAAGCAGAAGGTCGAGAAGCCCATAGGCCGTGGCGTCAAGGTACATGCCCACCGGGTCGATGCGAAGCATCGAGGGTACGAGGTAGAGAACCACGATGAGGATCGGCATCGCGTACTGCTGGAGGCGGTAGTAGCTCGCGCGCGCCTCTCCAGAGAGGAAGTAGAGCACGACCTTCGAACCGTCGAGCGGCGGGATTGGGATGAGGTTGAAGAAGCACAGGACGAGGTTCACGGCAACATAGGTATAGAGCGCAGTGTAGATCCAGCTAAAGACCTCAAGAGAGACGCTGCCTGCCAGCACGGCACCTGTAAGCGGCTCCCAGGCGAGGTGAAGCACGCCGGCGCCGAGAAGCGCCTGGAAAAGATTGGAGGCGGGTCCGGCGAGGGCCACGATCAGCTCGTCGCGTCGCGGGTTGCGCAGCCGATGCGGGTTATAGGGCACGGGCTTGGCAAAGGCAAAGACCGGCCCGCCGAGAAGCGCCATCACGAGCGGCAGCAGGACCGACCCAAAGCCGTCCAGATGCGCCGCTGGGTTGAGCGTGAGGCGCCCGCGCTCCTTGGCGGTGGCGTCGCCGCAGGCGAGCGCCGCAAGTCCGTGTGCCACCTCGTGCACGATCGCGGAGAACATGACGAGAACCACGGTCAGGGCAATGGATGCGAGTCTCTCGAGAGTATCCGACACGTCACTCCCCTCACGCGGCGCGATCGACGGACGCGGAAAGCCTGGCGAGAAGCCAGTCGATCACGAGCATTACCACTGCAAGGATGGCAAAGTCTCCTCGGAAGGCCCCGCCAAACGGCGTGGGAAACACAAAGAGTCCGGAGAGGGGCGCTGGGACGCAGGCGGAGACGGCGCCGTTCAGCGGGAGGAGCAGCGAGCGCGGCCCAGCGGGAAGGAGGGCGTCCGCCACGACGAGCGCCACGAGCGCCCAGGCGAGGCAGCGGCACGCGAGCGAGATGAACCTGAGAGCGGCGCTCGGAAGCCCTTTACGCATTGGCGGCCTCCTCGAGCTTCTCGGTGAGCTCGAGCCACTCCTGCTCGAGGGCGGGAACCTTCTTGGAGAGCGCCGCGTACTCCGTCATGCACTCGTCGAAGCGCTTGGCGTCGTTGTAGAGCTCCTGGTCAGCCATGAGCGTCTCGAGCTCGGCGAGACGGGCCTGCGCGGGCTCGAGCGCGGCCTCGACCTCGCGCAGGCGGTCGCGCTCCGCCTTGAGGGCGCGGTTCCTGCGGTTGCGCTCCTCCGCCTCGGCACGGCGCTGCTCACGGGTCTTGACGTTGCGCCCGGTGGCCGGCTGGGCGGGCTCAGCAGCGACCTTTGCAGCGGGCGTCGGAGCAACGCCGGCAGCCTCCTCGGCAGCACGGGCCTCGAGCTCCGCGCGCTTGAAGAGGAAGTAGTCGTAGTCGCCCTCGTAGACGGTGACCTTGTGGTCGCGCACGTCCACGACCTTGTTGGCCACGGCGCGCACGAGGTGCTCGTCGTGGGAGATGAGCACGATCGTGCCCTTGAAGTCAACGAGCGCTCTCTCGAGCACGTCCACCGAGTCGATGTCAAGGTGGTTGGTGGGCTCGTCGAGCAGAAGCAGCGGGTCAGGGGCCACGAGCATCTTCGCGAGCGCGAGGCGCGCCCGCTCGCCGCCCGAGAGCACGCCCACGCGCTTCTCGACGTCGTCGCCGTGGAACAAGAACGCGCCGAGCAGGCGGCGCTCCTCGGAGGTCGTCCAGCCGGCCGCCACCGAGTCCATCTCGCCGAGTACCGTGTTGGCCTCGTTGAGCTGCTCGAGCTGGTGCTGTGCGTAATAGGCCTTCGTCACGTTCTTGCCGAGGGCAACCGTTCCGGCATCGGGCTCGAGAAGGCCGTTGATGAGCTTCATCAGCGTTGACTTGCCGGCTCCGTTGGGACCGGTGAGCGCCACGTGATCGCCGCGGTAGAGCTTAAGGTCAACGCCCTCGTAGACGTGGTTCTCGCCAAAGGACTTGGCAACGCCCTCGAGGCTCACGACCTCGTCTCCGGTGCGCGGCGGCTCCGGGAACGAGAAGTGCACCTTCTTGGTACCCTCGGGCAGGATCACGAGCTCGCTCTTGATCTGCTCGATCTTCTTCATGCGCTCCTGGGCCTGTGCGGCCTTGGTGGGCTTGTAGCGGAACTTGTCCACGAAGACCTGCATGTGCGCGATCTCGCGCTCCTGGGCGGCGCGCTTTGCACGCATCTGCTCGAGGTTGTCCTCGCGCTGCTTGAGGTAGCCGGAGTAGTTTGCGGTGTACGTGGTGATGCGGCGGTTCTCCACGGCCGCCACGTGGGAGACGCACGCGTCCATGAAGGCACGGTCGTGAGACACGAGAAGCACGGCGCCGTCGTAGCCCGCGAGGAACTGCTCGAGCCAGCGCACGCTCTCGAGGTCGAGGTGGTTGGTGGGCTCGTCCAGGAGCAGCAGGTCGGGGTGGCGCAGCAGGAGCTTGGAGAGGGCGATGCGCATCTGCCAGCCGCCCGAGAAGTCACGGGCGGGCTTGTCAAAGTCCTCCACGGGAAAGCCGAGGCCTGCCAGGATCTGACGGGCGCGGGCCTCGAGCTCGTATCCGCCGAGACGCTCGAAGCGGTCCTGCGCCGCGCCGTAGCGCTCGAGCAGGCGATCGAGCTCCTCGCCGGGCGCGGTCTCGGAGATCTGGTGCTCCAGCTCTCGCACGCGGCGCTCCATCTCCTTGACCTCGTGGGCGGAGTCCACGACCTCGGCAAGCGCGCTCTTCTCGCCCGCGAGGTGCGTCTCCTGCTCGAGATAGCCAACCGTGACGTCGCGCGCGAAGCTCACGGTGCCCTCGTCGGCGCTCTCCTCGCCCATGATGATGCGAAGAAGCGTGGTCTTACCCGAGCCGTTGGGCCCGACGAGCGCCCAGCGCTCTCCGGCGTTGAGCTGCAGCGTGGCGCCCGCGTAGAGCACGCGGCCGCCAAAGGACTTGGTAATCTTGTCTGCGAGTGCGATCACGTGAGGTTCCTGCTAGTCGGCGATGGTGAGGTGGATCGCAAAGCCGGCGATCTCCTCCTTGAAGTAGATGAGGTAGGTGCGCCCGGAGCCATCGGGGCAGAGCGTGCGGGAGGCCTCGTTGAACTCCACGCCGCGCGCCTCGTACCAGGCCTGGGCGGCGTCGATGTCGTCCACGTGCAGCCCGATGTGGCCCTTCTCGCCGCGGCCGCCATTGTTCATGACCTCCACGAGGTTGCCGGCGAAGGAGGACACCGGGAAGGGCTCCTCCCCTCGTGCGATGCCGAGAAGCGCACAGAGGGCGTCCGCGGTCCCGGACGCCTCCTCGGGCGAGGTGGTGTTGATGCCCACGTGGGCGAGCCTGAGCCCAAAGAGCTCGGCGGGGTTCTCTTGGTTCATGACGATCCTCTCTCTTCAACCGACTCAGTATACGACATAGTTTTGCAACATATGGAGGCTTCCCGAATCCCCATACCCAAAGAGGCTCCGGAAGTATAATCGACGTGTTTGTGACAATGCAGAATGTGATAGGAAGCGCAGTGCAGGTGAACGAAGCTAAGATGAATACCTACCGAGCGGCGCACACTAGGGGCGGCTCTGCGTCCCCAAAACATGCGGCAAAGACCACGTCATTGCAGGTGGAGGAGATTAAGGCAAGGGGCAAGGTTGCCGCCCTCGAGGGAATCCGCGCCCTTTCCATTCTCGCCATCGTGCTCTATCACGCCGACCCGTCGTGGCTTCCCGGTGGCTTCTTCGGCGTGTCCGTCTTTTTTGTCCTCACGGGGTATCTCACGACGCTCTCGCTCGAGCGAGAGCTCGACGCCTCCGGGCGCCTTGACTACCCCCGCTTCCTCAAGCGCCGTCTTGCGAGGCTCGTCCCCTCGGTGCTCGTGCTCGTGGGCTTCACCACGATCCTGTGTGCGCTCTTCTCGCACGCGCTCGTTCCCAAGGTGAAGTCTGATGCGCTGAGCTCGCTGCTCTTCTTTGAGAACATCCACTTCATTGTGAGCGACGTGCCCTACTTTGCCGCGGCTGGCCTCCCCTCCCCGCTCACGCACCTCTGGTTCCTGGGCGTGACTATGCAGTTCTATATCGTCTGGCCGCTCGTGCTCATGCTGCTCCGCAAGGTTTGCAAGGAGCGCAAGGCGCTTCTCGCCGTTGTGGGCGTGCTCATCCTTGCCTCGGCTATCGAGATGGCGCTCCTCTTTGACCCCTCTGGCGACACCACCCGCATCTACTACGGCCCTGACACTCGAGCGGCTGAGTTTCTCGTTGGCGCACTCTGTGCGCTCATGACGCGCGGCTCCGGTTGGGACCTGCGCCGCAGACCTCACGGCGGCAGAGAGAGGCGCCCCGTTCCCACATGGGCATACGAGCTTGCGGCTGTGGTTTCGATTGCGCTGCTCGTTGTCATGTGCTTCATGATCGACGGCTTCTCCCCGCTCACGTACCGGGGCGGCACCCTCGTGGCCTCGCTTCTCGCCGCGGTGCTCGTGGGTGTTGTGTCCCGCGCCGAGAAGGGCCCCGTGGCGCGCGTACTCGGCCTGAGGCCGCTCGTTGCGGCGGGCGCCGTGTCCTTCTCGCTGTACCTCTGGCACTACCCGCTGCTACTCGTCATGAACCCCGCAACCAGGACGACGGAGCTCCCCTGGTGGGGCTGGGTGCTGGAGTTTGCCGTCATCGTGGGCGTGAGCGTTGCCTCTCACCTTGTTGTTGAGAAGGGCGTGGGCAGACGCTGGCTCTTCAACCAGACTTCTGCGCAGGCGGCGCTCTACCTGGTTAGCGTCATCGCGCTTCTTGTGCTCGCCGTGGTGCCGGTGAATGCCTCCCAGACCGGAGTTCCCCTCAATCAGCAGACGCAGTCCTCGCAGGAGCCCGTGGACCGCGAGAACACGGTCATAGAGGACGAGGCGGCGCCCGAGCAGGAGGAGGAGACGCCGAAAGAGGAAGGGGCCCCGGAGGAGGAAGCTCCCGAAAAGGAGGATTCCTCCATACCCAAGCCCGAGGACTACACCGTTGACCCCCAGACGGGCGTCACGGATGCGAAGGTGCTCCTCGTAGGGGACTCCGTCTCGCTGGGTGCCCAGGACGCCTTCTACCAGATCTTCCCCAACGGATGGATGGACTCTGCCATCAGCCGACAGCTCATAGTTGGCGTGGACGTGTTCAATAGTTGCGTCGCAGCCGGCCATGACGCCCCCGTGGTGATCTTCGCGCTCGGCACCAACGGCGTGGGCGGCGAGGACGACATGAGAAAGCTCGTGGAGGCCTGCGGTCCCGACCGCCGCGTCCTTCTCGTCAACACCCGTCTCCCGGGCGCCACGCAGGACCGCGTGAACGGAATGCTCGCTCAGGTTGCGAGCGAGTATGAAAACGTGGAGCTCGTGGACTGGTACGCGGCTAGCACCGGCCACGACGAGTACTTCTGGGACGACGGAACGCACCTGCGCCCCGAGGGTGCCCAGGCCTATGTCATGATGCTGCGCAAGGCGGTCACGGGCCGCTAGAGCGGGAGGCGTCGCGTCTCCAAAGGGTCCCCCAGCGCAGCTCCCTGTGTCTGATGCCACACAAAAGTCGCCCGAGTTTTTGGTCCAACTGGGAAAACCCAAAACCTCGGGCGACTTTTGTGGGGACATGAGCGGTTTATAGGACAAAATGTGTGTCCCGATAGAACACCTGTCCTAGTCCAGCCAGAAGGGGTGTGGGTCCTTGTGGTGGAGCTCCTCCCACACGACCCGGTCGCCCCACTCCGGGCCCCCGCCCCCCTTCGGCGCCATCGAGTGGGTCCTGTAGAGGAGGTCGATGTCGTCGCCGGTCGGCATGGAGCGGAGGAGCTCCCTCGCCGGTCTCGGTCTCTCGGTGTGCGGGTGGCACCACCAGATTTGTCCTATAACCCCGGTTAGCAGTTTTGGAGCAGTGGCATTCTGACTGGCAATCAAACCTAGAGGACATTAAGCGTCAGGCAATAACCGAGCTACGCCCATTAGTTGACCAACTAGACTTACCGGCCGAGGACAAGTTTGACGCACTATTGCTATTAATTCGCACAACTGATGACAGCACGTTAATCCCAGCCGCCCACGAAGCCGCCAAGGGCATTGCTGACGGCTCGCGACGGGCTCAGGCGCTACTGGACGTTATCAAAGAAATTGACTTCTTTGGTCGGAAGTAAGTAAATATTATCCCTAAATATTGAAAAGTTTTAGTTGAAATTCTGTGAGGCAATTTGTGCTAATTCATCGAAACCAGGTATTTCATTAGATTCGAATTGGTAACCTTGTGAACCATAGATGTCGCTTATTCGAATAATGAAGTTGCCGTTCTCTGGGTTAATTGTAATTGCTAAGTTGCCACTAAACCCATTTTCAAAATCACATGATGCTCTTAATACCGGAATCGAACTCTCGTTACTATTTACTACTTCGCAGCTAGTTAAATAGAGATTATTCTGGTGAAATTTAGTCCAGTCCTCTAAGCATGTGGCTACGTCAAATGCGTAGTCGGAAAGGTCTGATACTGATGTGCCTAAATAATCAGCAATTTCTTGCGAGGTCAATAAAACGCCATCTTCATCTAGGTATTCCTCGCTAATAATGTCAATCCAGCTTTTTCCTTCGTTACTAGGAGTCTCAATTGTTGGTGCTGGGATGGCGATATTATTACTGTCTGTTGTCTCCTCGGCGACTGGTGTGTCGGTGTCTGGTGCTGATCCACCATTGTCTCCACTTCCATTAAACATCCCAGTACATGCCGCTAGGGCAACTACCGCTATCCCGCCAATAACTAAGTTGCGTCCAAGATGACTTTTATGTTCGGGGTTGTTGTCCTCGGGAGAATATTGCTCCTGATTGGTTGAGGGTAGTGTATCTGGAGTGCCGTTACCATTATTAAAGTTCGCCATTAACTGTTCCTTTCCTGCCTATATGTCAAAAATAGCAAGCATAATCATAATACCCACCATATATGACGGGTATTATAATCTAGAAACTACTAGAGGCTATTGATAGCTCATGCCTGCATCGGGGTTAGATGGTTGCTTTTCGGGAATATCAACCACTAATGCACCCATGGTCATAGCTGTACTGGCAATTGAGACGGCGTTTTGAATAGCCTCGTGCGCGACGCGGGCCGGGTCAACAATACCGGCCTCCTTTAAGTCGATTAGCTTCCCATCATAATTTGCAACATTGACGCCATAGCCAGGTTCAGCTTCTTGTTTTGGAGCAGTGGCATTCTGACTGGAAATCAAACGCGCACTTGGTGCGCTGCGACGCGAGGCGGACGGTGGGCCGGCATACCTGAGGGCTGTGACCGCGAGGAGCGCCCTGGCGAGGCCGTGAAGCTTGGCGCCGGCCTGCGTCCAGGCCTCGTCGTGGTGCAGCGCCTCACCTGCGAGAATGCGTGGAACACGCAGCGCTGGCGGCGCGCGCCGGGCCATGTCCTCCCGAGCGCCTTCACGAGGCCGTCCCCGCCATCGGAGACGGCGACCTTCGGCGGCATGGGCCATATCTCCCCGAAGCGGGCCGTCTTCCGTCTGAAGATCCGCCCGCCGCCCGGCATGTCGGTCTGCCGCCCCCTGGTGAGCAGCCAGCCAAGGAAGGACTCGAGCAGCTTGGCAGAGTTGTCCTTCCTGTGCACCGTTCTCGCGCCGCAGGACGTGCGCCTCCACCGCGTCCTGCCCGCGCTCGTCATGCCGTTCCTCTTCATCCTCGTCCTGCACAGGGGGCATGCGTGAGCCTTCATCGGAATCCCGCCTCATCGACCAACTTCTCAGGTCGTTTCAGCATGGTCTAGCTGGGGCTACGCGGCAAACCGGACGCACGTTTTGTCCAGGCAGGCAGTTGGGGGAACCAATTCCCGGGCCTGATCTAGACGTTTCTACCTGCGGATACGGTGCAATATCGGACACACGTTTTGTCCTATAACCCTCAAATGGATTTGGCAAAAAGAAAGAGCCGCCGGGCGAGAAACCCGACGGCTCCAGAGCCATCTTGGTGGAGATAAGGGGGTTCGAACCCCTGACCTCGTGACTGCCAGTCACGCGCTCTCCCAACTGAGCTATATCCCCGCTGGTGGGCGATGCTGGATTCGAACCAGCGACCCCTTCCGTGTGAAGGAAGTGCTCTACCCCTG